>NZ_JBEOWY010000004.1:0-250509 GCF_040296285.1 Kitasatospora sp. NPDC002227
CTCACCGGCGAGCGTGCGGTGTTCCTCGACCACGGGGTGGACCTCGAACACTTCGCCGAGCCCGCCGCCCCCGAGCCGGAGCCCGCCGCGCTGGCGACCAGCCACCTCCGTGGCGGGCCGGTCGCGCGGTTCCCCGCGCCCCTGTCGTGCTTCCCGTCAGTGGGCCTCCACCGCGGCGCACTGCCACTGCGCGGTGCGGCGGTGCTGCTCCAGGCGGAAGGCGACCATGTGGTGGCGGGGGCCGAGTTCGACGCGGACGCAGACCTCCAGGGCGCCCGGGCCGGGGACGGAGTCGTGGACCCGGCCCAGGCGGTGGTGGCCGGTGCGGCCGCGGGGGCGCAGCGGGCCGCTGCGGGCCAGGGCGGTGAGCTGGCGGTAGGCCGGGACGGTCGTGTGCCGCTGCAGCTGGCCGGGCGGGCGCAGGCCGGTGAGGACCTCGACCAGGCGCTGGGCGAAGCGGCTGGCCAGCTCGCCGTGGTGGCCGCGGGAGGGGGCGCAGGCGGCCCGGGGGTGGCGCGGCTGCCGGGGTGGTTCGGTGCGCGCCGCCGCGGGCTGGTGGGCCGGCCGGGTGTGCTCGTGCGGGGTGCGGACCGGGCGGCGGCCGGCGGCGGGGTGTGCCGGGTGGCCGGTCGGGTGGACGAGCGGCCGGACGCGGGGGCCCTGGCGGGGCGTCAGGTGCCGTACGGTGCCGGGTTCGAGCATCGGGGACCTCCTGGGTGCTGGCTGCCTCCTTGCTACCCGGGTGCGGGGAGGGTCACAACGACCCCGGTCGCGGCGTCGGCGGGCCGCGGGGGTGTCACCTATTCGGGTGGTGCCCGGGCCGGGGCGGGCGTCCGGGGGGCCGGGGCCGGTTCGGCCGGTTGACGCGGCTGGGCCGGGCGGGGGCGCACGAAGGGGGACGTACACCGGGCGACATTCTGGTGGCGGGACGGTGGCAGTGGCCGTGCTACCGGCCGGTAGGGCGGAGGATGCAGGGAGGCGTACCGAGAGGCGGGTGGGCATGGCGAACCGGTCGGTGCAGGCGGTGGCCCCGGCGCAGGACGCCGCCCCGGGGGCGGACGGCGTGCGGCGCGGGCTGGTGCTCGGCGGGGGCGGGATGCTCGGCGCGGCCTGGACGATCGGGGCGCTCTGCGCGATCGAGGAGACCACCGGCTGGCGGCCGGGCGAGGCCGAGGTGATCCTCGGGACCTCCGCCGGGTCGATCCTGGGCACCATGCTGGCCGCCGGGGTGGGCGCCGCCGAGCTGCGCGACCACCACCTGGGCCGGCCCGTCGTCTCGGGGCCGCTGGCCGGGGTGGAGTTCGACTACGACACGGCGGTGGGCGGTGCCCTGCCGCCCCGGCCGCAGGCGGGGATCGGCTCGCCGGGGCTGCTGCGGGACGCCGTCCGGCATCCGCGGGACTACCCGTTCCTGACCATGGTCTCCGCCGCCGTGCCGACCGGGCGCGGGTCGGTGGCGCCGGTGGGGGAGCTGGTGCGGCGCCTGGTCGGCGCGGACGGCCGGCTGCCGGGCTCGGGCCTGCGGGTGGTGGCCGTGGACTACCGCACCGGGCGGCGGGTCACCTTCGGCGATCCGGACGCGCCGGAGGCGGAGGTCGCGGACGCGGTGATGGCCTCCTGCGCGATCCCCGGCTGGTTCGCCCCGGTGGAGGTGGCCGGCCGCCGGTACGTGGACGGCGGCTGCTGGTCGGCCACCAACGCCGACCTGCTCGTTCCCCGGGGCCTGGACGAGATCTACGTCCTCGCCCCGATGGCCCTGCGCCCCGCCTGGCCGGTGGACGACCGGCAGCGCGGCACCCTCGCGGCGCTGCGCGGCTGGCGCGAACGGGACCGCCCCAAGGGCGTGCTGGCCCAGCTGGTCAGCCGCTACCGCCGCACCGTGACCCGGCAGCTGCTGCGCGAGGCGGCGCAGCTGCGCGCCACCGGTGCCAGGGTCCGGCTGCTCGCCCCGACCCTGGAGGACCTGGTGGTGATGGGCCCCAACATGATGGACTCCGCCCGCCGGGTGGAGGTGCTCGAGGCCGCCCTGCGCACCAGCCGGGTGGGGCTGCCCGCCCGCTAGGCCTTGGGGGGCCTAGGCTTGACCCTTGAGGATCACTCAGGATCACTCAGGATCACCCAGCAGAACCGGAGCACCCTGATGCGCGTGTACGTGCCCACCACCCTGGACGGTCTGGCCGCCGCGCACTCCGGCGGACTGCTCGAGGGCACCGCCGCGTACGCGGTGACTCCGGCGCTGCGCGAGTGGTACGTGAGCGAGGACCTGGAGGAGCTGGAGTACGCGGCGCTGGGCCGGGCGGCGGAGGCCTCCCTGCGGCTGCTCGCGGCGGCTCCGGGGGCGGCCCGGCGGCGGGTCGTGGTGGCGGCGGACGTGGCCGAGTCGGTGGTGCTGCCGTACGACGGCGACGAGTACGAGAACCAGGCCGCGCTGGGCCGGGTCAGCCTGAAGGGCGAGCTGCGCCTGGCCAAGGCGGCCGCCGTGCACGCGGACGTCGCGGAGGCCGAGGCGGACGTCGCGGCCGCCGCCGGGGCCATCGCGGCGGCGGACCAGGGCGACCAGGACGCGCAGTTCACCGTGGACGGTGCGGAGGACCACGAGCTGCTCTGGTTCGCGACCCAGGAGATCCCCGGCCTGCTGGCCTGAGCCGGCCGACGGGTCACGGCGGCCGGCCCGGCCCTCGGCCGGGGGCGACTAGGCCAGTTCCGCGGTCACCGTGGCCGCGACCCGGGCGATGTCGACCTCCCGGTCGGTGTCGACCTCGATCACCCGTCCGAGGCCGAGCGGTACGCCCTCCGCCGCCCAGGCCGCCCACAGCTCGTCCATCGGCCGGTCGTCGTGGTGCACGGCATGCCGGCTGCGCGCTTCGTAGCGCTTCCTCGCCAGCTCCGGCGGCACCCGGCACCAGACCTCCACGACCCGGTCGGCGCCGGCGGTGGCGATCCCGCGCGCGGCGTGCTCCAAGTCCCGCGGCTTGAACCACCAGGAGTCGACGAGCACGAGCCCTGATGCGGCAGCGGCCAGGTTCCAGACCGTCTGCATGGCCACCCTGCCGAGATGCGGTTCCAAGTCCGGCGGGACGGCGTCGGCCAGTGCTTCTTTGACCAAGTCCTTCGAGAGCCAGTGCGCACCCAGCTCACCGGCCAGTGCCGACCCGAGAGTGCTCTTGCCGGAACCCGGCAGTCCGTTCACGATCACGATCCGACTCGTCACTCCAACGAGTGTGCCACACCGGCGAGTTCGGAAACCGTCGAGCGTCAGTGTGTCCGGCGTGACGGAGTGCGTCCTCACCCGCCACGGCGAAGTGGGGCAAAGCATTCCGAATCAACTGGCGGGCCAGCTGAAGTGAATAGCAAGTTGGCTTGAATTCATATCAGCTGAAGTTGTGTCAGGTGTCCCTGACCTGCGGCGGAGCCCGGCGGGAGGGCGGCGGAGGGGGTTGTGAGGGCCGGAGACGGTGGTGGTTCGCGTCAATCCGGACCAGGGCTCCAGGGCTCTGTACGCGAGGACCGGCGAGCTGCCAGAGTCGCGGGGCGGCCGCACGCGAGACACCCCACACGTCACCCTCACCACGCTTCGGGAGTTCCCTATGCGCACCTTCGTTTCCCGTGCCCTGACGGCCGCCGCCCTGGCCGGTACGACCGCGCTGGTCGCCGCGCCGACCGCCCAGGCCGTGCAGATCCGGCCGGCCGCCGTGACCGCCTCGATGAGCTGTTTCGCCGAGCCGATCAACAACAGCCTGGGCTCGGTCACCTGCACCATCAACGCAACGGGCGTGGCGCCGTTCTCGGCCAGCTGGTTCCCGAGCGGCTACTACCAGATCGTCGCCGCCGGTCCGAGCGAGCTGGACCTCACCTGCAACCGCTCCGGGGCCAATGTCTCGGTCACCGCCATCGTCTACGACTACGCCGGGACCCGGACCACGGTCTCCGACTCCGTCGCCTGCCTCACCGGCACCCCGCGCTGACCCGCCGACGCCCTGCCCCGGCCCGGATCGGGGCCGGGGCAGGGCGTTACCGTTGACCGGATGGGGACACCACACATCGTCTGGGACTGGAACGGCACGCTGCTGCACGACATGGGTGCGGTGGTGGCGGCGAGCAATGCCGCCTTCGCGACGATCGGGGTGGCTCCGATCACGTTGGAGACGTACCGGGAGCTGTACTGCTTCCCGATACCGCGGTTCTACGAGCGGTTGCTGGGGCGGGCGCCGAGCGCGGACGAGTGGCGGGTGCTGGACCTGGCGTTCCAGGAGCGGTACGCCGAGTTGAGTCCGGCCTGCGGGCTGACCGACGGGGCGGCGGAGCTGCTGGCCGGGTGGGGGGCGGCGGGGCGGAGCCAGTCGCTGCTGTCGATGCACGAGCACGAGCGGCTGGTGCCGCAGGTGCGGGAGCGGGGGATCGAGGCGCACTTCCTGCGGGTGGACGGCCGGATCGGGCCCTCCGACGGGACGGGGAAGGCCGGGTACCTGCTGCGGCACCTGGCCGCGCTCGGCGAGAGCGTGGACGTGCGGCGGACGGTGCTGATCGGGGACGCCTCGGACGACGCGAAGGCGGCGCTGAACGCCGGCGCGCAGGCGGTGCTGTACACCGGCGGCTCGCACACCCGGGCCAAGCTGGAGGTGCTCGGGGTGCCGGTGGTGGACAGCCTGGCGGAGGCCGTGGAGCTGGCGGAGCGCCTGGTGGCCTGAGCCGCACCTGCTGCCGGGCGTGTCGGCGGGGACGAACCGGGTGAAATGCCGTCAATCTGGATTGACGCGCCGCCAGACCCGAGGGAGCCCCCGCCATGCCCATCGACGCCGTGACCAGGGTGCCGGAGCACGCCGCCGAGCCGGTGCGCGACTACGCCCCCGGCAGCCCCGAGCGGGCGGCGCTGGAGCGGCGGCTGGACGAGCTGGCGGCCGAGCGGCCGCCGTTGCCGATGGTGATCGGCGGCGAGCGGCGCTTCGGCGGCGGCGAGCGGCTGGAGGTGGTGCAGCCGCACCACCATGCCGCCCGGCTCGGGGAGTACGGGAACGCGACCCGGGAGGACGCCGGGCTGGCGGTGGACGCGGCGCTGGCCGCCGGGGCGCAGTGGCGGGCGACGGCGTACGACGACCGGGCCGCCGTGCTGCTGCGGGCGGCGGAGCTGCTGGCCGGGCCCTGGCGGGAGACGGTGGTGGCGGCCGCCGTGCTGGGGGAGTCGCGCAGTGCCCGGCAGGCGGAGCTGGCGGTGTGCGGGCTGGTGGACGGCTGGCGCCGGGCGGTGCGGGAGGCCAAGGAACTGCTGGCCGAGCAGCCGGCGTCGGCGCCGGGGGAGTGGCGACGGGCGGACCACCGGCCGCTGGACGGGTTCGTGTACGTGGCGGCGCCCGCGTCACCGGAGGCCGTGACGGCGCCCGTGCTGCTGGGGAACACGGTGGTCTGGCGGCCGAGGCCCGCCGGGCTGCTCGCCGCGCACCACCTGATGCGCCTGCTGGAGGCCGCCGGCCTGCCGCCCGGGGTGGTCAACCTGGTGACCGGGGACGGGCAGCAGCTCGCCCCGGCCCTGCTGGCCGACCCGGCGCTGGCGGGGGTGTACTCGGGCGAGGGCCACCACCCGGGCGGGCGCGCGAGGGCCGTCGCCGAGCCGGCGGGCCGGGGCTTCCTGGTCGCCCACCGCTCGGCCGATCCGGCGGTGCTGCGGTCGGTGCTGATCCGGGGGGCGTTCGGCGAGCAGAGCCTGGGGCGGGCGTACCTGCCGCGTGGGCTCTGGCAGCAGGTCAAGGACGGGCTGGCGGCCGAGGTGGACGCGCTCCCGGTCGGGGACGTCACCGATCTGACCAACTTCATGGGCGCGCTGCCCGACCGCCAGGCGTACCGGCGGACCACGGCCGCGCTGGAGCGGGCGGTGGAGATCGCGGCGGGCGGCCAGTACGACGAGGCGATCGGCTGGTTCGTCCGGCCGACGGTGCTGGTCGGTGCGGACGACGCCCCCGGCCCGGTGCTCGCCGTCCAGGTGTACGAGGACTGGGCGGAGCAGCTCGGGCGGGTGGCGGCCGCGCCGTGCGGTTCGGTGCTGGCGCGGGAGGGGCAGGCGATCACCGGGGCGGTGGAGCGGTTGCGGTACGCGGCGGCCCGACTGCAGGTCAACGGCCTGCCGGCCCGGCCGGGTGCGGAGCTGCGGCCGTGGATCGACACCCGGACGGTCGCGGAGACGCTGCTGCCGTCGACCGGTCATACCTACCCGCACATGAGGTGAACCGATGAGTAGAGCTGGCAGAGACTGACAGCTTCACGGGCAGGATTGGACAAGGTGTCCAGCGAGGAACGATCTTCCTACGGCTTTGTGCCTCTCTGTCCCCTGACACCTTCGTTTCCTCCGGTTAGGCTGACTGGCGTCGTCGGGTGGCTCCGCAGGGCAAAAGTCCTCATGTACCCGGACGAAGGTCGTTCCATGCGTGGCATGCGCGGTTTTCGTCCGATCCGTGAGGGAGGATTGCGGCAGACCCGGCGGTGATCACCCACCACCACCGAGTCACGCAACGGCGCGCGACAGGAGCCAAGAAGTCATGCAGACCAAGCTGGACGCAGCCAAGGCGGACCTGCTCACGAAGGCAGCGACTGCCGCTGAGAACAGCCAGGTGGGGGGTGCGGCGCCCGGGGAGGGGCTGAGCAACGGCGCGCTCGCCGCGTACCTGCACCACTACTACCTCCACACGGCCCCCGAGGACCTGGTCGACCGGGACCCGGTCGACGTCTACGGCGCGGCCGCCTCGCACTACCGGCTGGGCCTCAAGCGCCCGCAGGGTACCGCCGAGGTCCGGGTGTACACCCCGAGTGTCGAGGAGAACGGCTGGTCCTGCGGCCACACCGTGGTCGAGGTCGTCACCGACGACATGCCCTTCCTGGTCGACTCGGTCACCAACGAGCTGACCCGCCAGGACCGCGGCATCCACGTGGTGATCCACCCGCAGCTGGCCGTCCGCCGTGACATCTCCGGCAAGCTCCTCGAGATCCTCGACATCGACGCCTGCTCCCGCAACCAGGCCGCCGGGGTCGAGTGGCCCGCCGACGCCGTGGTCGAGTCGTGGATGCACATCGAGATCGACCGCGAGACGGACCGCGAGGACCTGCGCACCATCGAGACCAACCTGCGCCGGGTGCTCGGTGACGTCCGCGAGGTCGTCGAGGACTGGTCCAAGATGCGTGACTCGGCCCTGCGCCTGGCCGACGAGCTCGCCGAGCAGCCCCCGGCCCACCTGGCCGAGCAGGAGGTCGGCGAGGCCTGGGAGCTGATGCGCTGGCTGGCCGACGACCACTTCACCTTCCTCGGCTACCGCGAGTACGACCTCGCCGAGCACGAGGGCGAGGAGGTGCTGCGGGCCGTCCCCGGCACCGGCCTCGGCGTGCTGCGCTCCGACCCGCTCAGCCACGACACCGACCACCACCCCGTCAGCGAGGCCTTCGGCCGCCTGAGCGCCCCCGTGCGGGCCAAGGCGCACGAGAAGAAGCTGCTCGTCCTGACCAAGGCCAACAGCCGCGCCACCGTGCACCGCCCGGCCTACCTTGACTACGTCGGCGTCAAGAAGTTCGACGCCGCCGGCAACGTGATCGGCGAGCGCCGCTTCATCGGCCTGCTCTCCTCCGCCGCGTACACCGAGTCCGTCTCCCGCATCCCGGTGGTGCGCCGCAAGGTGCAGGAGGTGCTCGACGGCTCCGGCTTCTCCAGCGAGAGCCACGACGGGCGTGACCTGCTGCAGATCCTGGAGACCTTCCCCCGGGACGAGATCTTCCAGACCCCGGCCGACGAGCTGCGCTCGATCGCCACCAGCGTCCTCTACCTGCAGGAGCGCCGTAAGCTGCGCCTGTTCCTGCGCCAGGACGAGTACGGCCGCTACTTCTCGGCGCTGGTCTACCTGCCGCGCGACCGGTACAACACCCGGGTCCGCGAGAGCCTGACCAAGATCCTGAAGACCGAGCTCAACGGCGACACCGTCGACTACACGATCTACTCCACCGAGTCGGTGCTGACCCGTCTGCACTTCGTGGTGCGGGTCGCGAAGGGCAGCGAGCTGCAGCAGCTCAGCGAGGCCGAGATCGAGCAGATCGAGGCCAAGCTGGCCGAGGCCGCCCGGTTCTGGATGGACAACTTCCACGACCAGCTGCACATCGAGCTGGGCGAGGAGCTGGCCGCCGAGCTCGGCCGCAAGTACGCCACCGCCTTCCCCGACGGCTACCGCGCCGACTTCCCGGCCCGCGCCGCCGTGGCCGACGTCAAGCAGATCGAGTCGCTGAGCGGCGAGGGCGACTTCCGCCTGAACCTCTACCAGCCGGTCGGCGCCGGCGACGACGAGCGCCGCTTCAAGATCTACCGGGTCGGCGGCCCGATCTCGCTCACCGAGGTCCTGCCCGTCCTGCAGCGCCTGGGCGTCGAGGTGCTCGACGAGCACCCGTACGCGCTCACCCGCTCGGACGCCACCACCGCCTGGGTCTACGACTTCGGCCTCAAGCTGCGCGAGGCCACCGGCCTCACCGACGAGGCCCGCGAGCGCTTCCAGGACACCTTCGCGGCCACCTGGACCGGCAAGGCGGAGAACGACGGCTTCAACGAGCTGGTCCTGACCGCCGGGCTGACCTGGCGCCAGGCCGTCGTGCTGCGCGCGCTGGCCAAGTACCTCCGCCAGGCCGGGAGCACGTTCTCCCAGGACTACATGGAGGACGCGCTCCGCAACAACGTCCACGCCACCCGCCTGCTGGTGAACCTCTTCGAGGCCCGCCTGAGCCCGAGCCACCAGTCCGGTGCCGCCGAGCTCACCGAGGGCATCCTGGAGGAGCTGGCCGGGGCCCTGGACGAGGTCGTCTCGCTGGACGAGGACCGCATCCTGCGCTCCTTCCTGCACCTGATCAAGGCCACCCTGCGGACCAACTTCTTCCAGCACTCCGACACCGGCGAGTGGCACTCCTACGTGTCGATGAAGTTCGACCCGCAGGCCATCCCGGACCTCCCGGCGCCGCGCCCGGCCTTCGAGATCTGGGTCTACTCGCCCCAGGTCGAGGGCGTGCACCTGCGCTTCGGCAAGGTCGCCCGAGGCGGCCTGCGCTGGTCCGACCGCCGCGAGGACTTCCGCACCGAGATCCTCGGCCTGGTCAAGGCCCAGATGGTCAAGAACACCGTCATCGTGCCGGTCGGCGCCAAGGGCGGCTTCGTCGCCAAGCAGCTGCCGGACCCGTCGGTCGACCGCGACGCCTGGCTGGCCGAGGGCATCGCCTCGTACAAGACCTTCATCTCGGCGCTGCTCGACATCACCGACAACCTGGTCGCCGGTGCGGTCGTGCACCCCAAGGACGTCGTCCGCCACGACGAGGACGACACCTACCTGGTCGTCGCCGCCGACAAGGGCACCGCGACCTTCTCCGACATCGCCAACGGCGTGGCCGAGTCCTACGGCTTCTGGCTGGGCGACGCCTTCGCCTCCGGCGGCTCGGCGGGCTACGACCACAAGGGCATGGGCATCACCGCCCGCGGTGCCTGGGAGTCGGTCAAGCGCAACTTCCGCGAGCTGGGCGTCGACACCCAGACCCAGGACTTCACCGTCGTCGGCATCGGCGACATGTCCGGTGACGTCTTCGGCAACGGCATGCTGCTCAGCGAGCACATCCGCCTGGTCGCCGCCTTCGACCACCGCCACATCTTCCTCGACCCGAACCCGGACGCGGCCGTCTCCTTCGCCGAGCGCCGCCGCCTGTTCGACGTGCCGCGCAGCTCCTGGGACGACTACGACAAGTCGCTGATCTCGGCCGGCGGCGGCGTCTTCCCGCGTTCCGCCAAGTCGATCCAGCTGAGCTCGCAGGTGCGCACGGCCCTGGGCATCGAGGAGACCCGCCTCACCCCGGCCGAGCTGATGAAGGCCATCCTGCAGGCGCCCGTCGACCTGTTCTGGAACGGCGGCATCGGCACCTACGTCAAGTCCTCGGCCGAGACCAACGCCGAGGTCGGCGACAAGGCCAACGACTCGATCCGCGTCAACGGCGGCCAGGTCCGCGCCCGCGTCATCGGCGAGGGCGGCAACCTGGGCTGCACCCAGCTCGGCCGCATCGAGTACGCGGCCGTCGGCGGCCCCGCCGAGACGGGCGGCTGGATCAACACCGACGCGATCGACAACTCGGCCGGTGTGGACACCTCGGACCACGAGGTCAACATCAAGATCCTGCTCAACCAGGTCGTCGCCGACGGCGACATGACGGTCAAGCAGCGCAACACGCTGCTCGCCGAGATGACCGACGAGGTCGGCCACCTGGTGCTGCGCAACAACTACGCGCAGAACGTCGTGCTGGCCAACGCCGTGGCCCAGGCCGCGAGCATGGTCGACGTCCACGCCCGCATGATCAACCGCCTGGAGGCGGCCGGCCAGCTCGACCGCGCGCTGGAGTACCTGCCCGCGGACAAGCTGATCCGCGAGCGCCAGCAGGCCGGGCGCGGGCTCTCCCAGCCCGAGCTGTCGGTGCTGCTCGCCTACACCAAGATCACGATGGCCGACGAGCTGCTCGCCACCGACCTGCCGGACGACCAGTACTTCCGCACCACGCTGCACGAGTACTTCCCGACCGCCCTGCAGGCCCGCTTCGCCGACGCGATCGACAAGCACCCGCTGCGCCGGGAGATCATCACCACGCTGATCGTCAACGACACGATCAACCGCGGTGGCTGCACCTTCGCCTTCCGTCTCCGCGAGGAGACGGGCGCGACCTACGAGGAGGTCGCCCGCACGCACGCCGCGGCGCGCGCCGTCTTCGGCCTGGAGCAGATCTGGGACGAGGTCGAGGGCCTGGACAACCTGGTCTCCGCCGCCGCGCAGACCAAGATGCGCCTGCACTCGCGCCGCCTGGTCGAGCGGGCCACCCGGTGGATGCTCAACAACCGGCGCCAGCCGCTGGACATCGCGGGCACCATCGAGTTCTTCCGCGACCGGGCCAACCAGGTCTGGGGCAGCCTGCCCAAGCCGCTGCGCGGCGAGGACCTGGCCTGGTTCGAGTCGGTCTACCAGGAGCTCGCCGAGGCGGGCGTGCCGGACGCACTGGCGACGCGGATCGCGGGGCTCTCCTCCGCCTTCCCGACGCTGGACATCGTCGGGGTCGCCGACCGCTCGGGCGCGGACGTCATGGACGTCGCCGAGCTGTACTACGACCTGGCCGACCGCCTGCAGATCACCCACCTGCTGGACCGGATCATCGACCTCCCGCGGACCGACCGCTGGTCCTCGATGGCCCGTGCGGCGATCCGTGAGGACCTGTTCGCGGCGCACGCGGCACTGACGGCCGACATCCTCGGCTGCGGCACGGAGGGCTCCTCGCCGGAGGAGCGGTACGACGCCTGGGCCGAGCTCAACGCGACGCTGCTGAGCCGGGCGAAGACCACGCTCGACGACATAAGGGGTTCGGACAACTACGAGCTGTCGAGCCTGTCGGTGGCGATGCGAGTCATTCGCACGCTGCTCCGCGCTGCGCGCTGAGCGGAACCACCAGGGGCGCGGGGAACTGCGCGGGTGCGGAAGGTGACGGCCGGTCGCCTTCCGACTCGCGCAGTTCCCCGCGCCCCTTGGTGTTGCAACTGAACGGGGTTGCCTAGCTGACAGCGGCGCGCTGCAGGGCGCTCGCGAGCAGCGCCAGGTCGGTGGGGCCGTTGCCCAGTTCGCGGACGGGGCGGTGGGTGGGCGGGGCGCCGAGCTGGGTGGGGTCTATGGCGACCACGGTGGGGCGGAGGGTGGCGGTGCGGGGGATGCGGCCGCTGACGCGGGCGGTCTGGAAGGCGGTCACGCCGCCGTCGGGACGGCGGAGGTAGCCGCGGCCGGGGGTGTCGGGGGCCAGGGCGGCCGCGTCCGAGAGGTGGATGAGCAGATCGGAGTCGGCCGGGTCGGCCGCGCGCAGCGCGATCCGCAGGAGGGCCAGGTCGTCGAGCTCGGTGCCCGCCGTCTCCTCGGGGGCGCCGGTGGTGGCCACCAGGTGGATGCCGACACGGCCGCCGCGCTGGGCGACGGCGGCGAGCGAACGGGCCAGCGGGCGGCCGGCGGGGGAGGTCGGGGCGAGCAGGGCGTCGTAGTCGTCCACCACGATGACCTGTCGGGCGGGTGCGTCGCCCCGGGCCTCCGGAGCCTTGCGGGGAGCGGCGAGCGGAAGGCCGCCGGGACCGCCGCCGGCCGTCACCAGCGAGGGGGAGGACAGCCGGAGCTCGGAGAGCCAGGCCGTGAAGTCGAGCTCACCGAAGAGGGCCTCACGGTGCGTCAGCTCGTCCAGCAGGGCCTCGGCGGTGACTATCGCCTGGCGTGGGTCGGCCGCCGCGTCCAGATGGGCGGTGACGTGCGGCAGGTCCGCGCAGCCCTGCAGCTCGCCGCCCTCGGTGGCGGCCCGGGCCTCGACGATCTGGATGGCGAGCCGCTCGGGCCGCTCGGAGACGGCGAGCGAGGCGACCAGGGTGCGCAGCAGCTCGGTCTTGCCGGAGCCCTTGGCGCCGCCGACCAGCAGGTGGGGGCCACCGCCCTCGGCGGGGTCGATCAGGTCGGGGTCGGCCAGGTCGACGGTGCAGAGGTCGTCCCGGGTGGTCCCGAGCAGGGCGGTGGCGGTGCCGGGGGTCACCGGCAGGGCGGCCCAGCGGGCGGAGAGCTTGCTGGGGGTGACGCTGTCCAGGTGGAGCAGGTCGAGCAGGCGCAGTGCCTCGGGCAGCGGGCCCCGGCTGGTGGGGGTGGCCTCGCGCAGGGGGGCCAGCGCCCGGGCCAGCCGCTCGGCCCAGGCGGCGGAGACGGCGTCGAGGGCGATCTCCTCGACCCGCCCGGCCGGGGTGGTGAGGGTGAGCTGGGTGGCGACCTCGCCGGTCACCACGGCGGTGGCGCCGACGGCGGGCAGGTCGTCCGGGTGCTCGGCCAGGCAGACGGGGAAGACGCCGAGGGCCGGGCCCTGGCGCAGCAGCAGTTCGAGCAGGCGGCGGGCTTCGGGGCTGCCCACGTCCCCGTCGACCAGGACGACGGTGGCGGGCGGCCGGGCGGCGGGCTCCAGCGAGCTGAGCTCGGCGAGCCGGGCCTCGGCCTGGGCGGGGTCCAGGGCGACCAGCCGACGGCAGTCCTGCCCGTGGGTGGGGAGCAGGTGGGGGAGCCAGAGCGCCCAGGACCAGTCGGCCACGGCCGGCTCGCCGGCGCTGACCAGCACGAGGCTCAGCGCGCTCGGCGGGTGCAGCGCGGCGAGCTGGGCGATCACGGCGCGGGCCAGCCCCGCGAGACGGTCGCGCGGACCGGCCAGGCCCAGGCTGCCGACGGCGCGCAGCTCGACCGCGACGGGGACGTCCGGCAGCAGGGTGCCCGGGGCGGTGCCGGGGCCGCCCGGCCGGGCGGCGGTGCCCAGGCGCAGGGTGAGCGAGTCGGGGTGGTGGGGCCCGCGCTCCCAGAGCCGGGGGCCCGGGGTGAGCGCGGCGAGCAGCAGGGCGGCCGGGTCGGGGTGGCGCTCGCGCAGTGCGGCGGCCTGCCGGGTGGCGGCGGCCGTGTGCTGCTGGGCGGGGCTGGGGGCCTCGGGGGTGCGCGGGCGGCGGCGGCCGAGCAGCGAGCGGGCCCGGCCGGGGGCGGTGGGCTGCTCGGGCTCGGGGGCGGGTGCGGGCGCGGCGGTGGCGGGCCGGGCCGGCGGGGCGGCGGCCAGCTCGAGGTGGCCCTGCCCGTCCGGGGCGGCCGGGCGGGGCTCGGCGGGCTCGGGGCGGGCGAGCTGCAGGGTGGACTCGCCGAGCCGCAGGAGTGCGCCTTCGGGCAGTTCGGCGGGCTCGCCGCGCAGGAAGCGCCCGTCCAGGGTGGTGCCGTTGGTGGAGCCGAGGTCCTGCACGGTGACCTGCCCGTCGGCGGCCAGGTGCAGGGCCAGGTGCAGCCGGGAGACGTCCGGGTCGTCCAGCGGTACGTCGGCCTCGCTGGAGCGGCCGACGCTGATCTGCTCGCCGTGCAGGCGGTGCACGCCGCCCGCGTCCGGCCCGCCGACCACGCGCAGCTCGGCGCTGGCGGGGCGGGCGGCCTCCTCGGCGTCCGGGTCCGGCTCGTTCAGGCTCAGCACGGCGCCGTCCAGCAGCGGCGGGTGGCCCAGCAGCGCCTGCTCGTCGAGGCGGCGGGCCCCGGCGTAGAGGTGCACATGGGTCGCGGAGCGCGGGCCGCGTACGCCCACCGCGCCCGCGAGCGCCCCCGCGACGGTGCCGAGCGGTGTGCCGACCGGGGCGGTGACGAGCACGTCGGTGGCGGCCTGGGAGGTCTGGCCGCTGCGCGGTCGGAGGACGGTCAGCCGGATCTGCATCTCGCCCGTGGTCCCTTCTTCGTACCGCTCGGCCGGAGCCCGCAGGTGTGGTGCTGCCATCTTGCCAGCAGGCACCGACCGTCCGCGCACGGTACCGGATTTGACGATCTTGCGATGATCGACATGGTGGAGCCGACACCCTGTCAGGTCAAGGTACGCCCCGGCGGGCGGCCGTCGAGGGCCCGGGGCACCGGCCGCCGCACCTCGGATTCGCCGCCGTACGCGGTTAGAGTTGCCGGAAACACGGGCCCGGCAGCCCGGCGACAACAGGAGCTCACAGGTGCGGCCAGTCGGCAGCAAGTATCTGCTCGAGGAGAGCCTCGGGCGCGGTGCCACCGGCACCGTCTGGCGCGCGCGGGTGCGCGATGGCGTCGCCGTGCCCGGGATCGAGCCGGGCCGTCCGGTCGCGATCAAGATACTGCGCGAGGAACTGGCGGCCGATCCGGACATCGTCATGCGCTTCCTGCGGGAGCGCTCGGTGCTGCTGCGGCTCGACCACCCCAACATCGTCCGGGTCCGTGACCTGGTGGTGGAGGGCGAGCTGCTCGCCCTGGTGATGGACCTGGTCGAGGGCCCGGACCTGTTCCGCTACCTGCGCGAGAGCGGGCCGCTCTCGCCGATCGCCGCCGCCCTGCTGATGGCCCAGGTCGCCGACGCGCTGGCCGCCAGCCACGCGGACGGGATCGTGCACCGCGACCTCAAGCCCGCCAACGTGATGCTGGCCACCGTCACGGTGGACGGCGTCGAGCAGATGCACCCGCTGCTCACCGATTTCGGCATCGCCCGCCTCGCCGACTCCCCGGGCATCACCCGCACCCACGAGTTCGTCGGCACCCCGGCGTACATCGCGCCCGAGTCCGCCGACGGCCGCCCGCAGACCTCGGCGGTGGACGTCTACGGCGCCGGGATCATGCTCTACGAGCTGCTCACCGGCCGCCCGCCCTTCCAGGGCGACAACCCGCTGAGCGTGCTGCACGCGCACCTGGCGCAGGAGCCCGAGCGCCCGCGCACCATGCCCGAGCCGCTCTGGACGGTGATCGAGCACTGCCTGCGCAAGGACCCGGCCCGGCGGCCGAGCGCCGTCTCGCTGGCAAACGCGCTGCGGGTGGTCGCGGCCGGGGTCGGCGTGCACGCCTCGCCCGCCGCGGTGGACGCCGCGCTGGCCGTCGGCGCACTGCTGCTCCCCGACCCGCGGCCGGCCGCCGAGGCGCCCCTGGAGGCGCAGGCCTGGTCCGACCCGACCCAGGTGCTGCCCACCGGCGCCGCCGGGTACGACCCCTCGGCCGCCACCCAGGTGATGGGTGCCGAGCCGGTCGGGGCCGCCGACCGCACCCAGGTGATGGGCGCCCCGCCCGCCGCCGACCGTACCCAGGTGATGCCCCCGATGCCCGCGGCCCCGGCCGGCGCTCCCGGCG
Organism: Kitasatospora sp. NPDC002227; assembly: GCF_040296285.1. Taxonomy (NCBI): domain Bacteria; kingdom Bacillati; phylum Actinomycetota; class Actinomycetes; order Kitasatosporales; family Streptomycetaceae; genus Kitasatospora; species Kitasatospora sp. NPDC002227. The sequence goes on from NZ_JBEOWY010000004.1 coordinate 15,684, forward strand.
CCGAGACACCGCACCCGTGGCAGACCCAGCTGCGCGCCGCCCGCGACCGCAACCAGCAGACCGAGATCGGCTACTTCGACCAGCAGGACTTCGCCGAGCCGCAGGTCGCCCCGCGCCCGTACCAGTCGGGCGCCCCGCGCCCGCAGTACCAGCCGCCGCAGCCGTACCGCGGGCCTGGCCAGGCACCCGCCTACGGGCAGGCGCAGGGGCAGGGGCAGTACGGCCAGGGCGCGCCGCAGGGGTACGGCCGGCCGCCGCAGCCTCCGCAGCCGCAGTACGGGCAGGGCCAGCAGGGCCAGCCGCCCTACGGCCAGCGGCCCGGCTACCAGCAGGCGCCGCCGCCGCAGCCCGGCTACCAGCAGGCCCCGCCGCCCCAGCCGTACGCGGCCGCCCCCGCGCCGCAGCGCAGGGCCGAGCCGCCGGTGCCGCAGCACCGGGAGCCCGCGCCGCGCGAGCCGCTGCGCCGGGAGCCGGCCTACCGCGAGCCCGAGCCGGCCCCGCGTGAGCGGGAGCCGCGCCCGCGCAGCCGGAACCGGATGTACATCCCGGGCCTGGGCTGCCTCAAGGGCTGCCTGATGGTGCTGCTGATCCTGGCGGTGGCCGCCGTGGCGCTGTGGAACTTCACGCCGCTGCCGCAGTACTGGGCCGATGTGCAGGGCTGGTTCCACACCGCGACGGACTGGCTGCACAAGGCCGGCGGCTGACGGTCCGTCGGAGGTCCGCGCGGGCAGTGATCTTGTCGCTTTGTCGACAGTTCACGATTTTTCCGCCCCCAGGAGGGCCTTCGACGGGCCCCGGAGCCCTCCGAGGCGCGTAGGTTGGTCGCTGACGGACCGACCTACCGAGCGCACCCGACGGGCCGTGCGCTCCCGCCGCCTACGGAGCAGCAGCATTGGCACGCAAGATCGGCAGCCGGTACACCGTCCACCAGGTGATCGGCCGAGGCTCCGCGGGGACGGTCTGGCTCGGTGACGGGCCGGACGGGCCGGTGGCCGTCAAACTGCTGCGCGAGGACCTGGCCTCCGATCAGGTGCTGGTCGGCCGCTTCGTCCAGGAGCGGGCCGCGCTCACCAGCCTCGACCACCCCCGGGTGGTCGGCGTGCGCGACATGGTGGTGGACGGCGACGACCTCGCCCTGGTGATGGAACTCGTCCAGGGCACCGACCTGCGCTCCCGCCTCGAACGCGAGGGCGTCCTCGCCCCGCAGGCCGCCGTCTCGGTGATCGCCGACGTGGCCGACGGCCTGGCCGCCGCCCACGCGGCCGGGATCGTCCACCGGGACGTCAAGCCCGAGAACGTCATGCTCGACCTCGCCGCCCCGCCCGGCCCCGGCGGCGCCCCCCGCGCCAAGCTCACGGACTTCGGCATCGCCCGCCTGGTCGACGCCCCCCGCCGTACCCGGGCCACCCGGATCATCGGTACCCCCGACTACCTGGCCCCCGAGATCATCGAGGGCCTGGAGCCGCGGGCCGCCGTGGACATCTACGCGCTGGCCACCGTGCTCTACGAACTCCTGGCCGGCTTCACCCCCTTCGGCGGCGGCCACACCGGCGCCGTGCTGCGGCGGCACGTCACCGAGAGCGTGCCCCCGGTGCCGGGCCTGCCGGACGGCCTCTGGCGGATCATCGCCGAGTGCCTGGCCAAGGCCCCCGCCTCCCGGCTGCGCGCCGCCGAGCTGGCCACCCGCCTGCGCGAGCAGCTGCCCGCGCTGGCCGGCCTGCCGCCGCTGGCCGTCCCCGCCCAGGGCAAGCCCCCCGCCGAGGAGCTGCTCACCCCCGGCGAGGCCGTCTACGCCGAGATCGACGCGGGCCCCGGCACCCACCGCCGCCGGCGCGGGCCCGCCGTGCCGCTGGTGCCGACGCCGTCGCCGGACTCCACGCGGGACACGCACACCAGCCTGCGGCGGCCCTCGGCGCAGGAGCTGGCCTCGTACGCGGCCCAGTCGCAGGCACAGCGGGCCACTGCTCCGGCCGGGCACCGGAAGGGGCGGAAGGCTCTGGTGCGGCGGCGGCGGATGTTGGCGGTGCTGGTGGCGGTCGTGCTGTTGCTCGCGGGGGCGGCTGCGGCGTATGCGGCGTTCGCGGCGGACCACCACGGAGCGAGGCGCGCCGCCGGGTGCGGGTCTGTTTCTTCCGGGTTCGCGCAGTTCCCCGCGCCCCCGGGCGCTGCAACCGGCTGCCTGCGTATCCATTAGGCTGGTGGCGTGGCAGCCGTCGATCCTTCTGAAGAGCTCAAGTCCCTCGAGACGACCATGGGGTCGATCGAGGCCGTCCTCGACCTGGACAAGATCCGGGCCGACATCGCGATTCTGGAGGAGGAAGCAGCCGCCCCGAACCTGTGGGACGACCTCGCCAATGCGCAGAAGGTCACCAGCCGGCTCTCCTTCCTGCAGGGCGAACTCCGCAAGGTCACTGCCCTGCGCAGCCGTGTCTCCGACCTCGGCGTGCTCTTCGAGCTGGCCGAGGCCGAGGACGACGCGGACACCCTCGCCGAGGCGATGACCGAGCTGACGGCCGTCCAGAAGGCCGTCGAGGAGCTGGAGGTCCGCACCCTCCTCTCCGGCGAGTACGACGCCCGTGAGGCCCTGGTCAACATCCGGGCCGAGGCCGGTGGCGTGGACGCCGCCGACTTCGCCGAGCAGCTGATGCGCATGTACCTGCGCTGGGCCGAGCGGCACGGCTACCCGACCGAGGTGCTCGACACCTCGTACGCGGAGGAGGCCGGCATCAAGTCCGCGACCTTCTCCGTGAAGTCGCCCTACGCCTACGGCACCCTCTCGGTCGAGCAGGGCACCCACCGCCTGGTGCGCATCTCGCCCTTCGACAACCAGGGCCGCCGCCAGACCTCCTTCGCGGGCGTCGAGGTGCTCCCGGTGGTCGAGCAGTCCGACCATGTCGAGATCGACGAGTCCGAGCTGCGCATCGACGTCTACCGCGCCTCCGGCCCCGGTGGCCAGGGCGTCAACACCACCGACTCGGCCGTGCGCATCACGCACATCCCGACCGGTGTGGTGGTCTCCTGCCAGAACGAGCGCTCGCAGATCCAGAACAAGGCCTCCGCGATGAACGTCCTCCAGGCGAAGCTCCTCGAGCGCCGCCGCCAGGAGGAGCGGGCCGCGATGGACGCGCTCAAGGACAGCGGCAGCTCCTGGGGCAACCAGATGCGCTCCTACGTGCTGCACCCGTACCAGATGGTCAAGGACCTGCGCACCGAGTTCGAGGTCGGCAACCCGCAGGGCGTGCTGGACGGTGACATCGACGGGTTCATCGAAGCCGGAATCCGCTGGCGCAAGCAGAGGGAAACCTCGAACTGAGGCGTGAGGAGTCCGGCTTCGATGAAAATCAAGCACAGCATCGAGGCCGGTATCCGCTGGCGCAAGCAGCGTGAGACCAGCGGCGAGTAAGACCGTGTGAAAGAAGGCCCCCGGGAGAGTTCCCGGGGGCCTTCTTCGTGTCCTACGAGCTTCAGGCCAGGACCTGGTGGGCGATGAAGGCCATCGCGAGCAGGGCCACCAGCAGGGCGAGCAGGGTGGTGGGGGTGAGCGCGGCGAACGGGCCCTGCTGCTCCTGCAGCCGGGCTCGGTTGGCGCGGCAGACCGCGCAGCGGCCCTCGCTCACGCGGCCGTTGCAGTTGGCGCACACCAGATGGTCGCAGGTCATGCGATCTCCTCCTCGCTGCTACAGCCAACGCTCCGGGCGGGCTTCTGGTTCCTGCCCCTTCGACTACCACTGTGCCAGGTTCGCGGCCGTCCGGCGCTCGGGCCGGGACAGCTCGGGCCACTCGGGCAGGGAATGACGGTGTCCCGGCTGTGAATTGGCTCGCATTATTCGGGTCAGAACGGGACAAAACGGTCCATAGTCAAGGCCTCGGTGGCCTGGGAGCCCCCGGGGCCGGCGGGCCTTCGGCCTAGGATGGCCCCCGTGATGCAGCCGTGATCAGATTCGACAACGTCTCCAAGACCTATCCGAAGCAGAACCGTCCGGCGCTGGACAACGTCTCGCTGGAGATCGAGAAGGGCGAGTTCGTCTTCCTGGTCGGCTCCTCCGGCTCCGGCAAGTCCACCTTCCTGCGGCTGTGCCTGCGGGAGGAGCGGCCGAGCACCGGCGAGGTGCACGTGCTGGGCAAGGACCTGGGCAAGCTGTCCAACTGGAAGGTGCCGCACATGCGCCGCCAGCTGGGCACCGTGTTCCAGGACTTCCGCCTGCTCCCGAACAAGACCGTCGCGCAGAACGTGGCCTTCGCCCTGGAGGTGATCGGGAAGCCCAAGAGTGCGATCAACAAGGTCGTGCCCGAGGTGCTGGACCTGGTCGGCCTCGGCGGCAAGGAGGAGCGGATGCCCGGCGAGCTCTCCGGTGGTGAGCAGCAGCGTGTGGCGATCGCCCGGGCCTTCGTGAACCGCCCGATGCTCCTGATCGCCGACGAGCCCACGGGTAACCTCGACCCGCAGAACTCGGTCGGCATCATGAAGCTGCTCGACCGGATCAACCGCACCGGCACGACGGTCCTGATGGCCACGCACGACCAGGCCATTGTCGACCAGATGCGCAAGCGAGTGATCGAGCTCGACAAGGGGCTGCTGGTCCGCGACCAGGCCCGCGGCGTCTACGGCTACCAGCACTAGACCTCCCGCCCGCCTCGTTGCCCCACCCGTAGACCCTGGAGTGAGAAAAGCATGCGCGCCCAGTTCGTTCTGTCGGAGATCGGTGTCGGTCTCCGCCGCAACCTGACCATGACCATCGCGGTCGTGGTCAGTGTCGCGCTCTCGCTCGCCCTCGCCGGTGCCAGCCTCCTGGTGCGCGACCAGGTCAACTCGATGAAGGGTTACTGGTACGACAAGGTCGAGGTGAGCATCTACTTCTGCACCAAGGCGGACCAGAAGACGTCCCCGCAGTGCAGCAACGGCGCAGCCACCGACCTGCAGATCAAGGACGTCAAGACCCAGCTGGACTCGATGACCCAGCTGGTGCAGAGCTCGACCTTCGAGAGCTCGACCGAGGCGTACAAGCGCTGGAAGGACACCAACCCGGACAACCCGCTGCTGCAGGCGGTGGGCCCGGAGGCGATGCCGCAGTCCTGGCGGGTCAAGCTCGACGACCCGACGAAGTACGACGTGATCCAGAGCGCCTTCGCCGGCAAGGCGGGGGTGAAGTCCGTCGAGGACCAGCGGAAGATCCTGGAGAACCTGTTCGGCCTGCTGAACGGTCTGCAGACCGCCGCCTTCGTGATCATGGTGCTGATGCTCTTCGTGGCACTGCTGCTGATCGTGAACACCGTCCGGGTGTCCGCGTTCAGCCGCCGCCGCGAGACCGGCATCATGCGCCTGGTCGGTGCCTCGAACTTCTACGTGCAGATGCCGTTCATCGCCGAGGCCGCCTTCGCGGCGCTGCTCGGCGCGGTGATGGCCTCCGCGCTGCTGCTCGGCGGGCACTACTTCGTGCAGAACTTCCTGGCGCAGCGCGTCCAGTTCATCCAGTTCATCGGGATCTCCTCGGTGCTCGCGGTGATACCGCTGCTGGTGGTCATCGGCATGGGCATGGCCGGGATCGCGGCCTTCTTCACCTTGCGGAAGTACCTCAAGGTCTGAGCCTTCTCCCGGCGACCTGACACAGGGCGCGGGCCCCGCTTCCACGAGCGGGCCCGCGCCCTTGTCGTACGCGGGGCTGCGGCCCCTAGACTCCGATCCATGTCACGGCAGGTGCGACAGGGGGCCACGCTCAGTCTGGTGTTCGGGGTGGTGCTGCTCGGCGGGGCGCTGGCCGGTGCCTGGGGGGAGCCGCTCGCGCCGGCCGGGCGCTCGGCCTCGCAGGACACCCTGCCCGGCCCACGGCTGTCCGGCGCGCGGCTCACCCGCTCCGAGGCCGAGCGGCTGCTCGGCGCGAGCGGGGACCGCTGGGCGGCGTACTACAGCCCGCAGGAGTACGCGGACTACCTGCTGGGGCGCTACCTCGGGGTCGGGCTCTCGGTCGGCCGGGCGCAGGACGGCGCCACCGAGGTCTCCCAGGTGCGGCCCGCCGGGCCGGCCGCGGCGGCCGGGGTCGAGGTGGGGGACCGGCTGCTGCACATCGACGGGGTCCGGACCGACCGGCTGCCGGTCACCGAGGTGGTGGCCCGGCTGCGCGGCGACGGCGAGCGGCGGGCCGGCTCGACGGTCGAGCTCGCGGTGCAGCGCCGGGGCGGTCCGGTGCGCGAGGTGGTGCTGCACCGGCAGCTGCTGCAGGCCCAGGAGGTCACGGCGGTCCCGCTCGCGCCGGGCGTGGTGCGGATCGCGGTGGCCGCCTTCACCGACGGCGTGGCCGAGCAGGTCCGGGCGGCGGCGCAGGGCGCCCGGGCGGTGGTGCTCGACCTGCGGGGCAGCTCCGGCGGGCTGGTCGAGGAGGCCGCCGCGGTGGCCTCGGTCTTCCTGGACGGCGGGCCGGTCGGCTCGTACCAGGCGGGCGGCGAGCGGCGGGAGCTGACGGCCGCGGCCGGCGGGGACACCGCGACCCCGCTGGTGGTGCTGGTGGACGGCGGCACGATGAGCGCAGCGGAACTGCTCGCGGGCGCGCTGCAGGACAGGTGCCGGGCCGTCCTGGTCGGCTCGCGGACCTTCGGCAAGGGCACCGTGCAGCAGCCCAGTGAACTCGCCGACGGCTCGGTGCTCGAGCTCACCGTCGGCCGCTACCTCACCCCGGCCGGCCGCAGCCCCGAGGGCACCGGCCTGACCCCGGACGTCCCGGTGCCCACGGGGGAGCGCGCGGAGGCGCTCGCGCTCCGGGTGCTGGCGGGGCTCGGTCGGCGCGGCTGAGACAAATGGGGCTGACGACGGCCTCGGGTGGATGCGAGAATGGCCGACGCTATGGCAAAGGAAACGGGACAGAAGCTGATCGCGCAGAACAAGAAGGCGCGGCACGAGTACACCATCATGGACACCTTCGAGTGCGGGATGGTGCTCACCGGCACCGAGGTGAAGTCGCTGCGCGAGGGCCGGGCCAACCTGGTCGACGGGTACGCCTACACCCAGGGCGGTGAGGTCTGGATCGACAACGTGTTCATCCCCGAGTACACCCAGGGGACGTGGACCAACCACTCCGCGCGGCGCAAGCGCAAGCTGCTGCTGCACAAGATGGAGATCCGGAAGCTGGAGGCGAAGACGAAGGAGACCGGCCACACCCTGGTGCCGCTCTCGATGTACTTCAAGGACGGCCGGGTCAAGCTCGAGCTGGCCCTCGCGGTCGGCAAGAAGCTCTACGACAAGCGGCAGACCCTGCGCGAGAAGCAGGACACCCGCGAGACGGCCCGTGCCGTCGCGGCGGCCCGCCGCCGGCAGCGGGCCTGACCCGCGGCTGTTAATGAGCTGGACCCTCGGTGGTCACAGCGCGTACGATGGCTCCAGCAACACCGCACCGGTGAAAGTCGCTGCGGCTGATGTTTCTCAAAAAAACATGGGGATGATCGGTTTCGACAGGGGACGTCGAAACAGGAGAAGCGAGCCGAGGAAGGCGACGATGATCTCGTTAACCATCTGTCGCAAAAAAATAATCGCCAACACTAAGCGCGATTCCTTCGCGCTCGCTGCCTAAGCAGCGAGTAGCGTGGTGTCAGCCCGGAGCGTTCCCGATCCGGATCCTGGCATAATCTAGGGAACTCAACCGTCCGCCCGGGCTACGAGGGCGGATGGGAAATCAAACAGTAGCTGGGCCTGTTGGCGGCTTGTCCGCGTGACTGCCAGGGCCGAGAAAAGCACAGCGGACTGCGCTCGGAGAAGTCCTGAATCCACTCCACTGGACCCGGGTTCGATTCCCGGCATCTCCACCACCCCATGTTCCGATATGTACGAGAGCCGCCCGCCGATTCCGGTGGGCGGCTCTCGTGCTTCCCGCCTCACAGGCCCTGCGCGGCCCGGGTGAGCGGACGGTTCCGTCCGTGTCACCGCACGCGGCCGTGGCCGAAACGCCCCCTGCCTAGCGTCGGTCGTACCGAGCAGCCGAGGCAGGGGAGTAGGGCGATGGGCCGCATTCAGGAATGGCACCCGGAGGACGAGGAGTTCTGGGCCCGCGAAGGGCGTAGAACGGCGCACCGCAATCTGTGGTTCTCGATCCTCTCGGAGCACGTCGGGTTCTCGATCTGGAGCCTGTGGTCGGTACTGGTGCTCTTCATGGACAAGAGCTACGGCATCGACCCGGCGGGCAAGTTCTTCCTGGTCGCCATGCCGACCCTGGTCGGCTCCTTCGTCCGCATCCCCTACACCCTCGCGGTCTCCCGCTTCGGCGGGCGGACCTGGACGGTGGTCTCGGCCGCGCTGCTGCTCCTGCCGACCCTCGCGGCGGCGGCCGTGATGCACCCCGGCACCTCGTACGGCACCTTCCTGCTGGTGGCCGCGCTGACCGGGCTCGGCGGCGGCAACTTCGCCTCCTCGATGACCAACATCAACGCCTTCTTCCCCGCCCGGCACAAGGGCTGGGCGCTCGGGCTGAACGCGGGCGGCGGCAACATCGGGGTGCCGGTGATCCAACTGGTCGCGCTCGGCGTGATCGGCTGGGCGGGCGCCGGGCACCCCCGGCTGGTGCTCGCGGTCTACCTGCCGCTGATCGTGCTGGCCGCCCTGTGCGCGGCGCTGTTCATGGACGACCTGGCGGTGACCAGGGGCGACACCGGCGCGCTGCGCGAGGTCGTGAGGGAGCGGCACACCTGGCTGCTCGCGGTGCTCTACATCGGCACCTTCGGCTCCTTCATCGGCTTCTCCTTCGCCTTCGGGCTCGTGCTGCAGACCCAGTTCGGCCGCACCCCGCTGCAGGCCGCCCAGCTCACCTTCCTCGGCCCGCTGCTCGGCTCGCTGATCCGCCCGGTCGGGGGCCGGCTGGCCGACCGGTTCGGCGGGGCCAGGATCACCTTCGGCAACTTCGGCGCGATGGCGGCCGCCGGGGCGGTGGTCACCTGCGCGTCCGCGCTGCGCTCGCTGCCGGTCTTCCTGGTGGGCTTCGTCGCGCTCTTCGTCTTCGCCGGGCTCGGCAACGGCTCGACGTACAAGATGATCCCCGGGGTGTTCGACGCCCAGGCGCAGGACCGGATCGCGGCGGGGGAGAGCCCGGCCGCCGCGACCGCCCGGGCCCGGCGGGTCAGCGGGGCGGCGATCGGGGTGATCGGCGCGGTCGGCGCGCTCGGCGGGCTGCTGATCAACCTGGCCTTCCGGGAGTCCTTCCTGACCGCGCACAGCGGGGCGCCCGCCTTCGCCGCCTTCCTGGTGGCGTACGCCGTCTGCGCCGCGCTCACCTGGGCGGTCTACCTCCGGCGGCCGAGCGCGGTGGTGGCGGAGCAGCCGGTGCCGGCCGGAGTGTGACCGAATCTGACGGAGTACCGCGAAACCCTTCGGAAATCCGGGCGACCCGTCGGTGTGACCGGCGGGCGTGAGGATTGGCCTCCCACCTACCTTCCGGCCCGCCGCAGCCGGAGGGGCAGCACCTGAAGGACAGCCACCATGGACGACGCCACCCAGGTGACCACCGACCCCGTGCCGCCGCTGGCCGGGTACACCGTTGGAATCACCGCCGCCCGCCGCGCCGACGAGCTCGCCGCCCTGCTGCAGCGCCGGGGCGCGACCGTGCTGCGCGCCCCCGCGCTGCAGATCGTGCCGCTGGCCGACGACGCCGAGCTGCTCGCCGCCACCCGCGCGCTGGCGGCGGACCCGCCGGACTTCGCGGTGGCGACCACCGGGATCGGCTTCCGCGGCTGGATCGAGGCCGCCGAGGGCTGGGGCCTGGGCGACGAACTGCTGGCCGGTCTCGGCAAGGCCGTGGTGCTGGCCCGGGGGCCCAAGGCCAAGGGGGCGATCCGGGCCGCCGGGCTGCGGGAGGAGTGGTCGCCCGAGTCGGAGTCCTCGGTGGAGGTCATGGAGTACCTGCTCGGGCGCGGGGTGGCCGGGCGGCGGATCGCCGTGCAGCTGCACGGGGCGCCGCTGCGGTGCTTCGTGGAGTCGCTGGTGGCGGCCGGGGCCGAGGTGGTCGAGGTGCCGGTCTACCGCTGGCTGCCCCCGGCCGACCTCGCGCCGCTGGACCGGCTGCTCGACGCCTGCTGCGGCGGGGCGCTGGACGCCGTGACCTTCACCAGCGCCCCCGCCGCGATCAGCCTGCTCGACCGGGCGGCCGAGCGCGGGCTGACCGAGCCGCTGCTGGCCGCGCTGCGGCGGGAGGTGCTGCCGGTCTGCGTGGGGCCGGTGACGGCCGCGCCGCTGGAGCAGGCGGACGTGCCCACCGTCTGGCCCGAGCGGATGCGGCTGGGGGCGTTGGTCCAGACGCTCACCGCGCAGCTGCCCGCCCGCTCCCGCCACCTGACGGTGGCCGGGCACCACCTGGAGATCCGGGGGCAGGGCGCGCTGGTCGACGGCGAACTGCGGCCCGTCCCGCCGGCCGGGATGGCCCTCCTGCGGGCCCTCGCCAGACGCCCCGGCTGGGTCGTGCCGCGCGCGGAACTCCTGCGTGCGCTCCCCGGTGGCGGCGAGGACGAACACGCCGTCGAGACCGCGATGGCCCGCCTCCGTGCCGCCCTCGGCACCCCGGGCCTGGTGGCCACCGTCGTCAAGCGCGGCTACCGCCTGGCGGCGGACCCGATCGGCGACAAGTACTAGGCACCACCAGGGGCGCGGGGAACTGCGCGACCGGCCACTGAGCGGCCTGCGGCCTCCCGCTGCGCGCAGTTCCCCGCGCCCCTGGACAGTGCAAGTGCCCCGGAGAGCGTCGGCACGGCGTAGGATCATCTGTCCGCTTCTACGCTTCCCCCACCCGAGGCCATGCACAGCTCAGACATCACCAACGCCGACACCGTCCGGGACCGCGAGATCGCGGGCGAGCAGCACCACCTCGACGTGGTGTACCAGCGCCTGGAGGAGAAGCTCGCCGAGGCCGAGTACGTCCTGGAGGACGCCGTCAAGAAGGTGCACGTCGGTACGCCCGGCGCGCTCGCCGAGCGGGACGCCCAGGTGTACCGGGCGGGCGCCCACCTGCACCGGTTGAACAGCGAGTTCGAGGACTTCCTGTTCGGCCGGATCGACCTCCAGCAGGCCGACGGGCCCGAGGAGCACGGCATCCCGTCCGCCACCCCGCTGGACCCGGCCGACCCGGCCGTCGCGGAGACCCTGCACATCGGGCGGCTCGGCGTGCTGGACGCCGAGTTCGGCCCGCTGGTGATCGACTGGCGGGCGCCCGCCGCCGCGCCGTTCTACCGGTCGACCCCGGTGGAGCCCGGCCGGGTGATCCGGCGCCGGGTGATCCGCTCCAAGGGCCGCAAGGTGATCGGCGTCGAGGACGACCTGCTGCGCCCCGACCTCACCCCGACCCTGGACGGGGTCGAGCTGGCCGTGGTCGGCGACGGCGCGCTGATGGCCTCGCTCGGCCGGGCCCGCAGCCACTCGATGCGCGACATCGTCTCCTCGATCCAGAAGGAGCAGGACGAGGTCATCCGGGCCCCCGCCGCCGGGGCCACCCTGGTCACCGGCGGCCCCGGCACCGGCAAGACCGCCGTCGCCCTGCACCGCGCCGCCTTCCTGCTCTACCAGGACCGCCGCCGCTACGCGGGCGGCATCCTGGTGGTCAGCCCGACCGCGCTGCTCGTCTCGTACACCGAAGGCGTGCTCCCCTCGCTCGGCGAGGAGGGGCAGGTGGCGATCCGCGCCGTCGGCTCCCTGGTGGCCGGGATCGAGGCGGGCCGCTACGACACCCCGGAGACCGCGCACGTCAAGGGCTCGGCCCGGATGACCCAGCTGCTGCGCCGGGCGGCCCGTGCCGCCCTGGAGCTGGGCGCCCCGCAGGAGCTGAAGGTCTTCGCCCGCGGCGAGGTGCTGCGCCTGGACGCCGCCCGGCTGAAGACGGTGCGGGGCAACGTGGTCGGCAGCGGCGGCACGCCGCTCAACCTGCTGCGCCCGCGCGCCCGCCGGCTGCTTCTCGACGCGCTCTGGTCCGAGCTGGTCAAGCACCTGCCCAAGCCCACCGACCACTACCAGCGCGAGCAGCGCCAGGAGGAGAAGGAGGCCTTCGACGAGTACGTCTCGGACGAGGCCGTCTTCCTGGACTTCCTGGACGCCTGGTGGCCGGTGGTCACCCCGCGCTCGGTGCTCGCCACCCTCAAGCAGCCCCGGCACACCAACCGGATCGCCCGCCGGGCCGTCACGCCCGAGGAGTCGAAGCTGCTCGCCGCCTCCTGGCGCCACCTCGGCCCGCGCGGCGAGGGCGCTCTCTCGGCGCACGACGTGGCGCTGGTGGACGAGCTGCAGGTGCTGCTCGGCGAGCCGGCCCGCCCGAAGGTCCGCGAGGTGGACGCGGTGGACCTGCTCAGCGGTCTGGACGAGGTGACCACCTACGCCGACCGGATGTCGCGGCAGCAGCAGCGCGAGCGCGGCCCGGTGGAGCGCACCGAGTACGCGCACGTGATCGTGGACGAGGCGCAGGACCTCACCCCGATGCAGTGGCGGATGATCGGCCGCCGGGCCCGGATGGCCACCTGGACGATCGTCGGCGACCCGGCGCAGAGCTCCTGGCCGTACCCGCAGGAGGCCCAGGCGGCCCTGGACGAGGTGCTGTCCGGCAAGCCGCGCCGCCGCCACACGCTGACCGTGAACTACCGCAACCCGGCCGAGATCGCCGAGGTGGCCGCCACCGTGCTCGAGCTGGCCGCGCCGGGCACCCCCTCGCCCCGGGCCGTCCGCTCCACCGGGGTCGAGCCGCGGTTCGCGGCCGTCTCCTCGACCGCACCGGCCGCCTTCGGCGAGGCCGCGCGGGCCGAGCTGGCCAAGCTGCTGGCCGAGGTGGACGGCACGGTCGCCGTGGTCGTGCCGATGGACCGCCGTAGCGAGGCCGAAGGCTGGATCGCGGGCCTGGGCGAGCGGGTGGTCGCGCTCGGCAGCCTGGAGGCCAAGGGCCTGGAGTACGACGCCACCGTGGTCGCCGACCCGACCGGCATCGCCGGCGAGTCCGAGGCCGGCCTGCGGGTCCTCTACGTGGCGCTGACCCGCGCCACCCAGCGCCTGACCGTGCTCTCCGGCCCGGACGACCTGCCGGACTCGAACGGCCGGCCGGCGCTGCTGCGCCCGTAGGAGACGACTGAGGCCCCCACCGTGCGCGGTGGGGGCCTCAGTCGTACGTTGGTGACACCGACCCGCCATGCTCGCCTCGCGGCAAGTGGTCGCTCGAAGCGACTAAGGTTGGGCCCGGGGGCTTGGATCGAGCCGGTGTCTCGTCCAATGTAACGCATCGGCCCCGGGTGTCAGCCCGGCGCGGCAGATTTTCACGAACCTTCACCGCCCGGCCGGAGGTCTTTGTCGGGTCCGTGCAATCAATGAACGTTATTTCTGAGTACCCACTGGTAGGTGCGACGATCGAGGTCTAGCATGCGCTGAGCAAGCGCTTCAACAGACTGTTGAACTCGCAGGTCTGAAATCTCGCCAGGGGAAGAAGGAACGGTCGATGGCCACGGTGCCAAGCGTCTCCAACTCGATCACGGTGCGGCTGGAGGTCCCGGCCACGGGCAACGCGGTGAGCTCGATCACCACCGCTGTCGAGTCCTCCGGCGGCTCGGTCATCGGCCTGGACGTCACCGGCTCCGGCCAGGACTCGCTGCGGATCGACGTCACCGTCGCCGCCAGTTCGGTGGCGCACGGCGAGGAGATCGTCGAGAAGCTGCGCGCGATCGACGGCGTGACCCTCGGCAAGGTCTCGGACCGTACCTTCCTGATGCACCTCGGCGGCAAGATCGAGATGTCCTCGAAGCTGCCGATCCGCAACCGTGACGACCTCAGCATGATCTACACCCCCGGCGTGGCCCGGGTCTGCATGGCGATCGCCGAGAACCCCGAGGACGCCCGCCGCCTGACCATCAAGCGCAACAGCGTCGCCGTGGTCACCGACGGCTCCGCCGTGCTGGGCCTGGGCAACATCGGGCCGGCCGCCGCGCTGCCCGTCATGGAGGGCAAGGCGGCCCTGTTCAAGCGCTTCGCCGGGATCGACGCCTGGCCGATCTGCCTGGACACCCAGGACAGCGACGAGATCGTGGCCATCGTCAAGGCGATCGCCCCGGGCTTCGCCGGGATCAACCTGGAGGACATCTCCGCGCCGCGCTGCTTCGAGATCGAGGCCCGGCTGCGCGAGGCCCTGGACATCCCGGTCTTCCACGACGACCAGCACGGCACCGCGATCGTGGTGCTGGCCGCGCTCACCAACGCGCTGCGGGTGGTCGGCAAGTCGATCTCCGACATCCGGGTGGTGATGTCCGGCGCCGGGGCCGCGGGCACCGCGATCCTCAAGCTGCTGCTGGCCGCCGGTGTCGAGCACGCCACCGTGGCCGACGTGCGCGGTGTGGTGCACAGCGGGCGGGACGACCTCAACGACTCGCTGCGCTGGATCGCCGAGCACACCAACCGCTCGGGCCGCACCGGCTCGCTCAAGGAGGCGGTGGCCGGGGCGGACGTCTTCATCGGCGTCTCCGCGCCGAACCTGCTGGACGGCGACGACCTGGCCACCATGGCCGAGAACGCGATCGTCTTCGCGCTCGCCAACCCGGACCCGGAGGTCGACCCGGCGGTGGCCCGCCAGAGCGCCGCCGTGGTGGCCACCGGCCGCAGCGACTTCCCCAACCAGATCAACAACGTGCTGGTCTTCCCGGGTGTCTTCCGCGGTCTGCTGGACGCGCAGTCCAAGACCGTCAACACCGAGATGATGATCGCCGCCGCCCGCGCGCTGGCCACCACCGTCGCGGACGACCAGCTCAACGCCAACTACATCATCCCGAGCGTCTTCCACCCGGACGTGGCCAAGACGGTGGCCGCCGCCGTCCGGGAAGCCGCCCTGGCGGCCCGTGGCGACGCCGAGCAGGCCCCCGCACGCCCCACCCCGGGCATCGTCGGCACGCTCGACACGGCGGCCTTCCCGGCCGTCAAGCTCTGACCCGAGGGGCGCTCCGGAAGCTCCCGGAGTGTCGCTCCTGGCGTGTCGCGGATCGCTCGTCTGACCGACTGACACCCCCGTCGGGTGTGACACGCCCCTTCCCCTTGCGACACAAGGGGAAGGGGCGTGTTTGGGCTTGTCGGTGCCAGGGCGTACGGTAGCCCTGAACGGGGTGGGCGTGTCCGACAAGTACGGAACGTCCCTCTCGGCTTCTCGGCATGTCCTCCCGACAGCCACCCGCTCCGGGACGCCGGAGCCGACGGGGTGTCAGCACCCAGTCCGGCGGGCGCTGTTCGGGTCGGCCGGCCAAGGCCCGATTGGCTTTCTCAGTGCCGGTCGGGGCAGGATTCGTACCCAGGCAGTGCGGTTTGAGGCGCTTCGGGGTGCAAGCCCGGACCCTGACCAACCCTCGCCTGAACGAGCAACAGTGTGCGGACCAGCGGCCCAGCCGGGTGCCCCCGGAGGGACGACCGATGGGGCCCCCGCACGCCGCAACGCGAACAGACCACAGGAGTACACATGAACCGCAGTGAGCTGGTGGCCGCTCTGTCCGAGCGCGCCGAGGTGACCCGCAAGGACGCCGACGCCGTTCTGGCTGCCTTCGCCGAGGTCGTCGGCGAGGTCGTCGCCAAGGGCGACGAGAAGGTCACCATCCCCGGTTTCCTGACCTTCGAGCGCACCCACCGTGCCGCCCGCACCGCCCGCAACCCGCAGACCGGTGACCCGATCCAGATCCCGGCCGGCTACAGCGCCAAGGTCAGCGCGGGCTCGAAGCTCAAGGAAGCCGCCAAGGGCAAGTAAGGCCCAGGCTCTTCTTCACGGAGCTCTGACAGACGGCTGAGGCCGGTCCCCCCGAGCGGGGGACCGGCCTCAGCCGTCTGTCGTGGCCGTTACGCGGGGACGAGCTCGCCGGTCGGCTCCTCGCTGGGCAGCTCGACGTGGGCGCCCAGGTCGCGCAGCTTCTCCATGAAGTTCTCGTAGCCGCGGTTGATCAGCGAGATGCCGTGCACCGTCGAGGTGCCCTCGGCGGCCAGCGCGGCGATCAGGTACGAGAAGCCGCCCCGCAGGTCCGGGATGACCAGCTCGGCGCCCATCAGCTTGGACGGGCCGGAGACCACGGCCGAGTGCAGGAAGTTGCGGCGGCCGAAGCGGCACGGGGTGGCGCCCAGGCACTCGCGGTACAGCTGGATGTGCGCACCCATCTGGTTGAGCGCCGAGGTGAAGCCGAGCCGGGACTCGTACACCGTCTCGTGGACGATGGACAGCCCGCTGGCCTGGGTCAGCGCGACCACCAGCGGCTGCTGCCAGTCGGTCTGGAAGCCCGGGTGCACGTCCGTCTCCAGGGCGATCGCCTTGAGCTCGCCGCCCGGGTGCCAGAAGCGGATGCCCTCGTCATCCACCTCGAAGGCGCCGCCGACCTTCCGGAAGGTGTTGAGGAAGGTCATCATCTCCAGCTGGCGGGCGCCGCGGACGTAGATGTCGCCCTTGGTGGCCAGCGCCGCACACGCCCAGGAGGCCGCCTCCAGGCGGTCCGGGAGGGCCTTGTGGTTGTAGCCGCCGAGCTCGTCCACCCCGGTGATCAGGATGGTGCGGTCGGTGCCCATCGAGATGATCGCGCCCATCTTCTGCAGCACGCAGATCAGGTCGACGATCTCCGGCTCGATGGCCGCGTTGGTCAGCTCGGTGACACCCTCGGCCAGCACGGCGGTCAGCAGCACCTGCTCGGTGGCACCCACCGAGGGGTAGGGCAGCTCGATCTTGGTGCCGCGCAGGCGCTGCTGGGCCACCAGGTAGGTGCCCTGCGGGTGCTTCTCGATGGTCGCGCCGAACTGGCGCAGCACCTCGAAGTGGAAGTCGACCGGGCGGCCGCCGATGTCGCAGCCGCCCAGGCCCGGGATGAAGGCGTGGCCGAGGCGGTGCAGCAGCGGGCCGCAGAACAGGATCGGGATCCGCGAGGAGCCCGCGTGCGCGTCGATGTCGGCGACGTTGGCGCTCTCCACGTGCGAGGGGTCGAGGATCAGCTCGCCGTCCTCATCGCCGGTGCGCACGGTCACACCGTGCAGCTGCAGCAGGCCGCGGACGACCTTGACGTCGCGGATGTCCGGGACGTTGCGCAGTCTGCTGGGGCCCGTGCCGAGCAGGGCCGCGACCATGGCCTTGGGGACCAGGTTCTTCGCACCGCGGACGCGGATCTCGCCTTCGAGCGGGTTTCCGCCGTGGACCAGCAGGACGTCGTCGGTCATCGTTCTCGCAATCCGGGATGCCAGGGGGAAGGGCCGGGGATCGGGCAGGTGCGCGGCTGGGCACGGTCGGCCAGGACCGGATCGAAGGCGCACCACCACCTGTAGATGGTAATGGCCGGGCGATTGGTTCCTTTGCGCCCTAATGGTGATCGTGCTCTCTCCTCGGGCGCGCCGTCCGTCCGGTACGGCCGTCCGGGTGAGGGTACGGCCGGGGTGCGGGTTTCGTGTTGGGGGCGGCCGACCGGCCCGGGTTAAGGGATTATGGCGGCATGACCTCGGCCTCCTCCCACACCGGCCGGCTCCTCGTCGCGACTCCCGTGCTGACCGACCCGAACTTCGCCCGGGCGGTGGTGCTGCTGCTCGACCACGACGCGCAGGGGGCGCTCGGCGTGGTGCTCAACCGGCCGACCCCGGTGGAGGTCGAGCGGGTGCTCGACGGCTGGGCGGCGCTGGCCGGCCGCCCCTCGGTGGTCTTCCAGGGCGGGCCGGTCGGTCTTGACTCCGCGCTCGCGGTGGCCGTGGTGCCGGGCGAGCCCGGGCAGGCCGAGCCGCTGGGCTGGCGGCGGGTGCACGGCGCGATCGGGCTGGTCGACCTGGAGGCGCCGCCGGAGGTGCTGGCGGGGGAGCTGGGGGGCCTGCGGGTCTTCGCCGGGTACGCGGGCTGGTCGCCCGGCCAGCTGGAGGCCGAGATCGCCGAGGGCGCCTGGTACCTGGTGGACTGCGAGCCCGGCGACGTCTTCGACCCGCAGCCGGAGCGGCTGTGGCGCACGGTGCTGCGCCGCCAGCGCGGGCCGCTCGCCCTGCTCGCCACGTACCCGGACGACCCGACGCTCAACTGACCTGCCGAACTGACAGCGCTGTTCGTCGGTGCTGGCCCGGTCCTGAGCGGCGCCCATAGACTTGGCACCCATGAGCACTCTTGAGCCCGATCGCGGCCTCGGCACCGGCACCCTGGTCGAGCCCGTCCCCCAGACCTCGCACGGGGACGGCGACCACGAGCGCTTCGCGCACTACGTCCAGAAGGACAAGATCATGGAGAGCGCGCTCTCCGGCACCCCGGTGGTCGCGCTCTGCGGCAAGGTCTGGGTGCCCGGGCGCGACCCGAAGAAGTACCCGGTCTGCCCGATGTGCAAGGAGATCTTCGACGGCATCGAGCAGCCGGACGGCGACGACAAGAAGTAGTCCGCCCGGGCTGCGTGCATTGGTCTATGCCAATCGCGGGTGAGCGGGGCAGGATGTCCGCATGGACCTCCTCCCCGCTCCGCTCGCCGTGCAGTACGCCGAGGGTGAGGCGCTTCCCCTCGGCCCCGACACCACGCTGACCGCCGGGCCCGGCGCCGAGGCGGTGGCCGGCTGGCT
This sequence comes from Kitasatospora sp. NPDC002227, assembly GCF_040296285.1. Classification (NCBI taxonomy): domain Bacteria; kingdom Bacillati; phylum Actinomycetota; class Actinomycetes; order Kitasatosporales; family Streptomycetaceae; genus Kitasatospora; species Kitasatospora sp. NPDC002227. The sequence continues at coordinate 34,192 of NZ_JBEOWY010000004.1, forward strand.
GCGCGGTGCGCTCGGCGCCGCCACCGGCCTGCCGCTGCTGCCGGGCCCGCCGGGCGGCCCCGGCATCGAGCTGGCGCTGGACGCGGCGCTGGCCCCCGAGGAGTACCGGCTGACCGTCCGGGGCGGCCGGGCGGAGGTGGCGGGCGGCTCGGCCGCCGGGGTGTTCTGGGGCGCCCAGACGCTGCGCCAGCTGCTCGGCCCCGAGGCCCTGCGCCGCGCGCCGCTGCGCCGGGAGGGCTGGCAGCTGCCCGGTTGCACCGTCACCGACGCGCCGCGGTTCGGCTGGCGCGGCGCCCTGCTCGACGTCTGCCGGCACTTCCTGCCCAAGGCGGACGTGCTGCGCTTCGTCGACCTGCTGGCCGCGCACAAGCTCAACGTCCTGCACCTGCACCTCAACGACGACCAGGGCTGGCGGATCGAGATCCGCCGCCACCCCCGGCTCACCGAGGTGGGCTCCTGGCGGGAGCGGTCGATGGTGGGGTTCCGCAGCGCGGACCGCCGCGACGACCGGCCGCACGGCGGCTACTACACCCAGGACGACCTGCGCGAGATCGTCGCGTACGCCGCCGAGCGGCAGATCACCGTACTGCCCGAGATCGACCTGCCCGGCCACGCCCAGGCCGCCATCGCCGCCTACCCCGAGCTCGGCAACACCGACGTGGTGGACACCGCCGCGCTCGGCGTCTGGACCGACTGGGGGGTCAGCCCCAACGTGCTCAACCCCTCCGAGGCCACCCTGCGGTTCTTCGAGGGGGTGCTGGAGGAGGTCCTGGAGCTGTTCCCCTCGCCCTTCGTGCACATCGGCGGCGACGAGTGCCCCAAGGACCAGTGGAAGGCCAGCCCGTACGCCCAGGCCCGGATCGCCGAGCTGGGGCTGCGCGACGAGGACGAGTTGCAGAGCTGGTTGATCCGGCACTTCGACCGCTGGCTGGCCGAGCGGGGCCGGCGCCTGATCGGCTGGGACGAGATCCTGGAGGGGGGTCTCGCACCGGGCGCCGCCGTCTCCTCCTGGCGCGGCTACGAGGGCGGCATCGCCGCCGCCGAGGCCGGGCACGACGTGGTGATGTGCCCCGAGCAGCACGTCTACCTCGACCACCGGCAGTCCTCGGACGATGACGAGCCGATCCCGGTCGGCTGGGTGCGCACCCTGGAGGACGTCTACCGCTTCGAGCCGGTGCCGCCGCAGCTGGCCGGGACGCCGGCGGCCGCTCACGTGATCGGCACCCAGGCCAACGTCTGGACCGAGTTCATGGACGACGCCCGCGACGTGGACTACCGGGTCTTCCCCCGGCTCGCCGCCTTCGCCGAAGTCGCCTGGTCCGACCTCCCGCGCGACCCGGCCGCCCGCGACTGGGCGGGCTTCGAGGCCCGGACGGCCACCCACTACCGGCGCCTGGACGCGCTCGGCGTCGAGTACCGCCACCCGGACGGGCCGCGCCCCTGGCAGCGGCGCCCCGGCGTGGCCGGCCGCCCGGTGCCGGAGCTCTGATCGCCGAAACGCTGATCACCGGAACTCTGATCCGGAGCCGAGCGTCAAGAACTGGTGAACATCTGGTTCCGTATCGACCGCGCGGAGGCGGAAGGCGCCCGGTTTCGTCCGGGATTCTTCCCACCTGCAGGTGACCCCGGAGTTGATCTCCGCACATTGTGTGCCACAGTTGCCCAACCCGCACCGATCGCCCGTACCCTACGGGCCAGGCCGTTCGGTCCAGCGGGTCGGGCGGGTACGGGGCAGGCGAAGAGCAAGTGGAGCGCGGTGGGATCCTGGTGAACCGGACGATCATGCTGCCGTCCTCGCTGGAGGAGGCCGTCGAGGCGCTCGCCGCCACGCCCGGAGCGGTGCCCGTGGCCGGGGCCACCGACCTGATGGAGGCCGTCAACGCCGGCCGCCTGCGCCCCGGCGCCCTGCTCGGCCTCGGCCGGATCAACGAACTGCGCGGCTGGCGCTACGAGGACGGCGGCACCGCCGTCCTCGGCGCCGGGCTCACCCACGCCCGGATGGACCGCCCGGACTTCGCCGCGCTCATCCCCGCCCTCGCCGACGCCGCCCGCACCGCGGGACCGCCGCAGGTGCGCAACGTCGGCACCCTCGGCGGCAACATCGCCACCGCCGCCCCCACCGGCGACACCCTCCCGGTGCTCGCCGCCCTGGAGGCCACCGCCACCCTCGCCGCCCGCGGCAGCACCCGCGAGGTGCCGGTCAGCCACCTGCTCACCGGCCTCGACCCGCTGCGCCCCGGCGAGCTGATCACCTGGATCCGGGTGCCGCTGCTGCACGCCCCGCAGGTCTACCTCAAGGCCACCGGCCGCAGCGGCCCGGCCCGCGCCACCGCCTCCGTCGCCCTGGTGCTCGACCCCGCCCGGCGCGCCGTGCGCTGCGCCGTCGGCGCCGTCGCCCCCGTACCGCTGCGGCCGCTGGAGGCCGAGGCCTGGGTCGCCGGGTGCATCGACTGGGACGCCCGCGGCGAGGACGGCGCCACCCTGATCGACCCGGCGGCGGCCGCCGCCTTCGGCGAGTACGTCGCCGCCGCCTGCCTCCCCGAGCCCCCGCCCGAGCTGGGCCCGGACGAGGGGCGGGCTGCGGCCGCCGCCAGGCTGCGGCGTACCGTATCGGTGCTGGCGCGACGGGCTCTGGGAAGGGCGCTGAAGTGACGACGGAATCGATCGGCTTCGGCCACGTCGACCTCGGGTCGGACCCGCTGGGCGGATTCGGCACCCCTGAGGCGCGGCCGTGCGCCTCGTACACCCTGCGGGTCAACGGCGTCGAGCGGCCGGTGACGGACGCCTGGATCGGCGAGAGCCTGCTCTACGTGCTGCGCGAGCGGCTCGGCCTCGCCGGGGCCAAGGACGGCTGCGAGCAGGGCGAGTGCGGGGCCTGCTCGGTGCAGGTGGACGGCCAGCTGGTGGCCGGCTGCCTGGTGCCCGCCGCGCTGGCCAGCGACAGCGAGATCGCCACCGTCGAGGGGCTCTCCGCGCACGGCACCGCGAGCGACGTCCAGCAGGCGCTGGCCGACTCGGGCGCCGTGCAGTGCGGCTACTGCACCCCCGGCCTCGCGATGGCCGTGCACGACCTGCTGCAGCGCAACCACCGGCCCACCGAGGTCGAGGCCCGGCAGGCGCTGTGCGGCAACCTCTGCCGCTGCACCGGCTACCGCGGCGTGCTGGCCGCCGTCCGGACCGTCGCCGACAGCCGGGCCCTGGAGGACGAGCCGTCGGTCGAGCCCGAGCCGGACGCGCTGGCCGCGCCCGAGCAGGCGGCCGTGCCCGCGCAGGCGGCCGCGGACCTGCCGCTGGCCGGCGAGCTGCCGCTGTACGCCGACTCCGAGCTCTGGGTCGAGGCCGAGGTGCCGCCCGCCGAGGCACCGCACCCCGCCCAGCCCACCGCGGCCGGGACGGGCGTCGGCGTCGACTACACCGCCGCCGCCCCCGAGCCCGCGGCCGCCCCGCCCTACCCCGCCGCACCGCCCGCCGTGGGCGGCTACAGCGACGGTGTCTACGCCACCGGGCCGTACGGCGGCGCCTCCTACGACGCGGTCTACGAGACCGGGACCTTCGACGCCGGGGCCTTCATGACCGGCAGCTTCGACACCGGCGTCTTCGAGCCCGGCGCCTTCGAAGCGGCCGTCGCCGCCGCCGACGGCTACCGGGCCCCCTTCCCGCCCGGCCACGAGGCGGGCTTCGAACCCGGCCAGGAGGCCACCCCGGCCCACGGCACCGCCCACGACGGCGGCCACCACGGCACCCCCGCCCACGGCACCCCGTACGTGCCCACCCCCGCCCACGGGACGGAGTACCCGGGGTACCCGGCCGGTCACGGCTTCCCGGTCGGCCACGACTACGCCCAGCCTTCGGGCCCTTCGGCCACTTCGGCTCCTTCGGCCTCTGAGGACGACCAAGCATGACCTCGCCCACCGACCTCGCCCCGGCCCCGGCAGCCGAGGAGGCGCCGGACGCCGAACCGTACGGCCTCGGCAGCCGCGCCCCGCGCAGCGACGCGCTCCCCAAGGCGCTCGGCATCTACCCCTACGCCGCCGACCTCTGGGCCGAGGGCCTGCTCTGGGGCGCCGTGCTGCGCTCCCCGCACCCGCACGCCCGGATCGTCTCGGTCGACCTCTCCGCCGCGCTCGCCGTCCCCGGCGTGCACGCCGTGATCACCGCCGACGACCTGCCGCCGGGCGCGGACGGACTGCCCGACGGCGCCCCGCGCGGCCCGCTGGTCGCGGACCGCCCGATCCTGGCCGCCGGCATCGTCCGCCACCAGGGCGAACCCGTCGCCGCCGTCGCCGCCGACCACCCCGACACCGCCCGGCTGGCCGCCGCCGCCATCCTGGTCGAGTACGAGCTGCTCGAGCCTGTTGTCGATCCCGAGCAGTCCTTCAGCGCCCCGCCGCTGCACCCCGACGGCAACCTGCTGCGCCACATCCCGCTGCGCACCGGCGACCCCGAGGTGGTCGGCGAGATCATCGTCGAGGGCCTCTACCAGGTCGGCCGCCAGGACCCGGCCCCGATCGGCGCCGAGGCCGGCCTCGCCGTGCCCCGCCCCGACGGCGGCGTCGAGCTCCACCTCTCCTCCACCGACCCGCACGGCGACCGCGACCGCACCGCCGCCTGCCTCGGCCTGGAGCCCGACCGGGTCCGGCTGGTCGTCACCGGCGTACCCGGCGCCACCAGCGACCGCGAGGACCTCTCCTTCCAGGTCACCCTCGCCCTGCTCGCGCTGCGCACCGGCCGCCCGGTGAAGATGACCCTCACCCGCGAGGAGTCCTTCCAGGCCCACACCTCCCGCCACCCGGCCCTGCTGCGCTACCGTCACCACGCCGACGCCGAGGGCCGGTTGGTCAAGGTCGAGGCTCAGATCCTGCTGGACGGCGGCGCCTACGCCGACGTCTCCGCCGAGGCCCTGGCCGCCGCCACCGCCTTCTCGGTCGGCCCGTACGTGTGCCCCAACGTCTTCGTGGACGCCTGGGCCGTCCGCACCAACAACCCGCCGGCCGGCCGGATGCGCGGCGAGGGCGCCCTGCAGAGCTGCTTCGCGTACGAGTCCCAGCTCGACCAGCTGGCCGCCCGGCTGGGGGTCGACCCGCTCGAGATCCGGCGCCGCAACGCGATGGCGACGGGGGATCCGATGCCCACCGGACAGGCCGTCACCTGCCCGGCGCCGGTCGCCGCGTTGATCGACGCCCTCGGCGAGGTGCCCCTGCCCGCCCTGCCGGTGGACTCGCCCGAGGGCGAGTGGCTGCTCCCCGGCGGCCCGGGCGGCGCCGGGGACCCGGCCGCCGTGCGGCGCGGCATCGGCTACGCGCTCGGCATGGTGCACATGCTGGGCGCCGAGGGCGAGGACGAGGTCTCCACGGCGACCGTGCGGGTCAGCGGCGACCACGCCACCGTCATCTGCGCCGCCGTCGACGCCGGGCAGGGCTTCGCCACCTTGGCGCGGCAGATCGTGCAGTCCGTGCTCGGCGTCACCGAGGTGTACATCGCCCCGGTGGACAGCGACCAGTCGGAGGCCGGGCCCGCCGCGCGGGGGCGGCACACCTGGGTCTCGGGCGGCGCCGTGGAGCGGGCCGCGCTGATGGTGCGCCACCAGCTGCTGCAGCCGATCGCCGCCAACTTCGGCATGTCGGTCGAACTGCTCTCGATCGCGGACGGCAAGATCACTTCGTACGACGGCGTGCTGGGCATGCCGGTGAGCGAGGCCCTGGAGGGCAAGGAACTCTGGGCCACCGCCCAGTGCCGCCCGCACCCCACCGAGCCCCTGGACGAGAACGGCCAGGGCGACGCCTTCGTCTCGGTCGCCTTCTGCGCGATGCGGGCCGTCGTGGACGTCGACATCGAGCTGGGCGCGGTCCGGGTCGTCGACGTGACGGTGGCGCAGGACGTGGGCCGGGCACTCAACCCGCGTCAGATCGAGGAGCGGATCGAGGCCGGCGTCGCCCAGGGCGTGGGCCTGGCCCTGCTGGAGGACCTGCGGACGGAGGGCGGGCGCTTCCTCAACCCGTCCCTGACGGGCTACCGCCTGCCGACCGCCCTGGACACGCCCGAGGTGCGGGTCGCCGCCCTGCTGGAGGAGCGGGATGTGGTCGCGACCTTCGGCGCGAAGGCCGTGAGCGCCGTCCCGGCCGTGGTGGCCCCGGCGGCGGTGGCTGCGGCGGTACGGGCCGCCACCGGACTGCCGGTCGGCCGACTGCCGATCCTGCCGGAGGACGCCACCGTCCCTGCGTGACCTCTTCACAGAAACCCGTTCGAACCTCAAGGGAGCCTCAACTCCCGGGTGTGGAAGCCGTGTGCGAGTCCGGGGCGCGTCCCCGCACCGCAGTGATGGGCGATACGATCGCACCGGGACCGCTCCGTTGACCGGAGCCGGTCACGGGGAGCGGATCGGACAGGCTATGACGGGTGACGGGGTAGGGATGACGCTGACCAGGTTCGTGCGTGCGCTCGGTGCCACGGCGCTCGTCGGGGGTCTGCTGGTGGCCGGGGTGCCGGCTGCTTCGGCGGATCAGGTGCGGGACGCGCAGTGGGTGATCAATTACTTCCACATGGAGCAGGTCTGGCAGATCAGCAAGGGTGACGGGGTGATCGTCGCTGTCATCGACAGCGGGGTCAATGGGACGCAGGCGGACCTGGCCGGATCAGTGTTGCCGGGGTACGACCCGAGCGGTCAGGGGCTGGACAGCCACCCGACTGATCGGCACGGGACGACCATGGCGGGGCACATCGTCGGGCACGGCCACGGCGACGGCGCGGGAGTCGTCGGCTTGGCGCCTGGGGCGAAGGTTCTGCCGATCTACAAGTCCACTGCTGCGAACACTGATGCGGTGCCTGAGGACATCCACTGGGCTGTGGAGCATGGCGCCAAGGTGATCAACATGTCCGTCGGTGGCACTATGAGCAATCCGAGGATCGGCGATGCCCTTTCCTACGCGGCGCAGCACGATGTGCTTGTGGTGGCTTCGACGGGGAACAGTGGCACCTCGCTGGAGAGTCCCGCTCGAGAGCCCGGCCTGTTGGCGGTCGGCGCGACGGACAAGAACAATGTCATTTGGCGTAACTCCAACTTCGGCCCGCAGGTCATGCTGGCAGCTCCGGGAGTTGGCATTGTTGGTGTTGGTCCGTGCGACGGCAGTCAATACTGCATGGCTGACGGAACCTCGGATTCCACCGCATTCGTCTCTGCCACGGCTGCCTTGGTTCGGGCAAAGTTCCCGAACCTCACGGCTGGACAGGTTGCCAACCGCCTGGTGAAGTCTGCGCTTGTTCCGGCCTCGCTGAAGGGTGCCAAGCTGCCTGACGCGCACTACGGTTACGGCATCGTGCGGCCATACGAAGCGCTGACGATGGACATCCCGGCTGGGTCCGCACAGGGTCCTCTTGCCAAGCCCAGTGGTGCAGCGGCTGATTCTCCGTCTGCTGCTGCCACGCCTGGTGGTGCAGTCCCTTCAGGCCCCACCTCGAGCAACCCCGTCCCGCCGTCGTCGGTGGCGACGGACAGTAAGACCAGCGGCTTGATGATTGGGGCTGGGATCGGCCTTGCCGTTCTGGTCGTCCTGGTGATCGTGATCCTCGTGGTGGCACGACGTAAGAAGACGCCGCCCCCCGCGCCGCCGATGCCGTACGGCGGCCAGCCCGGCTGGCAGCCTCAGCAGCCGCAGTACCCCGGGCAGTACCAGCAGCCGTACCCGAACCAGCAGTACGGGAACCAGCCTCCGCCGCAGGGCTACCCGCCCCAGCAGCCGTACCAGAACCCTTACGGTCAGAGCGGTAACGATCAGCGCTGAGGGTGTGTCAGCACCGCTCGCCCAAGCGCTACGATCGAATGCTCTGATTGCCAGCTGACGCCCGCTCACCCGGGCCGCCAGCGCCACCCGCCGGAGCCAGCACCAGACGGGGAAGTTTCGACACTCCAGGGGGAGAGAGCCGTATGTCAGACGGATACCAGGTCAACACCGACGAGTTGGAGGCGGTCGTCAAACGACTGCGAACCCTCCAGCAGAACATCGGCCAGACCGCAGACAAGTCGAAGTACAACACCGTCGCCAGCCAGGGTGACTTCGGTGGCGACTTCGCCGAGGCCCGCACCTTGTTCGAGGCCCACGACAACATGAAGCGGTTCCTGGACGACACCTGCCTCAAGCTGAACCAGCTCATCGGCGACTTCGGCGACAAGACGCACACCGTCACCACCTCGTACCAGGACCTCGAGGAGCAGGGCCGGGCCAACATGTACCGGCAGCAGCCGAACGGGAGGGCCGTCTGACATGGCCGCCGAGAACACCGAGTTCGAGCAGTACAACCTGAACCACCTCAAGGGCATGGTCGGCAGCTCCAACCATGGCCGGCTCACCGAGATCGCCGATCACTGGAAGGCTGTTCACGAGGAGCTCCAGGCGGCGGCCGAGGACCTGAAGGGCGCTGTCGCCCACGCCATGCAGAACTGGCAGGGTGCCTCGGCGGAGGGCTTCTCCAGTCGCGCCCAGGACATCCACGTCAGCATGCTCAACACCTCCGCCCACGCGCAGAACACCTCCTCCGCGATGGCCTACGCGGGGAAGGCGCTGGAGCAGACCAAGTCGGCGATGGACCAGATCCACGACCCGAGCACCCTCTCCAGCGGCTGGAAGCTCGTCTCTGACGGTTTCGACCGCTCTGACGCTCAGTTCAAGGCCGACCTGGCGGCGGGCATGCCTCGGCTGCAGGCGCTGGAGAAGAACAAGGACCAGCTCTCCGCCGGCGAGGTCGCGCACCAGAACGCGATCGCTGTCATGGAGAACCTCTCCCCGCAGTACGTCGAAGCAGCGAAGCTGATGGACCCGCCAGGGACAGGCGGAGACGACGTGGGCAAGGGCTTCCCTCCGGCTCCCGACAACCCGCCGATCAGCGAGCCGCCCAGTCCGCCCACCCCGGTGCACAACCCGCACATCCAGCCGGTCGTCCCGCCCGGTGGCGGGACGCCTCCGGGGGGCGGGAATCCGCCGGTCGTGGGGCCGCCGATCCTTACGCCGCCGCCGATCGGGCAGCCGCATCCGCCCGTCACGCACCCGATCGGGCACCCGCCGATCGGGACGCCGGTGCAGCCGCCGTTCAATCCGGTGCAGCCGCCGATCGGGGTGCAGCCGCCGCCGACGCTGGGGATTGACGGGGTGACTCCGCCGGTGACGTCGCCCGGGCCGATCGGTGGGCTCGGGGGCGGTGGTGGCCTCGGGGGTGGTGGTCTTGACCTCGGTGGTGGCGCTGGTGGCGGCCTCGGGGGCCTCGGGGGTGGTGGCGGCCTCGGTGGGGGTGGCCTCGGCCTCGGGGGGATGCCCGGTGGCGGGCTGTCCGGGCTCGGTGCCGGTGGTGGTACCGGTGGGGCCGGTGCTGGTGGCCGGGTCGGCGGTGCGGCCGGTGCGGCCGGGGCCGGTGGCGCTGGTGCGGGTGCGGGCAAGACCGGTGCGACCGGTGCCGGCGGGATGCACGCCCCCGGTGGCATGGGCGGCGGTGCCGGTGGTGCCAAGGGCGCCGGCGGCAAGAGCAGCGGTCTGACCAAGCGGGCGGGCGGCACGGTCGGTGGCGCCAAGGGCGGCACGGGCCGGGGTTCGTTCACCCAGGGCGGCTCGGGCCTCGGCAAGGGCCGCAACGGTGCCAACGGTCAGCACGGCATGGCCGGCGGCCACGGCGCGGCGAACAAGAAGAAGGGGACGAAGGGCAACCGCCCGGACTACCTGGTCGAGGACGAGGACACCTGGCGTACCGGCGGGGCCAACCCGCCGGTGATCGAGTAGCCAGAAGAGCAGAAAGGCCTGGCCGCCTCGCGCAAGCGAGGCGGCCAGGCCTTTTTTGATGACCGACAGAAGGAAAAGGGAATGCCGAATTCCCGACCGGCGCAGGTCGGGAATTCGACATGAATGGAGGCCATGACGGGAATCGAACCCGTGTAAACCGTTTTGCAGACGGTTCCCTAAACCACTCGGGCACACGGCCGGGCAGGGGGAGTGCGGCGGGGGCGTCAGCCGCGACAACAGCGAGCGGGGGTGGGACAGCTGCGGCGTGCGATGCGGGCCGTCGTCGTGCTGTTCATGTTCCACCTCTTCCGTCTCTCGCTGTTCCGGTGAATTCATCATAGGCGAATCACCACCGGGCCCGTCAATGTTCTTTCATGAATTCTGTGTTTCACGGTGTGCTACGGTCGGAGACAGGTGGCCGGATCAGGCCATCTCCGGACGAGCGCGTCGTACCCGGCACGACAAGACGGCGCAGTGGGATCCCGGTAGTGGCGGCAGCAGGCGGTCACACCGGTCGCTGCTGCGGAGGTTGTCGTCATGGCCTGGGTCGTGCTCGTGGTCGCCGGTCTGCTGGAGACGGTGTGGGCGGTCGCGCTGGAGTCGTCCAAGGGGTTCTCGCGGCTGGTGCCGAGCCTGGTGTTCGCGGTGGCGCTGGTGCTGAGCATGGGCGGGCTGGCGTACGCCATGAAGAGCATCCCGCTGGGGACGGGCTACGCGGTGTGGGTCGGGATCGGTGCGATCGGTACGGCGGTCTACGGGATGGCGGCGATGGGGGACGCCGTGACGACGGCCCGGATCGCCTGCCTGCTGCTGATCGTCTCGGGCGTGGTGGGCCTCAAGGCGCTGCACTGAGCGAGGAACAGGACCAGGACCTGCGGGGTAGGGCAGGATCAGCCCGCAGGTCAGGAGTCATAGAAGCGGTCGGGACTTACCATGAGAGGCATGTCCACAGCCTCCCCCACCTCGGTCGACCGTCCCGCCACCCCTGGCATACCCGAGGAGGGGGGCGTGCTCAGCGGTCCGTACCGGGCGCTGACGCTCGGGATCGTCTCGGTGGTGCTGCTGCTGGCCTTCGAGGCCACGGCGGTGAACACGGCGATGCCGGTGGCGGCCCGGCAGCTGGACGGGTTCGGGCTGTACGCCTTCGCGTTCTCGGGGTACTTCACCAGCACGCTGTTCGCGCTGGTGGTGTCGGGGCAGTGGTGCGACCGGCGCGGGCCGATGGCGCCGCTGTTCAGCGGGATCGCGGTGTTCGGGGCCGGGCTGGTGGTGGCCGGCACGGCGGTGAACATGTGGCTGTTCGTGGCCGGGCGGGCGATCCAGGGGCTCGGCGGCGGGCTGGTGATCGTGGCGCTGTACGTGGTGGTCGGGCGGGCCTTCCCCGAGCGGCTGCGGCCGTCGGTGTTCGCGGCCTTCTCGGCGGCCTGGGTGCTGCCCTCGATCCTCGGGCCGGTGATCTCCGGCGCCGTGACCCAGCACCTCGGCTGGCGCTGGGTCTTCCTCGCCGTTCCGGTGCTGATCCTGCTGCCGCTGGCCGTGATGGGCCCGGCGCTGCGCCGGGCGGAGAAGAAGCAGCCGAGCGGGCTGGGCGCGGAGATCGACCGGCGGCGCACCGCCCGCGCGGCGATGGCGGCGCTCGGTGCGGGGCTGCTGCAGTACGCCGGTCAGCGGCTGGACCTGCTCGCGGTCGTGCCCGCGGCCGCCGGGGCGGCGCTGCTGTTCCCGGCCGTGGTGAAGCTGCTGCCGCCCGGCACACTGCGGGCGGCGCGCGGGCTGCCGACGGTGATCCTGTTGCGCGGGGTGGCGGCCGGGGCGTTCTTCGCGGCCGAGGCGTTCATCCCGCTGATGATGGTGACCCAGCGCGGGCTCTCGCCGACGATGGCCGGGCTGACGCTGACCAGCGGCGGGCTCTCCTGGGCGCTGGGCTCCTGGCTGCAGGGCCGCCCGGGGGCGGAGAAGCACCGGGAGGCGCTGATCCGGCTGGGCTTCGTGCTGACGGCGGTGGCGATCGCCGGGGCGGCGCTGGTGCTGGTGCCGGGTGCTCCGGTCTGGGTGGCCGCGGTGTTCTGGGCGGTCGGCGGGATCGGGATGGGGCTCGCGGTGGCGAGCATCTCGGTGCTGATGATGAAGCTCTCCGCGCCCGAGGACGCCGGGGCCAACTCGGCCTCGCTGCAGATGAGCGACGCGCTGGGCAACGTGCTGCTGATCGGCCTGGCGGGCGTGCTGTTCGCCGCGCTCGGCGGCGGCTCGGCGGCCGCCGCCGCGGGCGGTGGGGCGGTGCCCGCGGCGGCGTTCGCGGTGATCTTCATGGTGATGACGGGCGTGGCGCTGGCCGGGGCGGTGCTCGCGGTCAGGACGAAGCCTTAGGAGCCGGAGCAACCGCAGGAGCACCCAGGAAGGTCTCCCACCCGCCGGTGGGGGCCTCGCCCGGGTTGAGGGTCTGCAGCTTGCGCAGCACCGCCGGGTCCTGCGCCTCCAGCCACTGGACCAGCTGGCGGAAGGAGACCAGCCGGACGTCGGGGTGGGAGGCGATGGTGGTGAGCGCGGCCTCGACGGCGTTCATGTAGATGCCGTTGTTCCACTGCTCGAAGTGGTTGCCGATGTAGTACGGCGCCCGGTTGGAGTTGTACGCCCGGTCGAAGCCGGCCAGCAGGGAGTCGCGGGCCTGGGTCTGCCAGGCGCCGTGCATGCCAGGGTCGCCCTTGGTGTTGTTGCCGGACTGGTTGTACATGATGTTGTAGTCCATCGAGAGCACCTGGAAGCTGTGCCCGGGGAAGGGGATGGACTGCAGCGGGAAGTCCCACAGGGCGCCGCCCTGGAACTTCTGCGGCCAGACCTGCAGCCCGCCCGGGCCGCTGCTGTCGTACTTCCAGCCGCGCGCGGCCGCCGTCGGGAGCAGCCCGCGCTGGCCCTCCAGGCAGGGGGTGCGGCCGCCGATCAGCTCCTTGCGGTAGTCGAAGGGCAGGGCGGGCAGGTCGGTGAAGCCGGTGTTGGTCTTCCAGTTCATGACGAAGCCCATGGCCTGCTCGATCTCGCTGTCCCACTCCTCGGGGGACCACCGGCCGCCGCCGTTGGCGCCGCAGAAGTGGCCGTTGAAGTGGGTGCCGATCTCGTGGCCCTCCAGCCAGGCGGCGCCGATCTGCTGCAGGGTGTCGTGGATGTGCTGGTCGCTCAGGTAGCCGATGTCGCTGGCGCCGATCTTGTGCTGCGGCGGGTGGTAGAGGTCCTTCTTGCCCTCGGGCAGGGTGTAGATGCCGCTGAGGAAGAAGGTCATCGAGGCCTTGTGGTCCTTGGCGAGCTGGCGGAACCGGGTGAAGAGCTTGTTGTCGAGCTCGCCCGCGCCGTCCCAGGAGAAGACCACGAACTGCGGCGGCCGCTCGCCCGCCTTGAGGGGTACGGCCTTCGGCTGGCCGGGCTGCGGGCCGGTGTCGGAGGTGGAGCCGTCGCCGATCAGGGTGGCGGGCGGCTTGGGGGCGGGGCTCGGGCTCGCCGGGTGGGCGGGTGGGGCGGCCGCGGCGCTGGGGGCCGCCTGCTCGCCCTCACTGCTCCTGGCCGAGCCGCAGCCGGCCGCGAGGGTGGCGGCGGTGGCGGCCCCGGCGGTGAGCAGAGTCCTGCGGGAGAGTGCGTCCATGGTCACGTCCACCTCTGGTCGTGCGGCCGACGGCCCACCGGCGGGCCGCTCATCAGATGAATTACCGAGGATGAGTTACCGAGCATGGCACGGAGTTGACGAACAGTCCGGCTGGACGGGCCCGGATGTTCGACCGAGTACCGGGACGCGCCGCACGCACCGCCGATCGGAGTAGCGGCGCTCCCGTGCCGGTGGATCTTGCTGAGGTAGCGTCGGTGCCCAGAGTCCGTCCCGAGGAGTGACCGGCGATGTGGCAGGCAGTCCTTGACGCGTACCGGGAGCGGATCGCCGACACCGGGCGGCAGCCGCTGTTCCTGCTGCTGGTCGGGCTGATCGGGGCGTTCCTGTTCATCCGGTTCAGCGTCCGGATGATCCGCCGGGGCACCAGCTGGTGGCCCGGCAACGTCACGCCCGGCGGCCTGCACATCCACCACGTGGTCTTCGGGCAGGTGCTGATGCTGCTCGGCGGGGTGGGAGCCTTCGCCGTCCGGGGGGACGGCGGGCCGCTGCGCGACTGGCTGGGGCTCGGCTTCGGGATCGGCGCCGGGCTGGTGCTCGACGAGTTCGCCCTGGTGCTGCACCTGGAGGACGTGTACTGGAAGGAGCAGGGCCGCAAGTCGGTGGACGCGGTGATCCTCACCGCCGCGCTGATCGCCCTGCTGCTGCTCGGCGAGCTGCCCTTCGGCGGCTTCCAGGGCGGCCTGACGGCGGGCCAGCTGACGGTGGCCGGCCTGGTGCTCGCGCTGGTGATGGTCTGCCTGGTCAAGGGCAAGCTCTGGACCGGCGTGCTCGGGGTGATGCTCTGGCCGCTGGCCGCCGTCGGCGCGATCCGCCTGGCCCGCCCGCGCAGCCCCTGGGCCCGCTGGCGCTACCGCTCCCGCCCCAAACGGCTGGCCCGGGCCGAGCGCCGGGAGGCCCGGATCCACCGCCGCCTGGTCGTGGCCAAGACGGCCGTCTACGACGCGATCGCCGGCACCCCCGACGTCTCCACCGTGCCGCCGCCCGAGCCGGAGGTCTGGGAGCCGTACGTCCCGCCCCCGCTGCCCGCCTGGCGTGGCCGGTGCGCCGGCGCCGCCGAGTGGTACCTGCGGATCGCCACGCTGCTCAACCTGGTGACCGGGCTGATCGAGCCGTTCCGCCAGGAGGTGCAGCGCAGGAACAGCGGGGAGTACTTCACCCCGGTCCTGGTGACCTCGGGCTTCACCGCCGCGCTGTTCACCGGCCTGCTCGCCGTGATGGTGCGTCGGCGCAAGCGGCCGGCCTGGATCGTCGCCACCGTGGTGACCGGCGGCTACGGTGCGCTCTTCCTGGCCGCCCTGCTCACCCTCCCGGAGGACAGGGCGCACCCCTTCAACTGGGTCTCCGCCGGCCTCACCCTGAGCCTGCTCGCCGCCCTGCTGCTCGGCCGCCCGGCCTTCCACGCCCGCGGCGGGCGCGGCAACGTCGTGCTGGGCCTGACCGTCCTGGTGGTCGGCGGTGCGGCGGTGGTGGCCTTCTGCGCGGCCCTGGTCCGGGCCACCCACGCCGGTTACGTGCCCGGCTGGGGCGACGCGGCGGAGTACGTCGGGCTCCGGCTGGTCACCCAGTCGGGCGTCATCGAGTACTCGGACCTGGACCTGCCCAGCTGGGTGGACCTGACGATCAACGGGCTCGGCGCCGCGCTGATGCTGATCACCCTGCGGGTCTTCTTCCGCTCGGTGCGGGCGGCCGAGCAGCAGAGCCCCGAGGACGAGCAGCGGCTGCGGGAGCTCCTGGCCCGGCACGGCGGCCGTGACTCGCTGGGGTACTTCGCGCTGCGCCGCGACAAGTCGGCGGTCTTCTCGCCGAGCGGCAAGGCGGCCGTGCTGCACCGGGTGGTGAACGGCGTCTCGCTGGCCTCGGGCGACCCGCTGGGCGATCCGGAGGCCTGGCCGCAGGCGATCGAGCGCTGGCGCGAGCAGGCCCGCCAGCACGGCTGGGTGCCGGCCGTCACCGGCGCGGGGGAGCGGGGCGGCCAGGCGTACCGGCGGGTCGGGCTGCGGGCCCTCGAGCTCGGCGGCGAAGCGGTGGTGGAGCCCGCCGGCTTCACCTTGGAGGGCCGTGCGATGCGCACCCTGCGGCAGACCCACCGCCGGGTCCACGAGGCCGGCTACCGCGCGGTGGCGCGCCGCCACCGGGACATCCCGGCGCAGGAGCTGGCCGAGCTGGCCACTCTCGCCGACGCCTGGCGGCACGGCCGCACCGAGCGCGGCTTCTCGATGGCGCTCGGCCGCCTGGGCGACCCGGCCGACGGCGACTGCCTGATGCTGGAGTGCCGGGACGAGCACGACCGCACCTGCGCGCTGCTCAGCTTCGTGCCCTGGGGCGCGCACGGCCTCTCGCTGGACCTGATGCGCCGTGACCGGGAGTCCGACAACGGCCTGGTGGAGTACCTGGTCACCGAGCTGCTGCTGCGGGCCGGGGCGGGCGAACTCGAGGTCGCCCGGGTCTCGCTGAACTTCGCGATGTTCCGGTACGTCTTCGAGCAGGGCGCCCGGATCGGGGCCGGCCCGGTGCTGCGGCTGCTGCGCTCGGTGCTGCGCTTCCTCTCCCGCTGGTGGCAGCTGGAGTCCCTCTACCGGGCCAACGCCAGGTACCAGCCGGTCTGGGAGCCGCGCTTCCTGCTGTACGAGAAGCCCTCCGAGCTGCCGGCCGTGGCGGTGGCGGGCGCCCTGGCCGAGGGCTTCCTGACCAGGCCTCACCTGCGCCGGGCCCGCCCGACCCGTTCGGGGTAGCCGGAGGTGCCGCTCCCCGTCGCGGTGGGTCTACTGACGTGAGTGGAGAGTGGGAAGCACCGGGCGGGCAGGAGCCTCTGGCCGGGGACGATCGCGGCCGGGGCCGCGCTGGTCGCCGGGGCCTGGCTGCTGAGCGGCGGCCGGCTGCCGCCGCTGCCCGGCGCGGACCAGGCGCTCGGCGCGGTCGGCTCGCAGGTCTACGCCCCGCCGCGGGATCGCGCGGTGCCGACCAGGATCCGGATCCCCCGGCTGGGCGTCGACGCCCCCGTCACCGGTCTCGGCCTCGACGCCGACGGCCGGCTGGAGCCGCCCGCCGACACCGACCGCAACCTGGCCGGCTGGTACCGCGGCGGGGTGACCCCCGGTCAGCGCGGCACCTCGGTGCTGGCCGGCCACGTCGACACCCGGGACGGGCCCGCCGTCTTCTACGGCCTCGGCAGCCTGCGCCGGGGCGACCAGCTGGAGGTGGCCGGGGCGGACCACGGCACCTCCTGGTTCGTGGTGGACGCGGTGGAGGTCTACCCGAAGAAGGACTTCCCGGACCAGAAGGTGTACGGCCCCGGGCGGGGCTCCCAGCTGCGGCTGATCACCTGCGGCGGGGGCTACAGCGCGCAGGAGGGCTACGACGGCAACGTCGTGGTCTTCGCCCACCTGGTGCGCGGCGTACCGGCCTGACGAGCTGTGGAGGAGACACCGATGAACCGGCAGCTCGCGGGGTGGAACCCGCTGGACTGGTCACTGACCGAGGGCGTGATCCCGACCCTCGTGCTGGTCCTCGGCTTCGCCGCCCTGCTGGCGCTGGCCGTCTCCCGCTCCCCGCGCTGGTGGCTGGTGCGGCTGCCGCTGGCCCTGCTGCTGACGGCCGTGCTGACCACCCTGCTGCAGTTCACCGTGGACGACTGGTGGCAGCCCTGGCCCGACGGGCTGCCGCACAAGGTGACCTTCTGGATCGGCCTGGGCATCCTCGGCCTGGTCCTGGCGGCCTTCCGGCTGCGGAGGCAGTCCTGGCGCCGCCGGGGCACCACCCTGCTGTGCGCGGCCCTGGTGCTGCTGATGTCCGCCTCGCAGGTGAACCGCTTCTACGACCAGTACCCGACCCTGCGGGTGCTGCTCGCCCCCTGGCTGGAGAAGACCGGCAAGCTGAGCACCGGCCGGGCCTCGGCCGTGGTGACCACGCCGCCGGGGAAGGTGCTCGCCGAGGTCTGGAAGAAGCCCGCGAACCTGCCCGCCAAGGGCACCGTCTCCACCTCGCCGATCCCCGGCGTGAAGTCCGGCTTCCAGGCCCGCGACGCGTACGTCTACCTGCCGCCCGCCTACCAAGCCGACCCCCGGCCGCTGCTGCCCGTCCTGGTCCTGATGGCCGGCCAGCCCGGCTCGCCCGCCGACTGGATCAACTCCGGCTCGCTGCCCGAGCAGCTGGACGCCTTCGCCGCCGCCCACCAGGGGCTGGCCCCGATCGTCGTGGTGGCCGACCAGACCGGCTCGATCTGGGGCAACAGCCTCTGCATGAACTCCAAGATCGCCCAGGCGCAGACCTATCTCGCCCAGGACGTACCCGACTGGATCACCGCCAACCTGCAGGCCGCCACCGGCCGCACCGCCCGCTCCATCGGCGGCCTCTCGCTCGGCGGCACCTGCTCGCTCCAGCTGGCCGTCAACGCACCCCAGGTCTACGGCTCCTTCCTGGACATCTCCGGCCAGGAGGAGCCCACCCTGGGCAGCCACGGCGAGACCGTGCAGGCGGCCTTCGGCGGCGACGAAGCGGCTTTCGACGCCGTCGACCCGCTGCACGTGATGGCCCGGCAGCGCTTCCCCGACACCGCCGCCGCCTTCGTGGTCGGCGCGAGTGACGGCGAGTACAAGCCGCAGGCCGAGAAGGTCTACGCCGCCGCCGTGAAGGCCGGGATGAAGGCGAAGTTCATGACCGTGCCCGGCGGCCACGACTGGAACACCTTCCGCGCCGGCCTCGGCGACAACCTGACCTGGCTCGCCCAGCAGACGGGAATTATCCGATGACCGAGCCCCTTCCCACCAGCCCCCGCCCCGAGCGGGGGTGGCTCCGCTGGGTGCGGGTGCTGAGGCCGCTGTGGACCCAGCTGCGGGCCGCCCCGCTGACCATCGCCTTCGTGGTGGTGCTGTGGGTGGTCGGCGGCGCCACCGGCAGCCTCGGTGCCGGGCCCTCGGTGCACCTGCTGGACCAGATCGGGGTCGGCATCCCCACCCTGCGGGAGGGCCACTGGTGGACGCCGGTCACCTCGGTGCTCTGGTGCTCCGGGATCGGCTCGTACCTCATCACCACGCTGCTGCTCCTGGTGTTCGGCCCGCTCGGCGAGCACCGGCTCGGCCGCCCGCTCACCGCCGGGGCCCTGCTGATCGGCCAGGTGCTCGGCACCCTGCTCGGCACCGCCGCCGTCCGGCTCGGCATCGCCGCCGACCTGGAGTGGACCGACCAGATCAAGGACCACATCGCGGTCGGGCCCACCGTCGGCGTCTTCGCCCTCGCCGCGGCCGTCGCCGCCCGGCTCAGCGTGCTCTGGCGGCGCCGGGTGCTGCTGCTGGTCGTGCTGGTGCCGCTGGTGATGCTGCTGTACGTCGGCCACCTGCAGTCCGTCTGCCGGGTGGGGGCCGTGGCCGTCGGGCTGGCGCTGGCCGCCTGGCCGCGGCGCGGGGAGCTGAAGGTGCCCCGGGCGGTCTCCTGGACCGAGACCCGGGTGCTGGTGGCCCTGTGCCTGGCCGCCACCGCGCTGGGGCCGCTGGTCGCCTCGCTGTACGCGGACGCGGCCGGGCCGTTCGCCAGTTTCAGCGACCTCTACTACTCGCACGTACCCACCGCCGACGAGGTCGGCGCCGCCTGCGAGGAGTCCGCCCGGGCCTGCGCCCGCGCGCACTCCGTCCACCGCTTCTTCCACTCGCCGGGCCTGCTGATGGCCGCCCTGGTGCCGGGGCTGCTGCTGGTGCTGGGCGAGGGGCTGCGGCGCGGGCTGCGGTTCGCCTGGCTGGTCACCGCCGTCACCGAGCTGGCCTGGATCGCGGTGCTCTGCTGGGTGCTGGTGCTCAACTACGACGACTTCGCCAACGACGGCGGCGCCCGCTACCTCCTCGAGCTGATCGGCGAGGCGCTGCTGCTGCCGGTGCTGATGCTCGCGCTGCTGCTCGCCACCCGGCGCCGCTTCGACCAGCGGCTGCCCCGGCGGGACCTGCGCCGCCTGGCCGCCGTGGTCGGCGCGGCGCTGGTGCTGAGCTGCGGCGCGTACGTCGGGATCGGCTGGCTGGTGCGGGACCAGTACGAGCCGGACGCCACGCTGGGGGCGCTGCTGCGCGGGCTGCCCTCCGAACTGCTGCCGCCCGCCTACAACGACCTGGTGCCGGACTACCCGATCGCGGCGGGCGGCACCGCGCAGTCGCTGGAGATCTACTGCGGGGTGGCCTTCTGGGCGGTCACCCTGGTCGCGCTGCTGCTGGCCTTCCGGCGGCCGGTGGTGCACGTCGAGGCCGAGGACACCGCCCGGGCCCGGGCGCTGCTCACCGAGCACGGCGGCTCGACGCTCTCCTTCCTGAGCACCTGGGACGGCAACCACTACTGGTTCGAGGAGAGCGGCCGGGCGGCGGTCGCGTACCGGGTGTTCGCCACCGTCGCGCTCACCACGGGTGACCCGTTCGGCGAGCCCGAGGCCCGGGACCGGGCGGTGGCGGGGTTCGCCCGGTACTGCGACGCGCGGGGCTGGACGCCCTGCTTCTACAGCGTCACCCCGCGGACGCTGGCCGCCGCCGAGGCGCTCGGCTGGCGCTCGCTGCAGGTGGCGGAGGACACCGTGGTGCCGCTGGCCGAGCTCGCCTTCACCGGCAAGAAGTGGCAGGACATCCGGACCTCGCTCAACAAGGCCGCCAAGCAGGGCATCACCGCCGAGTGGTGGAGCTACCCCGAGGCGCCGCTCGGGCTGCGCGACCAGGTCCGCTCGATCTCCGAGGAGTGGGTCGCCGACAAGGGGCTGCCCGAGATGGGCTTCACCCTCGGCGGGCTGGCCGAGCTGGAGGACCCGGCGGTGCGGGTGCTGGTCGCCGTGGACGCGGACCGGACGGTGCACGGGCTGACCAGCTGGATGCCGGTGTACGAGAACGGCGAGCCGGTCGGGTGGACGCTGGACTTCATGCGGCGGCGCAGCGACGGGTTCCGGGGCGTGATGGAGTTCCTGATCGCCTCGGCGGCGCTCGGCTTCCAGGAGGAGGGGGCGCGGTTCCTCAGCCTGTCGGGCGCCCCGCTGGCCCGGGCCGAGCGGGGCGGGACGGCGACGGCCCTGCAGCGGATGCTGGACTGGATGGGGAAGGTGCTCGAGCCCGTGTACGGGTTCCGGTCGCTGCTGGCCTTCAAGGCGAAGTTCCAGCCGGAGTACCGGCCGATGTACATGGCGTACCCGGACCCGGCGGCGCTCGGGAGCATCACCCGGGCGATCGGCAAGGCGTACCTGCCGCACATGACGCCCGGGCAGGGGGTCCGGCTGATGCGCAAGCTCTCGGCGTGATCAGGCATTGCCGAGCAGTTCGGCCAGGGCGCGGTCCGGGTCCAGGTGGTCGGTCTCGGTGCCCTCGGGGACGGCGACGTAGCTGTGCCAGAGGAAGCGCCGCAGGTCGGCCGCGGCGAACTGGAGGAGGGCGAGGCCCTCGGCGGCGCGGAGTTCGACCATGACGCGGCGGCCGAGGGTGGGGCGCAGGTGGACGTCGCCGAGGCCGGCCGGGGCGTCGAGGCCCTCGGCGAGCAGGTGGCGGGCGAAGACCCAGGTGATCTCGTCGCCCTCGGTCTCGGAGTCGAGGGAGTACTCGGTGGGGAAGAGCATCCGGACGGCCAGCGGGTCCTCGCTGCCGTAGCGCAGGGTGACCCGCAGCAGCGCCGAGCGCTGGGCGGAGAGGATCAGCCGGGCCTGGACGATCTGCTCGACAACCGTGGACATGCGTTCCTCCCGGGGGCGCGGACGCCCGGACGACGACTTCCCGCATCCGGTGCGCCGCCTGGGGCGGCTGCGCCGGATGAAGCTCTCGCAGCCTTGAGAGTCGCCCGGGGCGCGGCTCTTACCCGCTTTCCGGGGGCCGTCCGGGTGATGCGCGTCACGTCCCGGGCCGGTGTGACGTTCGCGTCCCCGCCGCGTCGAACCGAGGGGCCCGGGGACTGCGCAGGTCAGCGCCGCCGGGCCCGCCGGGGGCGCCCGGGCCGGGCTCGTGTCGGCGTTCGCGGGCGGGGGCGGGCCGGTAGGCTAGGCGGGTTGTCCGACCGTCAACCGCCCGCAAGGTTGGCCGTGATCATGGCCCTGACCTGCGAAGACCCCCTCGGAGACCGTGAGTACTGCCCCCGCTTCCCCGATGGCTCCGCTGTTCTCGGATGCCCAGTCGCACAGCCCCGTGAAGGCTGCCGGCGCACCCTCCTCGCACCACCTCTCCCCGGCCTTCCCGGGCCGTGCCCCCTGGGGTACGGCGGGCAAGCTGCGGGCCTGGCAGCAGGGGGCGCTGGACCGGTACATCGAGAAGCAGCCGCGCGACTTCATGGCCGTCGCGACCCCCGGCGCAGGCAAGACCACCTTCGCGCTCACCCTGGCCTCGTACCTGCTGCACAACCACCTGGTGCAGCAGGTCACGGTCGTCGCCCCGACCGAGCACCTGAAGAAGCAGTGGGCCGAGGCCGCCGCCCGGATAGGCATCCGGCTGGACCCGGCGTACTCCTCGGGGCCGCTGTCCAAGGACTACCAGGGCATCGTGGTGACGTACGCGGGCGTCGGGGTCAACCCGATGCTGCACCGCAACCGCACCGAGGCCCGCAAGACCCTCGTGATCATGGACGAGATCCACCACGCCGGTGACTCCAAGTCCTGGGGCGAGGCCTGCTTCGAGGCCTTCGAGCCGGCCACCCGGCGCCTGGCACTGACCGGTACGCCGTTCCGCTCCGACACCAACCCGATCCCGTTCGTCACCTACGAGCAGGACACCGACGGGCTGCGCAAGTCGGTCGCCGACTACACCTACGGCTACGGGCACGCGCTGGCCGACCACGTCGTGCGCCCGGTCATCTTCCTCAGCTACAGCGGCAACATGCGCTGGCGCACCAAGTCCGGCGACGAG
Source organism: Kitasatospora sp. NPDC002227 (assembly GCF_040296285.1). Classification (NCBI taxonomy): domain Bacteria; kingdom Bacillati; phylum Actinomycetota; class Actinomycetes; order Kitasatosporales; family Streptomycetaceae; genus Kitasatospora; species Kitasatospora sp. NPDC002227. The sequence goes on from NZ_JBEOWY010000004.1 coordinate 56,442, forward strand.
CTGGAGGCGCGCCTGGGCGAGCCGATGACCAAGGACCTGATCGCCCAGGCCTGGCGCACCGCGCTGGCCCCGCAGGGCGAGTGGATCCCGAACGTGCTGCGGGCCGCCGACAAGCGGCTCACCGAAGTCCGCAAGGCCATCCCGGACGCGGGCGGCCTGGTGATCGCCACCGACCAGAACGCGGCCCGCGCCTACGCCAAGATGATCCGCGAGATCACCGGGCACAAGGCGACCCTGGTGCTCTCCGACGAGACCGAGGCCTCGCAGCGGATCTCCGACTTCTCGGCGAGCGACGAGCGCTGGATGGTCGCGGTCCGGATGGTGTCCGAGGGCGTCGACGTGCCGCGCCTGGCGGTCGGGGTGTACGCCACCTCGATCTCCACCCCGCTGTTCTTCGCCCAGGCCGTCGGCCGCTTCGTGCGGGCCCGCAAGCGCGGTGAGACGGCCTCCGTCTTCCTGCCCTCGGTGCCGATGCTGCTCGGCTTCGCCAACGAGATGGAGCTGCAGCGCGACCACGTGCTCGACCGGCCCAAGAAGGAGGGCGAGGAGGGTCTCTTCGACGAGGAGGACCGCCTGCTCGCCGAGGCCGAGAAGGCCAACGACGGGCCGGACGGCGGTGGCGAGGAGCTCTCCTACGAGGCGCTGGGCTCGGACGCGGTCTTCGACCGGGTGCTCTACAACGCCATGGAGTTCGGGATGCAGGCGCACCCCGGCTCCGAGGAGGAGGAGGAGTACCTCGGCATCCCGGGCCTGCTGGAGCCGGACCAGGTGCAGATGCTGCTGCAGAAGCGCCAGACCAAGCAGATCCAGCGCTCCAAGAGCAAGCCCGCCGAGCAGGCCGACCTGCTCGAACTCCCCGCCGAGCAGCGCCCGGTGGTGACCCACCAGGAGCTGCGCGACCTGCGCAAGGAGCTCAACTCGCTGGTGGCCGCCTGGCACCACCGCACCAACCAGCCGCACGGCACCGTGCACAACGAGCTGCGCCGCCAGTGCGGCGGCCCGCTGACCGCGCAGGCCACCGCCAACCAGCTGAAGGCCCGGATCGCCCGGATCCGGGAGTGGGCCAACACCACCTCGGCCTGACGGTCAGTTCTCCTGGGCGGTCTCGCCGAGGAGCCGGGCCAGCTCGGCGTCCAGCTCCGCCGGGTCCAGCTCCGCACCGAGCGGCACCAGCAGCTCGGTGCGCAGCAGTACCTCCCGCAGTGCCCCGGCGTCGGCGCCCAGGGCGGCCGCGCCGGTGGGGGAGCGCAGCTGGAGCTGGACCAGCCCGGGTGCCGCGGGGTGCGGGCGGACCCGGACGTCCCCCTCGCCCGCCGGGGCGGTGAGCCCGGCGAGCAGCAGCTCGCGCGCCACCGTCCAGACCACCGGGGTCTCGTCCGGCAGGTGGAAGGTGAAGCGGAGGACGAAAGGGTCCGCCGGGTGGTAGTCGAGTTCGGTGGGGAGCTGGTGGCAGCGGCCGGCGGCCGTCTCCAGCTCCATGGTGAGAGCGGCCCGCAGGCCCTCCTCGGTGGCGGGGTGGTGGCCTTCGAAGTCTTCCGGCAGTTCGTGGAATCGCATAGTGTCCCCCGTCGTACGGCACCCGAGTCTTCAGGCTCCCCCGCCTGCCCCGGTGTTCACAACCGCCGTGCGACGGGCCCGGGGTTCACCGCAGGGGTGAGAAGAAAACCGATCGTATGGTGGTGGACTCCGCGGCATGTCGAGTGATAGGAGGGCCGGGCGCGCCCGGGGGCTGACGTCTCGTCGGGCCGAGCGGCTGCGCGAGCAGGGCCGGCTGGAGGAGCGGGCCCGGATCGCGCGGGACGTGCACGACACCGTGGCGCAGAGCCTGCTGGCGCTGACCCTGATGATCCGGGCCGCCGAACAGGCCCTGCCGGCCGGGGCGGACACGGCCCGGGCACGGCTGGGCACGGCGTACGAGACGGCGGTGCTCGGGCTCGGCCAGGGGCAGGACCTGATCGGCGGGGTGGCCGCCTCCCAGTTGGAGCACGGCGGGCTGACCGCGGCGCTGGAGCGGTACGCCGATCTGGTGGCCCGTCATCTGACGGTGCTGAAGCAGCTGAGGGAGGCGCACCCGGACGGCCCCTGCGGCGCCGGGCCGGTGCCCGAGCTGGAGCTGCGGGTCTCGGGGCCGGTGCGGCGGCTGCCGCTGCCGGCCGAGAGCGCGGCGCTGCGGGCGGTGCAGGAGTCGGTGGCCAATGCCGTCCGGCACGCCGGGGCGGCCCGGATCACCGTCGAACTGGCCTATCTGGCGGACCGGGTGCGGCTGCTGGTCGGGGACGACGGCGCCGGGGCGGTGGCGGCCGGCGGGCCGGGGCTCGGGCTGTCCGGGATGGCGCAGCGGGTCGGCCGCAGCGGGGGCCGGCTGCGGGTGGACTCGCGGCCGGGCGGGGGCACGGTGGTGGCGGTGGAGTTCTCGGCGTGACCGCGACTTGGCATGAACCGTATGCATCTGCCCTGAAAGTCGGCCAGGAGGGCGAGCACCCCATTTGTCGGATCTGCTGATCACGGCTGGCATACTGAGGCGCCGGGCGGTCGGTATGCCGAGGAGCGGGTTCGCCGGGGGAGTGGACATGGCGGTGCGGTGGCGCGGGGCGGGATCGTGACGGCCGTGGTCGTCCGGGTGCTGGTCGTGGACGATCATCCGGCCGTGCGGCTCGGGGTGCGGATGATGCTGGAGGACCAGCCGGACCTGCGGGTGGTCGGTGAGGCCGCCGGGCAGGAGCAGGCGCTGCGGCTGCTGGTCGAGGCGCCCGCCGACGGGCAGCCGGACGTGGTGCTGCTCGACCTCAACCTGGGTTCCGGGCAGTGCCAGGGCACCGACCTGATCTCGGCACTGCTGGCCCGCGAGCGGCCGCCCGCCGTCCTGGTGTTCAGTGCGTACGGGGCCGAGCAGGACGTGTTCGCGGCGATCGACGCGGGCGCGATGGGATTCCTCGGCAAGGAGAGCGGGGCCGCGGAGCTGGTCTCCGCCGTACGGGCGGTGGCCCGGGGCGAGTCGGTGCTCGGCCCGGCGGCGGTCGGGCGGCTGCTGCGGCGGATGCGGGCCGGCGCCCCGGCGCTCTCGCCGCGGGAGGTGCAGGTGCTCAGGCTGCTCGCGGACGGGATGTCGAACCGGCAGATCTCGGCCCGGCTGTTCATCAGCGAGGCGACCGCCAAGAGCCACCTGACCAACATCTACACCAAGCTCGGTGTGGAGAGCCGGGGCGCGGCGGTGGCGGTGGCGCTGCGGGACGGACTGCTGCGGGTCGGCTGAGAACCGACTGGGGATCCGCTGGGAATGCTTTCAGAGCCCGGTGTCCGCACTCCGGAAAATAATCGAACTGAGCTTCGAATTAGAGGATCGAAAATGCGCTGCTTGTCCCGGTTTACGGGAACGAGTTGATTGCGATCGCGCCCGAATTTTGGACAACTACTTCCGCTGTGCGCATCGCGTTCACTACGTTCTCCCCACGCTCTGTCGGCCGACCACCCCCCGCGCCGCCGGAGTGACGCAGCCACCCCCCCTGCGCGCCTCTCCACGCCCCGGCCCCCGCATGCCTTGCACCGGGCCGTGGCAGCCGTAGAAAGGAAATCGCGCGTCGTGACTGCCGAGACCTCTCAGACGCTGGACCGTGGGGTCCGGGTCCTCAAACTGCTCGCCGACTCCGAGCGCGGGCTCACCGTGACCGAACTGGCCGCCCGCCTCGCCGTCAACCGCACCGTCGTCTACCGCCTGCTCGCCACCCTGGAACAGCACGGGCTGGTCCGCCGCGACATCGGCGGCCGGGCCCGGGTCGGGCTCGGCGTGCTGCGCCTGGCCCACCGCGTCCACCCGCTGCTGCGGGAGGCCGCGCTGCCCGCGCTGCGCAGCCTGGCCGAGGACCTGGGCGCCACCGCGCACCTGACCCTGGTGGACGGCGCCGAGGCGCTGGCCGTCGCGGTGGTCGAGCCCAGCTGGACGGACTTCCACGTCGCCTACCGCACCGGCCTGCGGCACCCGCTGGAGGAGAGCGCGGCCGGGCGGGCGATCCTGGAGGCGCGGGCCTTCCCCGGCCAGCGCCGGCCCGAGCAGGGCTTCGTGATCACCCGGGCCGAGGAGCAGTCGGGCGCCAGCGGCGCCGCCGCCGCCCTGATCGGCCTGAGCGGCATCGAGGGCAGTGTCGGCGTGGTGATGCTCAACGGACTCGTCCCCGAGCGGGTCGGCCCCCGGGTGGTCGAGGCCGCGACCGAGGTCGCCGACGCGCTGCGATGAGCGGCCCCGGCCGGGCGGGTGTGTTTGGATTCCCGTGTGTCTGATCTCAAGCTGCCCGCCGCCCTGACCGCCCCCCGCACCCGTGCGCTCGCACTCTGCGGGGCACTGGCGGCCGCGCTGTTCGCGGTGGCGGCGCTGGCGCCGCTGCCGTACACCCTCACCTGGCCCGGGGACACCGCCGACGTCCTCGGCCAGTACAAGGGGCACCAGGTCCTCACCCTCACGGGGGCGCCCACCCGGGCGACCGAGGGGCAGCTGCGGATGGTGACCATCTCCGCCACCAACCCGGGCGAGAAGACCACTCTGTGGACGGCGCTGAAGGCCTGGGCGGACAAGGGCGAGGCCGTGCTGCCCTCCGACGCGGTCTACCCGCAGACCGACCCGGCCAAGGCCGAGCAGGTGACGGCCCAGCAGATGACACAGTCCCAGGACAGCGCGACCGTCGCCGCGCTGGCGTACCTGCACCTGCCGGCGAGCCAGGTGAAGGTCACGGTCGACCTCGGCGCGATCGGCGGCCCGAGCGCGGGCCAGATGCTGGCGCTCGGCATCATCGACAAGCTGGCCGGGGACGGCTCGGGCGGGGACCTCTCCGGCGGCAAGGTGATCGCCGGCACCGGCACCATCGACAACGACGGCAACGTCGGCGCGGTGGGCGGCGTGCCGCTGAAGACCAAGGCCGCCGCCCAGGACGGCGCCACGGTCTTCCTGGTGCCCCGCGGCGAGTGCGCGGACGCCAAGGTCGACACGCCCGCCGGGCTGCGCCTGGTGCCGGTCACCACGCTGGCCGGTGCGGTGGACGCGCTCAAGGCGCTGAAGAGCGGCGGGGCCGTCCCCAGCTGCTGAGCCGGGGGCCGCCGGTCACTCCCCGGCGGCCTGCTCCACCAGCGGCAGCACCCGGTACGGCACCGGGTTCTCCAGCGCGATCGCGGTCGAGGCGCGGACGATGCCGTCGAAGTCCACCACCCGGTCGATCACCCGCTGCAGGTCGGCGTTGGAGCGGGCCACGATCCGCACCAGCATGTCGCCCTGCCCGGTGATGGTGTGCAGCTCCAGCACCTCGGGCACCGAGGCCAGGTGCGCCCGGACGTCCGCGCCCTGGCCCTGGGAGATCTCCAGGGTGGCGAAGGCCGTCACCGGGTACCCCAGCGCCGCCGGGTCGACCTGCGGGCCGAAGCCCCCGATCACCCCGCGCGCCTGCAGCCGGTCCAGCCGGGCCTGCACGGTGCCCCGGGCGACCTGCAGCCGCCGCGAGCACTCGAGCACCCCGATCCTCGGCTCGGCGCTGAGTAGTCTGATCAACTTTCCGTCCAGCGCGTCGATGGCGTCGTTGGGGGATGGCACGGCGGCTCCGTCCGATGGGCAAACTGCACAGCAGGAACAGCCATTTTCCGGCCCCACGGCGCAGCTTGCCCAGGAGGAATCGGAACAGTTGCGCAACGGTGTGGCGCGGGCCACGCTCCCTCCACCACCCTGCGGCGCCGCCCCCACACCGCGCGGCAGGGCTCACCGGGGAGGTTTCACTTGACCGACGTCTTCGCCGATCCCTTCACCGCACCGCTCACCCCCCACCTGGACGACGGCCCGCTGCGGGCCACCCGTACCGACGCGGTCGTGCTGGCCGTCGCCGACGCCCGCCGCACCGCCCGCCACTACGCCACCGCGCTCGCCCTGCGCTGCACCGCCTGGAGCGGCCCCGCGACCGGCAACCCCGAGCGCCTGGCCTACGTGCTGGCCGCCGGGGACGTCCGCTTCGTGGTCACCTCCGTGCTCCAGCCGCTCACCGAGCACGGCCGCCTGCTCGCCGAACACGTCGCGGCGCACGGCGACGGCATCTTCGACCTCGCCCTCGAGGTGCCCGACGCCTACGCCGCGTACGACTACGCGGTGGACCGGGGCGCCGTGCCGCTCACCGAGCCCTACGAGGTGTCCGACCGGTGGGGCATCGCGGTGCTCGCGGCGGTCGCCACCCCCGCCGGGCGGCACACCCTGGTCGACCGCACCGCCTACCCGGGCCCGTACCTGCCGGGCTACCTGCCGGCGCCGGCCGGGGTGCTGACCACCTGACCGACTACCTGACCACCGTCTGGACGTCCGGCGGATGCCCGTTCCAGGTGACGAAGACCGAGTTGGCCGCGCCGTCCTTGGTGAAGTCGAAGCGCATCCACCTGTCACCCGTCCAGTACTGCAGCTGCCAGCCCGCGTCCGGCGTGGCCGACACCAGCCGGGCGGCATCGGGCCCGATGTCCAGCGCCACCCGGCCCCCCGGGACGAGATAGCTGCGCACCGAGGACGGCCGCGGCGTGACCTGGCCCGCCGACGGGGTCGGCCGGGGGCTGCCCGGGGCGGCGCCGGGCGTCGGGGCGGCGGGCGTCGGGGCGGCGGGCGTGGCCGCGCCGGGCACCGGCCCGCCGGCCGTGGCGCCGCCGCCCGTGGCGCTCTCGGGCAGCGGGACGGCGGGCAGGGAGGAGGCCGGGCGGGCGGTGGGCAGCGGCAGCGGGAGCGGACGGGCCGACAGCGACTCGGACAGCACGGCGTGCACGCCCAGCCAGGACAGCAGCACCGCCGCCCCGGTGGCCGCCGCCCAGGCGCCGAGTTGTACCAGTCCGTTCCGCATCGCGTGCACATCCTGCCGTACGCGGGTGCCCTGGTGGGCACCCGAGGTACAGACCAATCGGACCGGATGCCGTACCGTGCAGCCCCATGGCAACAGTGCTCGTGGTCGAGGACGACCCCTTCGTACGCTCCGCCCTCATCCGGCACCTCGCCGACTCCGGCCACGCCGTGCGCAGCGTCGGCACCGCGCTGGAGGCGCTGCGCGAGGTCGCCCAGGTCGGCTGCGACCTGGTCATCCTCGACCTGGGGCTGCCCGACCTGGACGGCGGCGAGGCGCTCAAGATGATCCGGGGCGTCACCAACGTGCCCGTGATCATCTCCACCGCGCGGGACGACGAGGCCGAGATCGTCCGGCTGCTCAACGACGGCGCCGACGACTACCTCGTCAAGCCCTTCTCCGTCGAGCACCTGACGGCCCGGATGGCGGCCGTGCTGCGCCGCTTCGGCAGCGGGGCCGCCCCCGCCCCCCGGGTGCTCGGCGTCGGCGGGCTCACCGTGGACGTGCAGCGCCGGGAGGCCGTGCTCGACGGCCGGCCGCTCGACCTGACCCGGCGCGAGTTCGACCTGCTGGCCTTCCTGGCCGCCCGGCCCGGGGTCGTGGTGCCGCGGAAGGAGATCCTGGCCGAGGTCTGGCAGCAGACCTACGGCGGGGACCAGACCATCGACGTCCACCTCTCCTGGCTGCGCCGCAAGATGGGCGAGACGGCCTCCCGGCCGCGCTACCTGCACACCGTGCGCGGGGTCGGGGTCCGGCTGGAGGCACCGGCGCCGCTCGGGGAGGGGCCGGCGTGAGGCTGCGCCGGCCGCCGCGGATCTCCCAGGGGCGGGGCCAGCCTCCGCCGTCCGGCCGGGGGTACCCGCCCCCGGCCTCCGGCCGGGGGCAACCCCTGCGCTGGGCGATGGTCAAGGCCGCGGTCGCGGGCACCACGATGGTCGCGCTGGCCTTCCTCATCCCGCTCGGCCTGATGGTGCAGCAGACCGCCCGCGACCGCGCCTTCACCGCCGCCGAGCGCCAGGCCGCCGCCCTCGGCCCGGCCCTGGCCATCACCACCGACCAGGACGCCATCGCCCGCGCCCTGGCCAGCACCGACGCCGGCGCCCGGGACCGGATAGCCGTCCACCTGCCCACCGCCGTGGTGGTCGGCAAGGCCCGGGCGGACCTCGCCTCGGTGGCCGTCGCACGCGGGCAGAACCGGTCCTTCACCGTGCACGCGCCCGGCGGCTTCGCGCTGTTGCAGCCGGTCACCGTGGACGGCGGGCGGGTCGCCGTGATCGAGGTGTACGTCGCCGAGGAGGACCTCACCCGGGGGGTGGGCACCGCCTGGCTGGTGCTCTCGCTGGTGGCGCTGGCCCTGGTCGCGATCTCCGTCCTGGTGGCCGACCGGATGGGCGCCCGGATCGTCGCCTCCGCCCGGCGGCTGGCCGCCGCCGCCCGCTCGCTCGGCTCCGGCAACCTCGCCGTCCGGGTGCCGCTCACCGGCCGCGAGGCGGCCGGCGCCCCCGACGAGCTCCGCGAAGCCGCCGCCGCGTTCAACGCGATGGCCGACCGGGTCGTGCACCTGCTGGCCGCCGAGCGCGAACTGGCCGCCGACCTCTCGCACCGGCTGCGCACCCCGCTGACCGTGCTGCGGCTCAACGCGGCCTCGCTCGGCTCCGGGGACGCCGCGGAGGCCACCCGGCACGCCGTCGCGCAGCTGGAGCGGGAGGTGGACCAGATCATCCGCTCGGCCCGGCGGGCGCCGGACTCCGTGCCGGTCGTCGCCGTCGGCTGCGACGCGGCGGAGGTGATCCGGGAGCGGGTGGGCTTCTGGTCGGCCCTCGCCGAGGACGAAGCCCGCCCGTGGCAGCTGGCGGGGGCGGAGGGGGCGGCACCGGTGCCGGTGCAGCGGGGGGACCTGGCGGCGGCGCTGGACGCGCTGCTCGGGAACGTCTTCCGGCACACGCCGGTGGGGACGGCGTTCTCGGTCGACGTGCACGTCGCCTCCGGCGCGGTGATCGTGCTGGTCGGTGACGCGGGGGCCGGGTTCGCGGATCCGGCGGCGGCGGTGCGGCGCGGCGAGGGCCAGGGCGGCGAGGGCTCCACGGGCCTCGGCCTCGACATCGTCCGCAAACTCGCCGAAGCGACGGGCGGCGACCTGGCGCTCGGCCGCTCGGCTCTTGGCGGCGCCGAACTCCGCCTCCGGCTCGGCACTCAGGGCGAGTTGCACCTCCCAGGGGCGCGGGGAACAGCGCGGGGACGGAAGAAGCGGGCCGCACGCCGGTCACAGTGAGCCAGTTGCAACTGCCTAGGGGCGCGGGGAACTGCGCGAAGCGGTAGGCCGCAGGCCGTGCATGGTTGGCAGCGCAGTTCCTCGCGCCCCTAGGTGGTGCAGCTGATCCTTAAGCGTTCACTAACAGCACCGTTCGTCCGTCTGAGGCAGGGGTTCGAGGCTGTTCGGTGGGGCTAGCGTCGGCGGGTGTTCCGGGGGGATCGCTGCGTTGGAGGGTTCATCATGGGTCGAGCTGGGCTGCACCGTCGGAGTCGTAAGGGGCTGGTGTTCGGGGCTTCCGCCGTGACGGCGGCGGTGGTGGCCGGTGGGGTGGTGGTGCTGGCGTCCTCGGCGAGTGCGGCTTCGGTCGGGGCGGTGTACACCGCCACGAGCAGTTGGCAGACGGGCTACACCGCGCAGTACGTGGTGACCAACACCGACTCGGGCCCGCTCCAGGACTGGACGCTGAGCTTCGACCTCCCGGCCGGCGCGAAGATCGACTCGCTCTGGAACGGCACCTTCACCGCGGCCGGCCAGCACATCACCGTGCACCCGCAGGACTGGAACCGCCGGATCGAGGCCGGCCGCTCCGTCGAGGTCGGCTTCGTCGTCCAGGCCGCCGCCGGCGTCGCCCAGGCCGAGCCCGGCAACTGCCTGATCAACGACTCCGCCTGCAAGCCCGGCACCGGCCCGGCCCCCACGCCGTCCGGCCGCCCGACCACCGCGCAGCCCTCGCCGTCCGCCCCGGTCACCCCGACGGCCACCCCGACGGCCACCCCGACCGTGCAGCCCACCGTCACCCCGACCACCCCGCCCACCACCCCGCCGCCCGCCCCGGCCGGGGGCGGTCGCTTCGCGCCGTACGTGGACACCTCGCTCTACCCCGCGTACGACCTGCTCGGCACCGCCAAGGCGACCGGGGTCAAGAACTTCAACCTTGCTTTCATCGTCTCCGGCGGCGGCTGCACGCCCAAGTGGGGCGGGGTGAGCGACCTGGCGAGCGACGCCGTCGCCGCGCAGATCGGGGCGCTGCGGGCGGCCGGCGGTGACGTCCGGGTCTCCTTCGGCGGGGCCAACGGCAGCGAGCTGGCCACCGTCTGCTCCTCGGCGGCCGACCTCACGGCGGCCTACCAGAAGGCGGTGGACGCGTACGGCCTGACCAAGGTCGACTTCGACGTGGAGGGCGGCGCGCTCGGCGACACCGCCGCCAACGGCCGACGGGCCCAGGCCATCGCCCAGCTGCAGCACACCGCCGCCGCCAAGGGCCACCCGCTGGACGTCTCCTTCACCCTGCCCGCGCTGCCCACCGGGCTGACCCAGGACGGGGTGAACCTGGTCGCCGGGGCGAAGAGCGCCGGGGTGGCCGTCGGGGCCGTCAACATCATGGCGATGGACTTCGGCGACGGCGTCGCCCCCAGCCCGAACGGCCGGATGGGCAAGTACGCGATCGACGCCGCCACCGCGACCCAGGCCCAGGTCAAGAGCGTGCTGGGCCTGAGCGACGCCGAGGCCTGGGCGAAGACCGCCGTCACCCCGATGATCGGCGTCAACGACGTCGCCACCGAGGTGTTCACCGTGGCCGACGCCAAGCAGCTCGCCGACTTCGCCAGGGCCGAGCACCTGGCCTGGCTGGCCATGTGGTCCGGCACCCGCGACAAGGCCTGCGAGGGCGGCGCCAAGCCGTACGCCGACGCCACCTGCAGCAGCATCGCCCAGCAGCCGTACGACTTCACCCGTACGTTCGGCGCCTACACCGGCTGACCGGTCTCGCCGACCCCGGTCGGCCGACTCCGTCGGGTATGGTCGCTAGCTGGCTGACCGGCGGACGGAGTGGATTGTGACAACGGCGCAGACGCGGCGCGAAGCGCCGAGCGGGCGGTCCGCCGAGCCGTCCGGGTGGGCCCACCGCGTGGTGGCGCTCCCCGGGCGGATGGCGACCGCCGTCCGGGAGGCGCCGAGGCGGCCGATGACGATCGCGGCCTCCCTGGCCGTATTCTCGCTGCTCACGTACGCGATCGTGCGGCACCTCATCGGGACCTCGATGGTCGACATGATCGTCTACCGGGCCGAAGGGGCCGCCGTCTCCGACGGCCACGACCTCTACGCCCTGCGGGTCACCGAGTGGAACCTGCCCGCGACCTACCCGCCGTTCGCCGCGATGCTCTTCGTGCCGACCACCTGGCTCGGGGTCGGCGTGCTCCGGGTCGTCGTGACCCTGGGCAACCTGGGGCTGCTCGCGGTGCTCGCGCACCTGTCCTTCAAGCTCACCGGCTGGCCGCGCCGGGAGCTGCGGCCGGTCGGGGTGGTGCTGGTCACCGGGCTCGGCGTCTGGCTGGAGCCGGTCTTCACCACCCTGCGGTACGGCCAGATCAACCTGGCCCTCGCCTGTCTGGTCCTCTGGGACCTCACGCGCGCCGACGGGCACCGGGCCAAGGGCGTGGCCATCGGCATCGCCGCCGGGATCAAGCTCACCCCCGGGCTGTTCGCCGTCTACCTGCTGATCACCGGCCGCGTCCGCGCCGCCTTCGTGGCCGGGGCCACCTTCCTCGCCACCTTCGCCCTCGGGGCCGTCACCCTGCCCGACGCCACCTGGGGCTTCTGGACCAAGTACCTCTACGACTCCTCGCGGGTCGGCCGCACCGAGATCGTCGACAACCAGTCGGTCCGGGGCGCCGTCGCCCGCCTGCTGCACACCGCCGACCCGGGCACCCTGGCCACCGTGCTGGCCGGCCTGGTCGCCGTCGCCGGTCTGGCCGCCGCCGCCTGGGCGCACCGCAGCGGCCCCTGGCTGCCCCGCGCTGACGCGTGGGGCGTCTGCTGCGCCGCCGTCACCGCGGTGCTGATCTCCCCGATCAGCTGGACCCACCACTGGTGGTGCGTGGTGCCGCTGCTCGTCCTGCTGGCCGCCGAGGCCGCGCACGAGCGCTCACGGCCGGCCGCCGTCCGCCGGCTGCGCTGGCGGCCCGTCTTCTGGGCCACCCTGCTCGCCTTCCTCTCGTACGCGATGTGGCTCGTCCCCCACAAGGGCGATCTCGACCAGCACCTGCCCGCCCTGCACCAGCTGCCGGCCTCGGTCTACCCCGTGGTCGGCCTCTGCTTCCTCGCTCTCGCCGCTCTGCGGGTCCGGGCCCGCCGGCTCGCCCAGGGTGCTCCCCTGGTCCGGCTGCCCGGCCCGCGCACCGAGCTGCCGCAGCCCGTACGGTCCGGCCGCTAGCCTCACGCGAGGAGCTCGAAGCCTCACGCGAGGAGCTCGGCCAGCGAGTTGTCCAGGTCGAGGGCGGCCAGCTCGGCGCCCGGCGGGACGAGCCGGTGCGCCCGCTCCAGCCAGGAGGCCACCGCCGGGAGCGGGGCCTCGAGCAGCGCGTCGCCGCCGGGCGAGCTGAGCGCCAGGCAGAGCACGCTGTTACGCCCCGACCGGGTCGGCCAGATCCGCACGTCACCCTGCCCGCACGGGCGGAAAGTGCCCTCCACCAGCAGCTCGCGGGCGAACACCCAGGTCACCGGGGTGCCGCTGTCCAGGTGGAAGGTGATGTGCACGGCGAACGGGTCGTGGATGCCGTACGACAGCCGCGCGGGGACGGGGACGCTGCGCTCGGGGGACAGCACCAGGTTGAGGTCGAGTTCGTGCTCGACGACGCTCGTGGACCGCTCCATGACCGGTACCTCTCTCACTCTCTCCGGGCCCGCCCTGTTGCGGCCCTTCGTGGAGGGAGAGTGCGGGGGTGACAGGGTCTTACACGCTTTTTCGGAACAGATTCGGAGAGCGGGCCGCGAGGGGGTAGCGGGGCGCGGATTGTCCCGGACGGCGGGCGGCCGTGGGGTCCGTTCCGGTGGTGATTGCCGATCTGGCACCCGCTGTGGCGTGAAGGCACTACCCTTTGTGACTGCCTCGCGACTGTCCGCCCCGGTCTCTGTGGCCACCGCTGGGCGGGCTGTGTGGAAACCAGGAGACGCAAGATGACGGAACGGCCGGCCGACGGCGACACGTCCACGGCCGCCGGCCCGACGCCGGGCTACTACCCCGACCCGTCGGTGCCCGGCTTCGTCCGGTACTGGGGCGGCACCGCCTGGGTGCCCGGCACCAGCCGGCCCGCACCGGCCGAGGGGGAGGTGCTGGTGCCGCCGAAGTTCGCCGCCCGGCCCACCGCGCCGCCGGTCGCCGCGCGGTACATGCCGCCACCCGTGGTGCCGGCCCCGGCGGCCGTACCGGTGCCCGCGCCCGCGAGCGAGGCGGACGCCGTGGCCCGGTCGGCCGTGGCGGGCGACACCGGCCCGGTCTACTTCGACCAGACCTCGGCCGGGCGCTCCTTCACCTTCAAGGCCGTCGAGGAGCACCGCCCGGGCGGCTGGCAGGCCGACCCGCGCGCGCAGCGCGGCCTGCTCGAGGCCGCGGACGAGCCGCGCTGGGTCTCCTGGGGCACGCCGGAGCCCGCGACCGCGCCCGTCCCCGGGCCGCGGGCGGACTCCCCGGCGCCGCCCGCCGCGGCGGCGGAGGCCGCCGCGCCCGCGGCCGGGGGTGCCGAGGTGGTGGTGCGGGCGGCGGCTGTTCCGGTTGTTCCGGCCGTGCCAGCTGCGGCTGAGGCTGCTGAGGTGGCTCCGGCGGCGCCGGTCGCTCCGGTGGCTCCCGTGGCTCCCGTGGAGGTGCGGCCGGCCGCCGCCGTGGTGCCGGCCGCGCGGCGGGCGGTGGGTGCGGTGCGGGCGGCGCCCGGGCGGGGTGCGGCGCCGGTGGTGGCCGGGCTGGGGCGGCGGCTGGCCGCGCGGCTGGTGGACACGGCGGTGCTGGCCGTGGTCGGTCTCGGGGCCGCGGTGCCGCTGGTCTCCTCGGCGGTCGACCACGTGCAGGGGAAGCTGGACCGGGCCAAGCTGACGGCGGAGGCCACGGGCCGTCAGGTCCAGGTCTGGCTGGTCGACCCGGTGGTGCTGGGCAAGGTCGGGGTGCTGCTCGGCGTGCTGCTGCTGGTCGGCGTGGTGTACGAGGTACTGCCGACCGCGCGGACCGGCCAGACCTTCGGGAAGCGGCTCGTCGGTGTCCGGGTGGTGGGCGCGGAGGGCGCCGAGCCCCCGGCCCTGGGGAGCTCGGTGGCCCGCTGGCTGGTCGGCCAGGTCTCGGCCGCGCTGCTGGTCGGCGTCTTCTGGCCGCTCACCGACCGCCCCCGGCGGCGGGGCTGGCAGGACCGGGCGGCGGGCACCCGGGTGGTGCGCGTCTGACCACGGGTCAGTGCACTCCCCAAACCGGACGATATATCCCAGACCTGTACTACTGGTGATGTTCTACTCGATCCATGAGCACCTATGACCCGTCAGGCAACGAGCCGGAAGGGGGCGGTAAGCCCTCCTTCGAGAAGCAGCCGCCCCCGCCGCCACCCCCGCCCGCCGGGGGTCCGTACGACGCCCCGGGAGGCTACGGATCCCCGTACGGTGCCCCGCCCGGTGGTTACGGTGCGTCCGGTGGTTACGGTGCGCCGCCGCCCCCGCACGGCTCGCCGTACCAGGCCGGTGCGGGCGGCCCGGTGCCGGGGATGCCGCCGCTCGGCCCCTGGCTGAACCGGATCGTGGCGCGGCTGATCGACTACGTGATGGTGCAGGTGGTCGCCGCGCTGGTGGTGCTCCCGTTCGTCAGCCTGGCGCACGAGAACGGCGTGGTCGGCGCGGTCTGGCTCGGCTACGCGCTCTACGTGGTCTACGAGGGCCTGATGCTCAGCCGGGACGGCCAGACCCTGGGCAAGAAGGTCATGCACGTACGGGTCGCGATGCTGGTCGACGGCAGCTCGCCGACGGCCGCCGCGGCCTGGACCAGGGCGGCCGTGTTCGTGGCGCCCGCGCTGCTGTGCTGCTGGGCGCTGTGGTGGCTGGTGGACGGCCTGTTCGGTGTCTTCGACAAGCCGTACCGCCAGTGCATCCACGACAAGGCCGCGAAGACCGTGGTGGTCTCCACGCAGTAGCGCGGTGACGGCCCGCTCAGCGCCGCGCGTACTCCGGGACGGGCGGCGTCGAGGCCGGTGCCGCGGGTGGGGTGCGGTGCGGGCGGCCCCGGGTGGCGGCCTGCTGGAGCGCGACGGCCAGGGTGCCGAGTACGACCGCGAAGGTGACCAGGACGGCGATCTCGAACACCCCCGTCGCGCCCGAGACGGCCAGCAGCGCCACCGTGGTGGCGACGACGGTGAGGGTGCCGGTGAGCAGCTGGGCGATGGTGGGGCGCGGCATGGCGGTCCGTCCTTCGCACGAGGCCGGGCCGGGCGCCGGGGAGGCCGGTGGCGTTCGTCGGCCGGGGTGCGCTCGTACCGGACACGGATGTCGTACCGGAGGTCTACCCAGGGTGGCGGGTCGGTAAGTACACCCTAACCCAGCCGTGCCGGGGCACAGGGGGCGCACAGGCTCACGACCGTGGTGCGGACGGGCCCCTGACGGTCGGTACGGTGGGGGCGGACCGAACGCACACCGAGCTTGGGGGAGCCTTGACCGCACCGGACAACTGGCCCACGACCGAGGCGCAGGCACTCGCCGAGCAGCAGCGGCTGCGTACCCTCGTCGATCCGGCCGGCCCCGCCCCGGCGGCGGGTGCGCTGGTGGCCGGGGTGGACGTCGCCTACGACGACGAGCGGGACGTGGTGGTGGCCGCCGCCGTGCTGCTCGAGCTCGGCACCCGGCAGGTGGTCGAGGAGCGGACGGCCGCCGGGCGGATCAGCTTCCCGTACGTGCCGGGCCTGCTGGCCTTCCGGGAGCTGCCGACCGTGCTGGACGCGCTCGGCGCGCTGAGCCGCGAGCCCGACCTGGTGGTCTGCGACGGCTACGGCCTGGCCCACCCGCGCCGGCTCGGACTGGCCAGCCACCTCGGCGTCCTGACGGGCCTGCGGACCATGGGCGTGGCCAAGACCCCGTTCACCTTCAGCTATGAGCAGCCCGGCCCCGGGCGCGGCGCCTGGGCACCGCTGGTGGACGGGGAGAGCGGCGAGGAGGTCGGTCGGGCGGTGCGGACCAGGGCGGGCGTCAAGCCGGTCTTCGTCTCGGTCGGCCACCGGATCGGCCTGCCCGAGGCTGTCGCCACCACGCTGGCCCTGGCCGCCGACTACCGGCTCCCCGAGTCCACCCGGCGGGCCGATTCGCTCTGCCGCCGGGCCCTCGCCGAGGCGCTCGGGGCCGGCGCTCCTTGACGGCTTGTGGCGGGTGCATTCTGCCCAACACCGGGCATGTGTTAGACATGTGAGTTGGAGTTCTCCGGCAGGGCCTGGCAGGGCCGGGGCAGGAAGACAACAGTACGTAGACGACGAGTACGGGGGCGCGAGGTCGTGAGTACGGGGAGCGGGTCGAGCGGCGGCCCGGGTGCCGGGTACCGCGTTGAGGTGGACGGTCTGCGGACGTTCGCGGGCCAGGTGCGCAAACTCCTGGAGGAGTTCCAGGAGCACGCCGACGGGGGCAAGGCGCACAACCAGAGCGGGGTGGGGCGCAGCGCCTTCGGCACCTTCGCCGAGGCGCAGGCGCTGCACGACAAGTACGAGGCGATGCGGGACGGCCTGCGGGACGTCCTCTTCGCGCTGCACGACGCGATCGACGAGGCGCAGCAGAAGGCCGACCTCACGGCGGCCAACTACGAGGAGCAGGAGCACGAGACCTCCCGGCACCTGAAGGTGGCCTCGGACGGCTGGTCGGTGGGCTCACCCCAGGCCACCCCGGCCACCTACACCGTGGCCAACCGGAGGACGCCGGTGACCGGCACCGTCCCCACGCCCAAGGACCCCACACCGGGTACCCCGACCGGCGGCGTCGACCCGCACGAGACCTGGTGAGCGCGGCATGAGCGACTTCACGAACTTCGACAGCTACAGCCACGGCGACCTGCGCAAGATGGTCCACAGCATGGACTCGGGCGGGGTCATGTCGGCCGGCGACCCCTGGCGGCGGGCCGCGGACACCCTCAAGTCGATCCGCACCACTCTGCAGAGTGCTTCCGGTGACGCCACCTCCGCGTGGGAGGGCAGTACGTCCGACGCCTTCTACTCGAAGATGACCAAGCTCGCCAACGCGGTCAACAACGTCTCCGCCTACGCGAATGACGCGGCCATCACGATGCAGATGATGTCCGAGGCGATCGACCAGGCGAAGCGGGACATGCCCGAGGAGCCCAGCTTCCTGGACAAGGTCGGCGACGCCGTGGGAGACACCGCGCAGTCGGCGGTGGGCATCGACAACGAGAACACCCGCACCACCATCACGGACGAGCGCAAGGCGAAGGCCGTTGCGGTGATGGAGACGCTGGCTACGAAGTACCGGACGGCGTCGCAGGTGTTGAAGCCGCCTGTCGGAGGTGGCTTCGAAAAGGTCGAGGACATCCCGCCACCTGACGATCCGTCTGGAGCCTCCGCGATCAGTGCGTTGATCATGGGCGGCGGGATGGGCCTGATCGGCGGCAACGGCGGATTCACCGCGCGTTCGTCCTCCACCGATCTGCGGATGGCCAACGGCGGCTCGCAGAAGGCACCGCTCCCGCCGCGTAACGGCCAGCCGCCGACTGACCCCGGCATCAAGGGTGGAACCGCAAACCCGATGCCGAGGCCGCCAGGAGGTGGCGGGATCGGCGGTGGTCCCGGCGCGGGCACCGGTATCGACGGTGTGGTGGTCGGCAGCAAGCCGACCGGCACCGGGCCGGGTGGCTTCGGCAGCGTCGAGACCGGCGGTGGCCAGGGCGGCTTCGGCATGGGTGAGGGGCCCGGCTCCGGCACCGGCAAGTTCGGTGGCGGCGTCTTCGGAAGCGACGGCCGTGGCGGCGGCGGAGCGCTGGGCGGCCGGGGCGGCCTGTCCGGTTCCGCGGGCCGGTCCGGTGCGTTCGGGGCCGGTGGCCTCGGCGAGGAGGAGCGCGGCGCAGGCCTGGGCGGTGCCAAGCGGGCTGGTGGTGCTGCTGGCGAAGCTGGCCGTGGCGGCGCCGGGCGGGGCAGCTTCACCCAGGGCGGTTCGGGCCTCGGCCGTGGCCGTGGCCAGGTCGGCGCGGGCCAGGGCCAAGGACAGGGCCACGGCGGTATGCCGGGCGGCTCGCAGGACAAGAAGAAGGACAAGAAGAAGGACGCCAAGAAGCGGCCTGACTACCTCGTAGAGGATGAAGAGACCTGGATGTCGGGACAGCAGGCCAATCCGAACGTGGTGGAATGACCATCCGCCCGTAGGGTGGCTGGACCTGAACGGATGTCCCGTGGGCCGGGCTCACGGGACACCTTCCTTCGACTGATGGGGTGACCAGGCTTGACGACCAGTCGACCCGTGCGCGGCCTGGCGGTACTTGCTGCTGGCGCACTGACCTGGGGCTTGGCAGCCGGTCCGGCGGCGGCCGACAGCATCCGCCAGGGCCAGTGGGCGATCTCCAAGTACAACGCGGCGGAATTGGTCTGGCCGATCAGCCAGGGCGAGGGTGTCACGGTCGCGGTGATCGACACTGGTGTGCAGGCGAGCCACCAGGACCTGACCGGGCAGGTGCTGGCCGGGGCGGACTTCTCCGGCGAGAACACCGACGGCAGGACTGACCGCCTGGGCCACGGCACCGAGATGGCGAGCATGATTGCCGCCCACGGTCACGGCGACCAGGCGGGCATCATTGGTCTGGCCCCGAAGGCGAAGATCCTGCCGGTCCGGGTGGCCTTGGACGATGACGGGAACATCGCGTCTGGGGGCGAGACCAAGCTGGCGGATGCCATCCGGTACGCCGTTGACCACCACGCCCAGGTGATCAGCATGTCGATGGGTAGTTCGGGGTTGCGGACGAATCCGGACGCAAGGGCCGCCGTGCGGTACGCGGCCTCGAAGGACGTGGTCCTGGTCGCGGCCACGGGCAACCAGGGTGACCACCAGGCCCCGGTCTCCTATCCCGCTGCCTTTCCGGGCGTCGTCGCGGTTGGTGCCGTCGACCAGTCGGGCACCATCTGGAACAAGTCCAACTCCGGCCCCGAGACCACCCTGGTCGCCCCCGGGGTCGGGGTCTACGGGGCCAGCAACAAGTCCGACTCCAGCTACGGCAACGGCACCGGCACCTCCGCCTCCACCGCCTACGTCTCCGCCATCGCGGCGCTGATCCGCTCCAAGTACCCGCAGCTGTCGGCGGGTCAGGTCATCAACCGGATGATCAAGACCGCCAAGGCGCCGCAGGGTGTCACCGCCCTCCCGGACCCGAAGTACGGCTACGGCATCGCCTCGCCGTCGAAGGCGCTGGCGGCCAACCCCGCCGTCGACCAGGGGCCGAAGGAGAACCCGCTGGCCTCCCGACCCGAGTCGCAGGGTGCCCCCGACAGTGGGGCGGCGGCCTCGCCGTCGGCCGGTGCCCAGAGCACTGCGGGCGCCGCGCCGGTCGCTGCCGGCGGGAGCGGCGGTGGTGGCGGGCTGCCTTGGCACTTGATCGGGGCCGGGGGTGCCGTCGTGGTGCTGGCCGTGGTCGGGGGTGTGCTGGTGATGCGGCGCTCGCGCCGGACCGCGCAGCCTGCGGCGGCCGCGCCGGTGGTCCCGGGGGCGCCGCAGTACCCCGGTCAGTACACGGGGCAGCCGGGCCAGTACTCCGCCCAGCCCGGCCCGTACCAGGGCCAGCCGGGCCAATACCCCACCCCTCCCGGCCAGTACCCGCCGCAGGGGGAGCCGCCCGCCGGGGGGAACCCGTACCAGCGTTGACCGCTCCCCCTGAGGGTGGCGCCGCTGCCAGCTCTGGCGGACCGAATCCGGTCACCATTCGAGCGTGTGTCGGCACTGTCCGCTACAGTTCGAGGGCGCACGAGAAGGCTCTGGGGGAGGATCAGCCATGCCTGTTCAGGGAGGAAGCGCAGGCTTCCGCGTACATCCGGACGAACTGCAGGCCGCCGGACAGACAGCAGGGGGCCTCGCCGGGCAGGTGTTGGACGAGCTGCGGGGTGTCCTCGGGCCGTCGGATCAGACGGTGGGCGTACTTCGGGGCTGCCAGACCGGTACGGCACTGAACGAGTGCACGGAGGCCTGGCGGACCTTGCTCACGGACCTGTCGGCCGAGATGGATCGGAGCGGCCGGAACCTCGTCCAGAGCGCGCGGGCCTACCAAGTCGCCGACTCCGACGCGGCTGCCCGGACCATGGCATCGGCAAGGGGCTGACGGCCGTGGATATCCTGATGCTCCGGGACACTGATTTCACCTCGATGTACAACACCGCCGACGCCTACGACCGGCTGAGCAAGGCATTCAGCGGCCACGCCGGCGCCTGGAGCAGCGGTGTCGACGGCCGCGTCCGCGAGTCCGGCTGGACCGGTGACGCGGGCGATGCCGCCGGGCGGTCGTTGTACCTGACGACCAGCAAGCTGCAGGCCGCCCAGGTCGAGCTCGACATGATCGGCGAGATACTCCGGGGCGGCGCCGACGCCCTGTTGCTGGCTCAGTCCAAGCTCCGTCAGGCCCTGGCCGACGGCCAAGCGGCGGGCATCAGCGTGAACGAGTGCGGTGTCGTCACCGCACCCCCGCTGACCGGTGCGGACCGCCACGACCCCGACGCCAGAAGCTCCGTCGAGGCCCAGCAGCGCGACATCTCCGACCGGATATCCGCCGCGCTCACCGACGCCGGCGCCGCCGACCGCGAGACCGCCGACAGGCTGCGCCACTACACGGCCAACGCACGCAACGGCAGCGGCCTCAACCTCCAGTCGGCGACCATGGACCGGCTGAACCCCGCCGGAAGCCCGCTGGACTCCCTGCTGAAGGCCATGCCCAAGTCCGACGCGTCCCCGGCCGCCGTGAGCGCCTGGTGGAAGTCGCTCACCCCGGACGAGCAGCAGCGCTTGATTCGAAGTCACCCGGATCTGCTGGGCAACCGGGACGGCATACCCTCCGCCGCCCGCGACCAGGCGAACCGGATCGTGCTACCCCGGCTGATCGACCAGTACCGGAACAAGCCGAACCTGTCGGATGACGACAGGACCAAGCTCGACGGCTTCTGCGCGATTCAGAAGAAGCTGAACGACAACGCCGGCAAGCAGCCACTCCCGCTCCTGCTCGGTGTCAGCGATGAGGGCCAGGGACGCGGCATTCTCTCCTGGGGGAACCCGGACACCGCACAGAACGTCTGCGCCTATGTCCCGGGCCTGGGCACGACCCTGTCCTCGGTCGGAGGCAAGGACGCCGACCGAGCCTTCAACGTCTGGGATGCGGCGAATAGGGCCGACGGGCGCAGTGCGACCGCTTCGATCGTCTGGCTCGGCTACGACCCGCCGCCGGGAATCGACCAGCTCGCCGATGGGGACCTCCGAACGGCCGATGTGATGAGCACCGACCGCGCCGAGCGCGGCGCCGCATCCTACGACCAGTTCCTAAGTGGTCTGAGAGCCACCCACGATGGTCCGCCCGCACACATCACCGCGCTTGGTCACAGCTACGGCTCGACCACCGTGGGCCTCGCGGCGCAGCGGCCTGGCGGTACCGGCGCTGACGACATCATCTTGGTCGGTAGTCCTGGCACCGGGGCCGACAATGCCTCCCAGCTCAATGTCGGCCGTGGGCACGTCTGGGTCGGCGATGCGGAGAACGACCCAGTGAGCCACCTCCCGTCGAAGGGCGCGCTGGCAGCCAACGGCCTCGGCGGTCCCCTCGGCGGCCGGATCTACGACGTGGGCGGGGGCGGTAATCAGATCTACTTCGGTACCGACCCGGCGAGTCAGGAATTCGGCGCCAACCGGTTCAAGGTCGCCGACGGGCCGTCACTGTCCTTCGAGTCCCACTCCAATTACATGGAGAAACCCAGGGGTGACACCGGTACGCAGGAATCTGTCATCAACATCGGGCAGATTGTGACGGGCAACTACAACCGGGTGACGGGGCAGGTGCAGCGATGACCCAACTGGGCTGGACCGTGCGGCGGCTCGGCGCCGCGACCTGCACCCTGATGCTCGCCCTGAGCGCTTGTTCTCTCACTGGCGCGAGCCACCCCAAGAGGGCACTCATGCCCCCGGATCAAGCGGTGACGAAGATGAACGCGCTGCTCGACGACTTGATGTCCGGCATCAAGCCACCGCTTCGGTACTGGGACGACTGGCCTCGAGCGGACGAGCAGACCTCCGGCCTCACCGATCGCTCGAAGGGCTTCGCGACCGCCTCCCGTGAGCGACACGTCATGACCAAGGTCGCGAGCGCCAAGTACGGATTTCTGATGGACATGGTCGAACGCAGTTGGAAGGCCAAGGGCTACAGGATCACCTCGGTGAATCCGAACCAACTGACCATGTATGCGTCCACCGCCGACGGTTCCAGTGTCGATATGACCATCGGAGCCGCAGGCAACATCACCTTCGGGGTCGGGGTGAGCCCCATCCCGGTGATCCGTGACCACGATCCCTTCGGCACGCCCACGCCGGTGCCCACCATGTCCAACGGCAACCCCGACGTCATCCCCAAGTACGACGACCCGTTCTGGTCGAACTGACGGCCGG
Source organism: Kitasatospora sp. NPDC002227 (assembly GCF_040296285.1). Taxonomy (NCBI): domain Bacteria; kingdom Bacillati; phylum Actinomycetota; class Actinomycetes; order Kitasatosporales; family Streptomycetaceae; genus Kitasatospora; species Kitasatospora sp. NPDC002227. The sequence continues at coordinate 78,948 of NZ_JBEOWY010000004.1, forward strand.
TGAGCGGTCGCTCCGGTGACGCGCCTACGAATGGCGGACATTGCGTGAGCGGAGCGGGGGCTTTCCGGTAGGGATGGTTCGTCCGTCGACTGTCTGCTGTCTGTGGAGGTCTCTGCCGTGATGAAGAGGTTGGTCGTGCTTGCTGTGGTGCTGACGGCTGCTGCGGGGCTGGGGGCGGGGCCCGCGGCCGCTGACGGGCCGAAGAACGAGAAGGAGGCGGCGGTCTGCCGGGGAGTGGTGTCGCAGCTCCTGAACCTCGGCGGGACTCCGGCCACGGTGAACGCTCTCTGCGCCGTGCAGGGCAACGGGGGCTGACCGGCTCCGGGGCTGGGGCCGGCCGGCCCCAGCCCTACGGTCGGTGATTGGCAGCATCTTGGTGCCGGCTGGCGGCGCAGGCCCTGGTAGCTGGCCCGCGGCAGCCGCCAAGCTGGGGTGCATGATCACACCTGACACCAAGGACTGGACCTGGGTCCTGGAGCGCCCCTGCGCCGACTGCGGCCTGGACACCCCGGCGGTGGCCCCGACGGCCGTCGCGGGCATGCTGCGGGCGAACGCCGCGTACTGGGTCGAGCTGCTCACCGGCACGGCGGAGGCGGAGCTGCGGCGCCGCCCGGGCCCGCAGGTGTGGTCGCCGCTGGAGTACGCCTGCCACGTGCGGGACGTGTTCCGGCTGTTCGGCCTGCGGCTCGGCCTGATGCTCACCCAGGACGGTCCGCTGTTCGCCAACTGGGACCAGGACGAGACGGCCGTCGCCGACCGCTACCAGGAGCAGGACCCGGCTGTGGTGGCCGTCGAACTGGCCGAGGCGGCAGCGGAGTTGACGGCCGCGCTGGACGGGGTCACGGGCGGGCAGTGGCAGCGGACGGGGGACCGCAGCGACGGTGCCCGGTTCACCGTCGCGTCCTTCGCCCGCTACCTGGTCCACGACCCGGTGCACCACGTCTACGACGTCACCGGGGTCAGGCTCTGACCTGGAACTCCCAGGCGGGCAGTCCGTGCGGGGCGGCCTCGGCGAGGTGCTGGGCCGGGGCGCTGCCCAGGCGGGTGGTGAGCAGGAAGCGGTGCTCGGCGCCGACCCGGACGGGCTCGAAGGAGACCACGGCGAACGGGGCGGTGGGGGTGCTCGCCTCGGCGAGCCGGCTCAGTTCGGCCTCGACCCGAGCCCATTCGGGCTTCGGTACGTACTGGCGCATGACGGAGTGCCAGACCACGGTGAGGGAGCCCTCGGCCGTCCGCACCCCGGCCAGGAACTCGGCCGCGCCGACCGGGCGGACCTCGGGGGAGTGCTTCGCGGCGAGCTCGAGGGCGCCGGCGAGGCGGGCGGTGCGGGCGGGCTGGTCGGCCCAGACGTAGCTGCGCAGGGCGAGCGCGCCCTCGGGGGAGAGCGGGTCGATCGGGGTGAGGTCGCAGCCGTGCCGTTCGGCGAGGTGCAGGGCGGGCTGCGGGCCGGTGAGCCAGGCGGGCGGGGCCGGGCGCCAGGCGCCGTCGAGCAGGACGGGGGAGTCGGCGGGGCCGAGGTCCAGGCCCGGGGCGCTCACCCGGAAGCGGTCGGCGAGCTGGTTGAGCCCGGCGCTTGCGCCCAGCTCGAAGAGGCGGACCGGCAGCGGGCCGGTGGCCCGCAGGGTGTGCAGCAGGCCGGTGACCAGCAGGTTGGCCCGGCCGGTCTCGTTGGTCTGCGGGGGCCTGGTCAGCCAGTCCCGGACCCAGGGCAGTTCGGCGGCGACGGTGGCCCGGAAGGCGGCCCAGGCCTGCTCGATCCGGTCGGGGTCGTACGCCCCGCCCGCGCTCGGGTAGTGGGCGGCCAGTTCGGGGGCGCGGCCGGTGAGCACCAGGGAGTGCACGGCCCCGAGCAGGCGCAGCGCGACGGCGTCCGGCCCCGGGGCGTTCTCGTACCCGGCGAGGGCGGTGGCGCAGGGGCCGCCGGCGGTGACGTCGGCGGCGGCGCGGTGCAGCAGGGCGGCGTAGAGGGGCGAGCCCAGTTCGGCGCAGGCCTGTGCCTGGCGTTCGATCATGGCGACGGTGTGCTCGCGTGACATGCGGGGCCCCCAGTTACTTGCGACTGGTGATCATCATTCGCCGATCGGCGGCGGGGCAGAAGGGCCCGGCCGGGTGACGGCGGTCACCACTCGGCGGTGTCGGCGCGCAGGGCGTGCCGCAGCTGGCTGGCCACGCTGGCGGTGTCGGCGCCGACCACGTCGGCGATCTCCGGGGTGGCGAGGCCGACCACGTAGTGGAGGATGGCCAGATCCTCGTCGGCGCCGGTGGCGCACGGGGCGCCGGTGGCCTGTGTGGTCCGCTCGGTCACGGTGCTGCGGACGATCTGCCAGGCGGCGGCCGTGGGGTTGGAGCTGCCCAGGATCTCCGGCCAGACGGCGGCCAGCCTGCGGAAGGCGTGCTCGACGGCCTCGGCGGCCCGGCCGGGCTCGCGGAACCAGACCCGCGCGTAGCTGAGGTAGCGCGGCAGGTGGAGCTCGCGGAAGGCCATGAACTCCAGTGACAGGGTGGGGGATTGCGGCTCGCGCGGGGTGCCGTCCCGGCCGGCGGGCGGGATATGACGGCTGGTCACATCGGCCTCGCGATCTGGTCTCTCGACGGCGGGGTGGTCGCTTGTACCGCTTACTCTAGGGCCTTGGCCGGATGCTTTGAGTGACAATGTCGTGTCGAAGTGCGGGCAAGGGGTGCGATTGAGACGCTATGTGACTATCCGTCAGCTGCCGGGCCCCAGGGGTGTTCCAGGGAAGGGTCGGGGGTGGCTCCGGGGCGCCACCGATGGCTGCGGGGCGGTCCGGGGCGGGAGGCTCGGGCCATGGACAAGATCACCGTGACCTCCCTCGCCCGCCTGCCCGCCTGCGCCGGCCGGGGTGGACCCGGCGGCCTGCTCGGCCTTCCGGCCGCCACCGCGACCCGATGAGCTGCGACGCGCTCCGCACCTTCAGGACGTACGACCACCTGGCGGCGCGCTGACCGGCTCCTCCGTGGCGCTCCGGGCGGCCCGGGCGGCGGCCGCGGCGGCCACGCCGGCGGCGGCCGCGGCGGCGGGGGCGGCAGCGGCCCGGTCGGGGCCCGGCTGCTCGGGGACGGCGGCGCGCGGGCCGCGGCGGACGGCCAGCTCCTCGGCGGCCTCCCGTGCGGCCAGGTAGGCCTGTACGGCGGCGATCCCGTAGACCGGCTGGATCAGCTGGTGGCCCTTGAAGAACGGCCGGGCCGGCACGAAGCCCGCGGCGAGCACCACCTCGCGGATCTCCGCTATCTCCTGCTCGTTGCGCGCCGTGAAGCGGACCTCCCACCCCTTCTTGTACGTGTGGCCGTCCTCGCCGTTGCGGCGGGCCAGGTCCGGCTGGCGGACGTAGCCGGGCAGGCGGCCGAGGCGCAGTTGGGCGGCACGCAGGCCGGTGGAGTCGTCACGTGACATGAGCCGATGGTAGGCAATCCGGAGGGGCTGCTGTGACTACCAAACGGTACTTCTCGGTATGGCACTCGTCACCCTCGGTCAGATCCCGCAGCTCACGGCCGTGCCGGTGTCCCCTCCTGTGGCACAGATGAAATGCGGAAAATCGGATGGTACAGGCCAACTGCGATCGAATCCGGCAACTGGCTGAACATCCCTTAAGCCGAATGGGTGAGGGTATGGGGACTTTAGTGCGGGGCAGTCCCGGTTTCGCGACGGTTGGGTAACGGTGCGTCAGGTCGTGGGTCCCGAGGAGGCCGTCTTGGGGAGGGTGTCCGCATGAGCTACCAGATCCCCAGCCCCGCCCCGTCCCTCCAGGAGCTGGCCCGCCGCCAGCAGAACGTCGTCACCGCCAGCCAGTTGCGCGCCCGCGGCGTGCCCGCCCGGCTGGTCACCGAGCACTGCCGCCGGGGCGGCCCCTGGCAGCGGCTGCTGCCCCGGGTGTACCTGCTCCAGGAGGGCGAGCCGACCCCGGAGCAGCGGATGTGGGCCGCGCTGCTCTACGCCGCGCAGGACGGCTGCGAGCAGGGCCGCCGGGAGGGGGCGGTGATCACCGGGACGGCCGCACTGGCGCTGTACGGCTTCACCTCGGTGCCCCGGCTGCCGGCCGTGACCGAGGTGGACGTGCTGGTGCCCCGGCAGCGCCGGCTCAAGGACGCCGGGGAGGTGCGCATCCGCCGCACCGGCCGGGCACTGGAGGCCCGTTCGGTGCACGGGCTGGCCTGCGCCCCCGTCGCCCGGGCGGTGGCGGACGCGCTGCGCGAGTGGGCAGCCGAGGGGGCCTTCGAACTCGGCCTGGTGCCGCCCGCGTTGATCCGCGCGCTGCTCGGCGAGGCCGTCGGCCGGGGCGAACACGGCTGCACGGTCGCCGAGTTGGTGGCAGAGCTGGGCGAGGCCGGGCTGCTCACCGAGGAGCGGGTGCGCGCCGCGCTGGACGAACTGCTGGCCGCCGAGCGGGAGTCGGTGCTGACGCGGATCGGCGAGCTGGTCGACGAGTGGCTGCTGCCGGTGCCGCTGACCGCCCCCGAGTTGCGGATGCGCGGTGGCACCTACATCGCCGTGCCGGACCTCTACTGGCCGCAGGCCGGGGTGGCGGTGGAGGTGGACTCCGAGCTGCGCTGCGTCAGCGAGGGCGAGGCGGCCTGGGTGCGGGCGGGCCAGCACCGGATGGAGTACCTGGGCATCCGGGTGGTGTACGTGTCCGGGCAGCGCGTCGCCGCCGATCCGGACGCGGTCGGCGGCGAGCTGCGCGAGGCGTTCCGCGCCGGCGGCGAGGACGTGGTCGAGCTGCTGCTCGGGGAGGGCCTCCAGGAAGGCTGAGCAGTTCAGCCGCGGACGACCGGAGTGCCGGTCAACTCGACCCCGGCGGCGGCCAGTTCGGCCAGTGCCGTCTCGGTGGTGGGGGCGGCGACCCCGGCCGTGAGGTCGAGCAGCACCCGGGTGGTGAAGCCCTCCCGGGCCGCGTCCAGGGCGGTGGCCTTGACGCAGTGGTCGGTGGCGATCCCGACCACGTCGACGTGGGTGACGCCCCGCTCGCGCAGCCAGTCGGCCAGTGCGCCGCCGTGCTCGTCGAAGCCCTCGAACCCGCTGTACGCGGCCGAGTGGGCGCCCTTGTCGAAGACCGCCTCGATCGCGCCGGAGATCACCGCAGGGGCGAAGTTCGGGTGGAAGCCGACGCCTTCGGTGCCGGCCACGCAGTGCCGGGGCCAGGAGCGGACGAAGTCCGGGTCGGCCGAGAAGTGGTCGCCCGGATCGATGTGGTGGTCCCGGGTGGCGAGGATGTGGGCATAGCCGGCGGCGGGCCCGGCGACGGAGATCAGGTCGGTGATCGCGGCCGCCACCTCGGCGCCCCCGGCGACGGCCAGGCTGCCGCCCTCGCAGAAGTCGTTCTGCACGTCGACGACGATGAGTGCCCGGTGCATGGGGTGCTTCCCTGGTGATCTCGGTGGGATGACTTGGTGGAGGTGTGGGGCCACTGTAGGCAGTGACGCGCGTAGGCGGAAGGCTTGGCGCAGCGGCCCGGCCCGTCTCAGTCGAATCGGAGTTCGGTGGCCAGCACCGGCTCGCCCTTGGAGAGCTGGGTGGCCGACAGCGGCAGCGCGGCCCGGCTGCGCCGGTGGCGCTCACGGGCGGCGGTCAGCGGCTCACGCCCGACCACCTCGCCGCCGAGCACCAGCGGTACCTGGAGCAGGTGCGGGGCGAGTTCGGCGGGCAGTTCGCCGGTGCCGACCACCTCGGCCGTGGCCACGCCCTCCTCGTCCAGCGGCCGGGCCGCCCACTTGCGGCCGCCGACGCTGCTCTTGCCCCCGGCCGAGCGCTTGGCCACCGGCTCGAGCGGACCGCCGGGCGTGGCGGCCCGGGCGACCAGCTTGTAGACCATCGCGCAGGTCGGGTGACCGCTGCCGGTGACCAGGCTGGTGCCGACGCCGTAGCCGTCCACGGGAGCTGCGGCGAGCGCGGCGATGGCGTACTCGTCGAGGTCGGAGGTGACGATGATCCGGGTCTTCTCGGCGCCGAGCAGGTCGAGCTGGCGGCGCACCCGGTGGGCGAGCAGGGTCAGGTCGCCGGAGTCGATCCGCACCGCGCCGAGCGTGGGCCCGGCCACCTCGACGGCGGTACGCACGGCCTCGGCGAGGTCGTAGGTGTCCACCAGCAGGGTGGTGCCCCGGCCCATCGACTCGACCTGGGCGGTGAAGGCGTCCCGCTCGCTGTCGTGCAGCAGGGTGAAGGCGTGCGCGGCCGTGCCGGTGGTCGGGATGCCGTGGGTGAAGCCGGCTTCAAGGTCGGAGGTGGCGGTGAAGCCGGCCAGGTAGGCGGCCCGGGCGGCGGCCACGGCCGCGCTCTCGTGGGCCCGGCGGGCGCCCATCTCGATGCAGGGGCGCTCCCCGGCGGCGCTGGTCATCCGCGAGGCGGCGGCCGCAATGGCGGAGTCGTAGTTGAGGATGGAGAGGATCAGCGTCTCCAGGATGACCGCCTCGGCGAAGCTGCCCTCCACGGTGAGCACGGGGGAGCCGGGGAAGTAGGCCTCGCCCTCGGGGTAGCCGTGGATGTCGCCGGTGAAGCGGTAGTCGGCGAGGAAGCGCAGGGTCTGCTCGTCCACCACGTTCTGGTCGCTCAGCCAGTCCAGTTGGGGGCTGGTGAAGCGGAAGTCCTCGACCGCGTCCAGCAGCCGGCCGGTACCGGCCAGCACGCCGTAGCGGCGGCCGTTCGGCAGGCGCCGGGTGAACACCTCGAAGACCGAGCAGCGGTGCGCGGCGCCGCTGCGCAGCGCGGCCTGCAGCATGGTGAGCTCGTAACGGTCGGTGAGCAGCGCCGTGGACCGGCGCGCGGTGATCGCGTCCATGGAGATGATGCTACTACCACTTAGCGTCAGTTTGACGATTTCTCTGGGGCGGATTCGCTCCGAGGTCGCTCGGATGGAAGAGTGAGAGGCGGAATCCGTGTGCCCCAGTGAGCCGCCCGTACCGACGGCGGCGCAGCGAGGAGTGTCTGCCGTGAGTGTCGCGCCCGTGGAGATCGAGCGCCCGGAGGTCGAGGGTCTGCCGTCACTGGAGCCGGACACACCCTGGGTGACCATCGTCCACAACGACCCGGTCAACCTGATGAGCTACGTGCAGTACGTGTTCCAGGCCTACTTCGGCTACCCGAAGGAGAAGGCCCGCCAGCTGATGATGGAGGTGCACGGCAAGGGCCGCGCCGTCGTCTCCAGCGGCTCCCGCGAGGAGATGGAGCGGGACGTGCAGGCGATGCACGGCTACGGACTGTGGGCCACCCTCCAGCACGACTGACTCCCCCTCATACCGGCGAAAACACCGACGAAGACAGGCTGACTCAATACTCATGGCTGGGTTGTTCGAGACCACCGGCGACGGCAGCGCCGCGATCGCGCTGGACGAGGTGGAGGCCTCCATCCTCCGCTCCCTCGAGGTGCAGATGCTGGAGCTGATCGGCCCCGGCCCGGGGGAGGACAGCGACGACCCGCTGGCCGCGCTGTTCGCGGAGGGCCCCACCGCGCCGCCCGCCGACCCCGCCCTGCACCGCCTCTTCCCCGACGCCTACGGCGCCCCCGGCGAGCCGGCCGACCTCGAGACCACCGCCGCCGCCTCGGAGTTCCGCCGCTACACCGAGCTCGACCTGCGGGCCCGCAAGCGCGAGGACGCGCTGCACGTGGTCCGTGCCATCGACGGCCTCGGCGGCCAGGGCGGCGAACTGAAGGTGGAGGCCGCCGACTGCCCGCGCTGGCTCGGCGCCGTCAACGACCTGCGGCTCACCCTCGGCAGCCGTCTCGAAGTCACCGAGGACGACGACGAAGGCCTCTACTCGCTGCCCGACGAGGACGAGCGCAAGCCCATGGTGATGCTCTACCTCTGGCTCGGCGCCATGCAGGAGTCCCTCCTCGAGGCGATCACCTCCTGAACGGCCGCGCGCCTCGACCCCGACCCGGCGTCACCACGTGGTACGACTTCCTTACTCCCCGTAGCAAGGACGGTCGGTCATGGCAGTGCCCCCGTACGACGAGGTCGTCGACCCCACCCCCGACGACGAGGGGTACGAGCGCGGCCTGAACAGCCGCCAGATCCAGATGATCGCCATCGGCGGGGCGATCGGCACCGGCCTCTTCCTCGGCGCGGGCACCGCGATCTCCAAAGCCGGGCCCAGCCTGATCCTCAGTTACGCGATCGCCGGCGTGGTGATCTTCGTGATCATGCGGGCGCTCGGCGAGCTGCTCACCTACCGCCCGGTCTCGGGCAGCTTCGCCGAGTACGCCCGCGAGTTCCTCGGCCCCTTCGCCGGGTACGTCACGGGCTGGACGTACTGGCTGTTCTGGGTGGTCACCGGCATGGCCGAGACCACCGCGGCGGCCGTCTACGTCAGGTACTGGGCGCCCGGCATCCCGCAGTGGCTGAGCGCGCTGGTCTTCCTGGTGATCCTCTACGGCGCCAACCTGATCTCGGTGAGCCTGTTCGGCGAGATCGAGTTCTGGTTCTCGATGGTCAAGGTCACCGCGATCGTCGCGATGATCCTGATCGGCATCGGGGTGCTGGTCTTCGGCTTCAGCAAGGCCGGTGACACCGCGTCACTCACCCACCTCTGGCAGGACGGCGGCTTCTTCCCCAAGGGCGTGCACGCGACCCTGCTGACCCTGCAGATCGTCATGTTCGCCTACCTGGGCGTCGAACTGGTCGGCGTCACCGCCGGCGAGAGCGAGAACCCGGAGAAGACCCTGCCGCGGGCCATCAACACCCTGCCGTTGCGGATCGTGCTCTTCTACATCGGCGCGCTCACCGTGATCCTCTCGCTCGTCCCGTGGACGGAGTTCCAGCCCGGGGTCAGCCCCTTCGTGGCCGCCTTCGGGAAGATCGGCATCCCGGCCGGGGCCGGGATCATCAACTTCGTGGTGCTCACCGCCGCGCTCTCCTCCTGCAACTCCGGTATGTACTCCACCGGCCGGATGCTGCGCGACCTCGCCCTGCGCGGCCAGGCCCCCTCCGCCGTCACCCGGCTCAACGGCCACCGCAGCCCGGCGCTGGCGATCACCGCCTCCGCCCTGCTGATGGGCCTGGGCGTGCTGCTCAACGCCGTCGCCCCCGGCAAGGCCTTCGAGTACATCACCTCGGTGGCCACCGTCTGCGGCATCTGGACCTGGGGCGTCATCCTGCTCTCCCAGTACCGCTACCGGACGGCCTGGCGCGGCGGCCACCTGCCGCCGCCGAGCTTCAAGGCCCCCGGCGGCAGCTGGACGGGCCTGCTCGCACTGGCCTTCCTCGGCCTGGTGGTGGTGCTGATCGGTTTCGACTCCGACAACCGGATCTCGCTCTACGTCTTCCCGGTCTGGGCCGCCCTGCTGGTGATCGGCTACCAGGTGCTCAAGCGGCGGCGGCCGGAGGCCGTGCACGGGACGGCCCACGACCACCTGCACGTGCCGAAGTCCGAGCAGTGATCCGGAGCAGGATCCCAGGCAGTGATCCCGAACAGTGGTCCCGAGGAGTGAGACGGCGCGGGGCGGGTGGCTATCCTGGCCCGCATGCTGACCATCACCCGAGAACTGCGCGACGCCATCCTCGCCCACGCCCGGGCCGACCACCCGGACGAGGCCTGCGGTGTGGTCGCCGGCCCGGCCGGCTCCGGCCGCCCCGAGCGGTTCGTCCCGATGCTCAACGCCGCCCGCTCGCCCACCTTCTACGAGTTCGACTCCGGTGACCTGCTGAAGCTCTACCGCGAGATGGACGACCGGGACGAGGAGCCGGTGATCGTCTACCACTCGCACACCGCCACCGAGGCCTACCCCTCGCGCACCGACGTCAGCTACGCCTCCGAGCCGTTCGCCCACTACGTGCTGGTCTCCACCGCCGAGGGCACCGATCCGGACAGCCCGTACCAGTTCCGGTCGTTCCGCATCGTGGACGGCGTGATCACGGAGGAAGACGTCGAGGTGGTCGAGGAGTACGCCGCCTGAGCCCGCACCTCCCGCCTCGGGCCCGTCGCACCCCCTCCGGGCGGGGCGGCGGGCCCGTCGCCGTGCCGCCCCGGGCAAGCCGGGAGGGGCGGTGTGACGAAATGCGAGACGGATACATCCGCATCCCGAGACGCGGATGTCGGAGCGGGGGCGGGAATCTATACGATGAGCGCATGCGTTCCGTCGATGTGAGCATTCAGGCCCCAGGCACCCGCCTCGTGGCGCGCCTGCACGTCGACCTGTGCCGGCTCGCCAGCTCCATCTGTCCCGGTACGGCAGACGCCCGCTGACTTCCCCGGCGCCACCCGCCGCACCCGCCCGCACGCACCAGGGCACCCCTTACGTCTTCCGAGCCGCGCCCGAGCGGCCGTCCGACCCACTCCACAGGAGCGCAGCCATGGCCATCGAGGTCCGCATCCCCACGATCCTCCGCACCTACACCGACGGCGCCAAGGCCGTCGAGGGCAGCGGCAGCAACCTTGAGGAGCTCTTCGCCGACCTCGACGCCCGCCACCCCGGCATCGCCGCCCGCCTGCTGGACGGCGGCGAGCTGCGCCGCTTCGTCAACGTCTACCTGAACGACGAGGACGTCCGCTTCCTCAGCGGCGTCACCACCGCCCTCGCCGACGGTGACAGCGTCACCATCCTCCCGGCCGTGGCCGGCGGCTCCCGCTGAGGTAGTCGCTCGTTGTGACTTCCGGGGCGGCTCCCGCCAGGGCCGCCCCGGACCGCTGTCCGCCGCCCCAGGCTCAAGCCCTCGCCCTCGCCGGAGACTCCCATGCGTTACGACAGTCCGCTCGAAGCCGTCGGCAACACCCCGCTCGTACGGCTGCCGCGGCTCTCCGCCGCGATCCCCGGCAACGAGGAGGGGCGGGTCAGCCTCTGGGCCAAGCTCGAGGACCGCAACCCCACCGGCTCGATCAAGGACCGCCCGGCCCTGCACATGATCGAGCGGGCCGAGGCCGCCGGGCTGCTCACGCCCGGCTGCACCATCCTGGAGCCCACCAGCGGCAACACCGGCATCTCGCTGGCGATGGCCGCCAAGCTCAAGGGCTACCGGATGGTCTGCGTGATGCCGGAGAACACCTCCGAGGAGCGGCGCGAACTCCTGCGGATGTGGGGCGCCGAGATCATCCCCTCCCCGGCGGCCGGCGGCTCCAACACCGCCGTGCGGATCGCCAAGGAGATCGCCGCCGAGCACCCCGACTGGGTGATGCTCTACCAGTACGGCAACCCCGACAACGCGGGCGCCCACTACACGACCACCGGCCCCGAGATCCTGGCCGACCTCCCGACCGTCACCCACTTCGTGGCGGGCCTGGGCACCACCGGCACCCTGATGGGCGTCGGCCGCTTCCTGCGGGAGAAGGTCCCGGGCGTGAAGATCGTCGCCGCCGAGCCGCGGTACGACGACCTGGTCTACGGCCTGCGGAACCTGGACGAGGGCTTCGTCCCGGAGCTCTACGACGCCGAGGTCCTCACCACCCGCTTCTCCGTCGGCTCCGCCGACGCAGTCCGCCGCACCCGCGAACTGCTCCAGCAGGAGGGCATCTTCGCGGGCGTCTCCACCGGCGCCATCCTGCACGCCGCCATCGGCTCCGGCCGCAAGGCCGCCGCCGCGGGCGAGCGGGCCGACATCGTCTTCGTCGTCGCGGACGGCGGCTGGAAGTACCTGTCCACCGGCATCTACACGGCCGAGACGACCGAAGCCGCGGTCGAGGCCCTCCAGGGCCAGCTCTGGGCCTGAACCCTTTGCTGTGCGGGCGAACGGCGGGCCAGTTGCACTATCCGCTCGGGGGTGCGAGGACCGGCGCGAGGCGGAAGGCGACAGGCCGAATCCTTCCGATCCCGCGCAGTTCCTCGCGCCCCTGAGTGCTGCAACTGGCGCGTGAGCCTAGAGGGTGCGGACCCGTGACCAGGTCCGGGCGTCCACCGGGCCGACCTTGCGGCGGAAGTCGCGGACGGGGACGCTGCGGAGTTCGTCGGTCTCCAGGTAGCTGGTGCGGCCCTGGCGGTCGCCGACCGCGCCGGGCGGGAGCTGCAGGACGCCGGGCCGTTCCGCGTGGTGCTTGCTGGTGATCTTGACGACCGTGGCCGTGCGGCCGCGGACCCGCAGGACCAGGCACGGCCGGTCCTTCGTCCCGGGCCCGTCCTCGAACGGGACCTGGGCCCACCAGATCTCACCGGCGGCCGGCCCGCCCGGCGGGGTGCGCCGCCGCAGGAGTGCCCCCACCAGGGCGGCGACCGCCACCAGCCCTGCCGCCGCCCAGACCCAGCCGCCGTGCATCCCGCTCTCCTCCGCTGTCCGAATTCGTACGGCAGACCGTATCGGCTGCCGTGACAATCCGGGATTTGTCCGTCCGCAGCTGCTGCTTCGTCACGGAACATCCACAAGGTCCGTTCTGCCCTAAAGCTCCTCGTTGGGCCGGAAAAGCTGGCCACAGCCGAACCAGCATCGGACCCTCACCCCCGAAGGCGGCCCCCGATGAGCGCTCGCAGCACCGACCTCTGGTCCTACGTCGAGATCGCCCGCCACATCAACGTCCAGCCCGAGACGGTGCGCAGCTACCGCCGCCACGGCCTGCTGCCGGACCCGGACGTGACCGACTCGAACGGCCATCCGCGGTGGTACCCCGACACCATCCGCACCTGGGCCCGCAACCGCCCCGGCCACCGCTGAGCGCCCGCCCCGTTCTGGTGATTCCAGCCACAGCACGGCACGGAGACGGAGGCAAAGTGCCCTTCCGCCCGTACTCTCGTCTCCCAGAGAGACCGCGCTACCCGACGGTAGCGGCGGACGCGTCGCGGACCATGACCCAGTGGGGCGGGAAGGGCTCGGCATGAAACTGACCGTGGTGGGGTGCTCGGGGAGCTTCCCGTCCGTCGACTCGCCCTGCTCCAGCTACCTGGTCGAGGCCGACGGATACCGGGCGGTCCTCGACCTCGGCAACGGCGCGCTCGGCCCGCTGCAGCAGTACTGCGGGCTGTACGACCTCGACGCCGTGCTGCTCAGCCACCTGCACGCGGACCACTGCATCGACATGTGCGCGTACTGGGTCGCCCGCAACTACCGCTTCGAGGGCTGCCCGGACCCGCTCCCGGTCTACGGGCCGCAGGGCACGCCCGAGCGCCTCGCCCAGGCGTACGACATGCCGGCGGACCCGGGGATGAAGGAGGTCTTCGACTTCCGCACCCTGACCGAGGGCAGCTTCGACCTCGGCCCGCTGCGGGTGACGGCCATCCCGGTCAACCACCCGGTGGAGGCGTTCGCGTTCCGGATCGAGCACGGCGGCAGCAGTTTCGTCTACTCCGGTGACACCGGCGTCTGCTCCGAGCTGGTCGAACTCGCGCGCGGCACCGACCTGTTCCTCTGCGAGGCCGCCTACACCCACGGCCGGGAGAACATCGAGGCCGTGCACCTGAACGGCCGTCAGGCCGGTGAGCACGCCAAGGACGCCGGGGTGGGGCGCCTGGTGCTGACCCACATCCCCCCGTGGACGGACGCCGAGGCCAACCTGCGGGACGCCCGCGAGGTCTTCACCGGCCCGGTCGAACTGGCCCGCGCCGGGGCCGTGTACGAGTTCTGACGGGGATTCACCCCCGCCTGCGCCGCCGCACGACCAGGATCCCGGCGGCCCCGAGCACCGCGCCGACCGCGAGCACCAGCCAGCCGGAGGAGCCCCGCTGCGGCGTGGGCCTCGGGGCGTCGGCGACGGTGGTCGGGCCGACGGCCTTCGGGGTGACCGCAGTGGTCGGTGTCGGTGTTGCGGTCGCGGTCGGGCTGAAGGCCGTGCTGGGGTCGGTGAGTTGGGTGCTGACCGTCAGGTCGGTCTCGGTGCGGCCCAGGGCCGGGAAGCTGGCCTCGACGGTGAGGTGCCAGTGGCCGGCCGGGAGGGCCTCGGCGGTGGCGTAGCTGCCGTCGGCCTGGCGGACCAGGCGCCAGGGGCCGGCGTGGTGGCCGTCGGCGGAGACGCCGGTGAGCGTGGCGGCCAGCGGTTCGGTGACCGGGTCGCCGTCGTTCTCCCAGGTGGCCACGGTGTGCGGCTGGCCGCCGGCGGGGTTGCTGACCGCGAGGTGGACGGAGTCACCGTGGGCGGCCGCCGGGCCCGCCGCGGTGAGCAGGGCGAGGGCGGTCAGGGCTAGCACGGCCGGGCGGCGGTGGGTGCGTGGCACGGGAGGGGCTCCTCGGGGAACGGGCGACGGCCCGGCCGAGGGGGCCGGGCCGTACGCGAGGGGTCGGGTGGTCAGGAGGTGGGCTGCACGGCCCAGCGCTGGTAGGCGGCGGAGTCGTCCGGCCGCTGGAGCTCGAGCAGCCAACCGCCGTAGTACCAGCGCTTGCTGACGCCGAGCACGAGATCCGAGCCCTTGGCCGCCAGCGTCCAGCTGCCACCGGAGGCGGTGAGCTTCCACTGCTGGGTCGCGGCGTCGCCGCAGGGCTGCTGGGCCACGTACTGGCCGGGCAGCAGCGCGCCGCCGACCTGGAGGCACTTGCCGGTCAGGGCCGAGCGCAGGCGCAGGTAGCCGCCGCCCGCGTCGTCGAACAGCCACTGCTGGTTGGCGTAGCCGGTGCTCTGGTAGGCGATCAGCACGGTGCCGTTGTCGGCCGAGCTGCCCCAGAGGTCGGCGGCCTGGCCGGTGAGACTGTTGAGCAGCTGGTAGCGAGCGCCGGGCTTGGTCGGGCCGTTGCCCGCGGGCTTGGTGCGGAAGGCGGCGGCCTTGCCGGCCTTGCCGGTCTGCCCGGCGGCGTCCTTGACGGCGACGGCCACGGTGTACGCGGTGTCCGGCTGGAGGCGGACGATCCGCACGGCGGTGGCGCGGACCACGCCGATCGCCCGGCCGTTCAGCCGGATCTCGTACCCGGCCGCGCCGGAGACCTGCGGCCAGCCGACCACCACGGAGTCGGCGGTGAGCTGACTGGTGGTCACCGCCGGACCGGTGCCGCTGGTCGGGGTGGGCGTGGGGGTGCGCGTCGGGGTGGGGGTGGGCGTCGGAGTGGTCGTGCGGGTCGGGGTGGGGGTCGGGGTCGGCGTGGGGTTGGTGCCGCCGCCGTTGCTCGCGATCAGGAACTGGTTGTTGGCCACGTTCCAGTGGGTGGTGAGGTAGCTGCCCGGCGCGGGGTTGGTGTTGTAGTAGTCGTCGTGGTTGCAGTCCAGCCGGTCGTCGTGGGCGCGGTCCGGGCAGTGGACCTGCATCTGCGGGTAGTACGGCGCGTCGGAGTAGCACATGATGTCCCACTCGTCGACGCAGTGGCCGGCCTTGCTGGAGTTCGGCGCGCTGTTGTTGACGGCGCCGAGGTTGTGGCCCAGCTCGTGCGCGGCGGTGGAGCCGCCCCAGCAGCCGTTGTCGGTGCGGCCGTAGGAGGGGCCGAAGTTGCTGATGTTGTCCTGGGTGGGCCGCTCGTCCCCGGCGAAGGTGCCGATGCCGCAGTAGACCTGGGCGTCCGCGAAGATCATGTACTTGCGGTCGCGGCGGTTGAAGCCCTGCTTGGCGAGCGCGTCGTTGGTGGCGCCGAACTCGGCGAGCGCGCTGGAGGACAGCTCGACGTCGAGCACGGTGGCGGAGCAGTCGGGCTGGGTGACGAAGCGGATGTGCCGGTCCCCGCCGGTCTCCTGGGCGCTCGCGTCGTAGATGACGTCGGCGTCGGCGGCCCACTTCTGGAACGAGGCCTGGTACTGGCCGAAGCGGTCCTGGCCGGGCGCGTGCACGTAGAGCACCTGGACGCGGTTGCCGGTCGAGCCGTCCCCGTCGCAGACCACGGCCGAGCCCGCGGCGGCGGCCGGGGCGGCGGCGCGCGGGGTGGTGGCCTGGGCGGTCTCGGCGAGGGAGCCGGCGCCGGTGGCGTCGAGCACCGGCTGCTGGTCGGTCACCAGGTCGGCGGTGGTCGGGGTGTCGGCGTTGCCGTCGGGGGTGGGCAGCGCGGGGGCCTGGCCGGCGGCGGCCGCCGGGGCGGTGGCCTTGTGGATGTCCACGCCCTTGGGCGGGACGTCGGGGCCGTGGGTGCACAGCGAGGCGGAGGACACCTTGTAGACGCCCGCGCACTTGTCGTTCTTGGCGGCGGCGGTGAGGCCGGCGTAGACGAGCCCCCGGGCGGGGTCGCTCTTGGGGACTTCCTTGATGGGGGTGGGCGGTTCGTTGTGCTCCGGCGCGGCGGCCGGGTCACCGATCATCCGCAGGACGTCGCCGGCCACCGGCGGGTCGGCCACCGTACGCGGCGCCGAGCCCTCCACCGCCGAGCCGATGCCCACCACCCCGGCCAGCAGCGCCCCCGCGAGACCCGCCCCCAGGGCTATTCGCCCGCGCTGACCCCGCCTGCGACGGCGGTGATCGGCCTTCCTGATGCCCCTGCTACCCATGCGGTGCTCCCCTTCGGTCCGGGTCGGTCACCTGGGAGATGGGGGAGCGGGGGAGCGGATAACAGAAAAGTGCACCACTGTTTCCAGCGGTGCACTTCTGCGGGGGAGCCGGGACTACTTGGTCAGGTCCTCGATCTCCTCGTCGCTCTCACGACCCGGGGTCGGGAGGTTGAACTTGGTGATCGCGAAGCGGAAGACCACGTAGTAGACCACCGCGAAGACCAGGCCGATCGGGACGACCAGCCACGGCTTGGTGGCCAGGTGCCAGGACAGGCCGTAGTCGATGGCGCCGGCCGAGAAGTTGAAGCCGATGTGGACGCCGAGGGCCCAGGTGACGGCCATCGAGACGGCGGTCAGGAGGGCGTGGATGACGTACAGGGCCGGGGCGATGAAGACGAAGGCGAACTCGATCGGCTCGGTGACACCGGTGACGAAGGAGGTGAGCGCGAGCGACATCATCATGCCGAGGACGACCTTGCGGCGCTCCGGACGGGCGCAGTGCGCGATGGCCAGCGCGGCGGCGGGCAGCGCGAACATCATGATCGGGAAGAAGCCCGAGGTGAACTGGCCGGCGCTCGGGTCGCCGGCGAAGAAGCGGGTGATGTCGCCGTGGACGACGGTGCCGTCGGCCTTGGTGTAGTCACCGGCCTGGAACCAGGCGTAGGAGTTGACGAACTGGTGCATGCCGACCGGCAGCAGGGCGCGGTTGACCAGTCCGAAGGCCCCGGCGCCGAACGCGCCCGCGCCGATCAGGGTGTCGTTCAGGTGGCCGATGGCGTTGCCGACCGGGCCCCAGACGTTGGCGAAGACCACGCCGACCAGGGTGCCGACGAAGGCCATGATGATCGGGACGAGCCGGCGGCCGTTGAAGAAGCCGAGCCAGTCGACCAGCTTGGTGCGGTGGTACTTCTGCCAGAGCACGGCGCTCAGCAGACCGATGACCACGCCGCCGAGGACGCCCGGGTCCTGGTAGGTGGCGGCGGTGTACTTGCCGTTCGCGACCACGGCCTCGTGGATCGGGAACGCGGTGAGCACGTTCTTGTAGACCAGGAAGCCGACCAGGGCGGCCAGCGCGGTGGAGCCGTCGGACTTCTTGGCGTAGCCGATCGCGATGCCGACCGCGAAGAGCAGCGGCAGGTTGTCGAAGACGGCGTGGCCCGCGGTGGCGAAGACGGAGGCGACCTTGAGCCAGCCGAGGCCGTCCTTGCCGAAGACGTCGTCCTGGCCGAGGCGCAGCAGGATGCCCGCCGCCGGGAGCACGGCGATGGGGAGCTGGAGGCTGCGGCCCATCTTCTGGAGGCCCTGGATGAGGTTCTGCCCAGTCTGCTTGAGCTTGCTGGGTGTGGGGGCCGCGGCCGGCGGCGCTGCCTGCGCTGTCGTACTCATGGGGGGTGGTTCCTAACGGCAGGGCGGGTCGGTCGGGGGAGGTGCTCGGGGGCCGAACCGCAAACTGGTCTACACCACTAGTGGTGTAGACCAGTTTTTAGCACGCGCGGAGGAGGGGGGAAACCCTCGAGGGCCGTGCAGGTGGGAAGCGCTATGAAATCGAAACCTTCTTGCGGATAGGCGATCTTGACCGCCAGTCGCAACCGCGATTTTGGCGAGTCGCGCAACAAAAGCGCCCGCCCGCCGCCGATTGGCGGCCGGGCGGGCATTCGTGGACGGAGTGGCGCTCAGGCCTTGGTGACGTCCTCGATCTCGTCCTCGGGCTCTCGGCCCGGTGTCGGGATGTTCCACCGGAGGATCGCGAAGCGGAACAGCCCGTAGTAGAGGGTGGCGAAGACCAGGCCGATCGGGATGATCATCCAGGGCTTGGTCGCCAGGTTGAAGTTGAGCAGGTAGTCGATCAGCCCGGCCGAGAAGGCGAAGCCGTCGTGCACCCCGAGCGCCCAGGTGACGGCCATCGACAGACCGGTGAGCACCGCGTGGATCGCGTACAGCGCCGGGGCGATGAACATGAAGGAGAACTCGATCGGCTCGGTCACGCCGGTGACGAAGCTGGTCAGCGCGAGGGAGATCATCATGCCGAGCACGGCCTTGCGGCGCTCGGGCCGGGCGCAGTGGGCGATAGCCAGGGCGGCCGCCGGGAGGCCGAACATCATGATCGGGAAGAACCCGGACATGAACTGGCCGGCGGTCGGGTCGCCGTGGAAGAAGCGCGGGATGTCGCCGGTCCAGACGTGCCCGGCGGCGTCGGTGAAGCTGCCCACCTGCTGCTGGAAGAAGGTGTTCAGGAACTGGTGCATGCCGACCGGGATGAGCATCCGGTTGGCCACGCCGTAGATGCCCGCGCCGGCCGAGCCGAGGCCGGTCAGCCAGTCGCTCGCGTGGGTCAGGCCGGTGCCGATCGGGCCCCAGGCCAGGCCGAACACGACGCCCGCCAGGGTGCCCACGAAGGCCATGACGATCGGGACCAGCCGGCGGCCGTTGAAGAAGCCGAGCCAGTCGACCAGCTTCTTGCGGTGGTAGCGCTGCCAGATGACGGCGGAGAGCAGGCCGATGACGATGCCGCCGAACACCCCCGGATCCTGCGGCTTTCCGGCCGGGAGGGCCTCGGTGACGGAGCCGGCTGCCGGGAAGGCCGTCAGCACGTTCTTGAAGACCAGGTAGCCGACCAGGGCGGCCAGGGCGGTGGAGCCGTCGGCCTTCTTGGCGTAACCGATCGCCACGCCGACGCAGAACAGCAGGGCGAGGTTGGCGAAGACGGCGTTGCCGGCGGTGGCGAAGACGGTGGCCACCTTGCCCCACTGCAGGCCGTCCTTGCCGAAGACGTCGTCCTGGCCCAGGCGCAGCAGGATGCCGGCCGCGGGCAGGACGGCGACCGGGAGCTGGAGGCTGCGGCCGATCTTCTGCAGGCCCTGGAGCAGGCCGGAGCCCGGTTTCTTGGTGGGAGCGGCCGCGGGGGCGGTCGTCGTACTCATGACGTGTCCTTCGGCGGTGGGCGACGTTGCGCACCTCTCGGCGGAGGCCGATTGGTCTACACCACTTGGGGTGCAGAACCGTTCTAACACGCCTCTCACAGGGCACTGAAATAAATCCGACGCGGGGTCGGCCCGGTAATGCCGGGGCGAATTCCGACAGGGCCGTCGGTCCTTTCCCGGGCAGGACCAAGGCCCTCCGACGGGGGAGTCGGAGGGCCTTTGCCGGGGTCGGGCGGGTACGAATCGGTGGTTTGGCGCGGTCAGGCCTTGGTGACGTCCTCGACTTCCTCCTCGTCCTCCCGGCCCGGTGTCTTCAGGTCGAATGTGACGATGATGAAACGGAAGGCCAGGTAGTAGATCGCGGCGAAGCAGAGCCCGATCGGAATGATCAGCCAGGGTTTGGTGGCGAGGCTCCAGTTGATCACGTAGTCGATCAGGCCGGCCGAGAAGCTGAAGCCGTCATGGACGCCGAGCGCCCAGGTGATCGCCATCGAGGCGCCGGTCAGCACCGCGTGTGCCGCGTACAGGGCCGGGGCGACGTAGGCGAAGGAGTACTCGATCGGCTCGGTGACGCCGGTCACGAAACTGGTCAGCGCGACCGAGGTCATCAGCCCGTAGATCTCCTTGCGCCGGTGCGGCTTGGCGGTGTGGGCGATGGCCATCGCGGCGGCCGGCAGCGCGAACATCATGATCGGGAAGAAGCCCGAGGTGAACTGGCCCGCCGTCGGGTCCCCGGCCAGGAAGCGGTTGATGTCACCGGTGTAGGTCACGCCGTCCTTGGTGAAGGAGCCGAACTGGAACCAGACGAAGGTGTTCAGCAGCTGGTGCATGCCGACCAGCAGCAGCGAGCGGTTGGCCAGGCCGAAGATCCCGGAGCCCCAGGCGCCGAGATCCGAGAGCCACTTGGAGAAGTCGTTCAGCCCCGAGCCGATCGGCGACCAGACCCACACCATCAGCGCGCCGAACAGCAGGCCGACCAGGGCGGTGATCATCGGCACCAGGCGGCGGCCGTTGAAGAAGCCCAGCCAGTCGACCAGCTTCACCCGGTGGAAGCGCACCCACAGGTTGGCCGACATCAGGCCCATCAGGATGCCGCCGAGCACCCCGGGGTTCTGGAAGGTCGCGCCCTCCGAGGTCTTGGTGTCGAAGTCGATGCACTGGTTGCCCTTGACCACGGCCCCGGCGTGGCAGCTCTCGGGGAAGGCCTGCAGCACGAAGTAGTAGACGAGGAAGCCCACCACCGCGGCCAGCGCCGTCGAGCCGTCCGCCTTCTTGGCCATGCCGATCGCCACGCCGATGCAGAACAGCAGCGGCAGGCCGAGCGCCGGGTTCAGCAGCGCGCCCCCGGCGGCGCCGAGGGCGGTGGAGACGTTGTCCCAGCCGAGGCCCTTCTTGCCGAACACGTCCGGCTGGCCGAGGCGGTTGAGAATGCCCGCCGCCGGGAGCACGGCGACGGGCAGTTGCAGGCTGCGCCCCATCTTCTGCAGGCCGCCGTAGAAGGTGTGCCACCACGTGTTCTGCGGCTTCGCGATGGCTGCCGAACTCATCCTGCGCCCTCCCAGGTAATATTGGTGTAGACCACTTCGGTACAGAGCCGGGTGCGACAGGTCCTGGACGTCACTCTCCGGACCTCACTGATCGTCATCCTGGGGTGATGCTCGGGGCTGCGCGCGCGGAAATGGGCCAAATGTGAACTAACGTGGCAGACCGTCGGGAGACGGGCAATGCTTGTCCCGGCGCCTGCCCACGACACAGCACGACGGCACCTGGCAGAGCCGCCGGGTACGCCGAGACAGAGGGAGAAAGACATGGCCAGCAAGGCTGAGAAGATCGTCGCCGGTCTCGGCGGTATCGAGAACATCGAAGAGGTCGAGGGCTGCATCACCCGCCTGCGCACCGAGGTCATCGACCCCTCCAAGGTCGACGAAGCCGCCCTCAAGGCCGCCGGCGCCCACGGCGTCGTCAAGATGGGCACCGCCATCCAGGTCGTCATCGGTACCGACGCCGACCCGATCGCCGCCGACATCGAAGACATGATGTGAGCTGACCGCCCACCCCGCCGGGCCCGCCGCCGCTCATCCGGCCGGCGGGCCTTCGCGCACCCCTGGACGTACTACCCTCGGTGGCTATGTCACGCATCGACGGCCGCACCCCCGAACAGCTCCGCCCCATCACCATCGAGCGAGGCTGGAGCAAGCACGCCGAAGGCTCCGTCCTCGTCAGCTACGGCGACACCAAGGTGCTCTGCACCGCCAGCGTCACCGAAGGCGTGCCCCGCTGGCGCAAGGGCAGCGGCGAAGGCTGGGTCACCGCCGAGTACGCCATGCTCCCCCGCGCCACCAACACCCGCGGCGACCGCGAATCCGTCCGCGGCAAGATCGGCGGCCGCACCCACGAGATCAGCCGCCTCATCGGCCGCTCGCTGCGCGCCGTCATCGACCACCGCGCCCTCGCCGAGAACACCATCGTCCTCGACTGCGACGTCCTCCAGGCCGACGGCGGCACCCGCACCGCCGCCATCACCGGCGCCTACGTCGCCCTCGTCGACGCCGTCGCCTGGGCCCGCGAGAAGAAGATCCTCCGCGCCAAGGGCCAGCCCATCACCGGCGGCGTCAGCGCCGTCAGCGTCGGCATCATCGACGGCGTCCCCATGCTCGACCTCCGCTACGAGGAGGACGTCCGCGCCGAGACGGACATGAACATCGTCTGCACCTCCGACGGCCGCTTCGTCGAGGTCCAGGGCACCGCCGAAGGCGCCCCCTTCGACCGCGCCCTCCTCGACCAGCTCCTCGACCTCGGCACCCTCGGCTGCGCCGAGCTCGACGAGATCCAGCGCAAGGTGCTGGAGGGCTGACTTCTCCGGTGGGAGAGGCGCGGGCGCTGCGGCGCTGTACACGGACGGGTCTTAGCCCTTACCGTTCCGCGCATGGGTCCGGCTTGGGAACCGATTGAGTCCGCTTGATCGTCCCTCTCCTGTAGCCGGTTCCGACCCGCGCCTTCCCCGGAGGACTCCCGATGCCGCACAGCATCAACCGCTCCACCACGCTCGCCGTGGCCGCGCTCATCCTCGTCCTCCCGCTCTCCGCGGTGAGCTGCTCGGCCGCCCAGAAGGCCATCGACTGCGGCAACACCGCCGTCCGCGTCACCACCGACGTGGCCGACGCCGGCACCGCCTTCAACGACGCCGACAAGAACCCGGCCGCCGCCGGGCAGGCGCTCTCCAAGCTGAAGAAGGACCTCGACCAGCTCGGGCGCAACTCCTCCGACACCGACCTCTCCAAGGCCGTCTCCGACCTCCAGTCCCAGGTCGACAAGGCCCAGAAGGCCGTCGACGCCAAGCAGGTCCCCGACCTCAAGCCCCTCGGGGACGCCGCCGCCCAGCTCTCCAAGGTCTGCACCGGCTGACGGCTAGGGTTCTGGCCATGACTACCCGACTTGTCCTCGCCACCCGCAACCAGCACAAGGTCGTGGAGCTCCGCGACATCCTGGGGGCCGCGGACTTCGACCTGGTCGGCGCGGACGCCTACCCCGAGATCCCGGACGTCCCCGAGACCGGGGTGACCTTCGCGGAGAACGCCCTCCTCAAGGCGCACGCGCTGGCGCAGGCCACCGGCCTGCCCGCCGTCGCGGACGACTCGGGCCTGTGCGTCGACGTCCTGAACGGCGCACCCGGCATCTTCTCCGCCCGCTGGGCCGGCAAGCACGGCGACGACCGCGCCAACCTCGAGCTGCTGCTCGCCCAGCTCTCCGACATCGCCGACCCCCACCGCGGCGCCCACTTCGCCTGCGCGGCCGCCCTGGCGCTGCCGGACGGCACCGAGCGCGTGGTCGAGGGCCGCCTCCTGGGTACCTTGCGGACCGCCCCGGCAGGCAACGGCGGCTTCGGCTACGACCCGATCCTGCAGCCGTTGGGGGAGACGCGGACCTGCGCGGAGCTCTCGGCCGCCGAGAAGAACGCCATCAGCCACCGCGGCCAGGCCTTCCGGGCCCTCGCGCCGGTCGTCCGGGAGCTGCTCGGCTGAGCGGGAGCCGGGAAATGATGTGGGCCCCTCTTCCTTCGAAATGAAGGGAAAGGGGCCCATCTGCTATGTACGCCCGGTGGGACTCGAACCCACGACACCACGGACCTAAACCGTGCCTCTCTGGCCAGCTGGAGTACGGGCGCATGCCGCTCCAGCCTACCGTCTGCGAATCGTGGGTGGTAGCGGATGTGATGGTGACCTATCAGGCTGCCATCTGGTGAGCCTTGTTGCGCCCGCAGTAGGTCGGGGTGATGGAGTGACAGTTCGGGCACAGCAAGCGGAGGTTCTCCTCCCTGTTGTCGAGCCAGTTGCCGTTGATGTGGTCGACTTCCAGGGTCATCTGCCGACCGAGCCAGGTCGGCGGGGTGCCGCACATCTCGCAGGCGTCGGGACGACCGATGTGCACCAGCATCGCGCGCAGCCGGTCGCCCGGCGTGCGGTGGCTTCCCGGGGGAAGCAGTACGAGCAGGTCCTCGGGCTTGCGACGCGGGCCGGTCTTCTTGCCCTTGTTGTGTAGCTGCCCGGTGAAGTGGCTGGTGTCGAGCCCGTGCAGGGCGATGCTCTCCTTGACCTGCTTTCGGGAGCTACCGCTCTCGTTGAGGTCGAGCGCCCGCAGGACGCCGCTGATGCTGTGGTGCTGGGCGACTGCTTCGGCCAGCACCTCCTTGGAGATCCGCAGGATCCGGCTCTTTCCGTCACCCCAGAAGACGAAGTGGGAGGTGTCTATGCCGAAGTCCCGGAGTCGCTTCTTGAAGTAAGAGTAGATGCTGTCGTACGGGGTGACGCCCAGGTAGCAGAGCATCTCGTTGATGCTCGTGCTGTGAGCGGCCGCTTCCGCGAGTTGCTCGCGGGTGTAGCGGCGGCGTCCGTAGTCCGGGCGGCCCTGGTTGAAGTGCGAGGTGTCGATCCCGTAGTGCTTCAGTCGCTTGCTGAGATAGCTGTGGGTGCCGCCGGCCATGGGGACTTCGAGCCTTCGCATCATGTCGTTCACGCTGACCGACTCGGCGGCCAAGGTGGCCAGCAGTTCTCGGGTGTACTTGACCGGCATGGATGTCTCCCAGGGGTGATCGGCGTGTCTCCCTCCGGATGGGCTAACGAGGTGTCGGAACCGTGAGTACCGGGTGGTCGGATCACGAAGTTGTGATGAGAGTCACGGGTCGACATCGATTGGTACAGACCTATTGACCCATGTGGTCTGGACCACATAGCTTCGCGCCAAATCCCCCACAGGTGTGCGCATCCCACTGCGCGCACCCGGCACTCTCTCCTGGAGGACCGAGTGTTGAACCGTACGAAGGCCGCTGCGGCGGTGGCCGCTTCCGGGCTGGCAGGGTTGTTGCTGGCCACGCTCGGGGCGGCGCCCTCGGTGGCGGCGGTCGACAACCAGAGCTGTCGGCCTGACGGTATGTACACCACGCCCGGTGTGAACGTGCCGTACTGCAATGTCTATGACAGCAGCGGCCGCGAGATGATGGGCGCCGACCACCAGCGCCGGATCATCGGGTACTTCACCGGGTGGCGCACGGGCAAGGACGGGACGCCCGCCTACCTGGTGAACAACATCCCCTGGGACAAGGTCACCCACCTCAACTACGCCTTCGGGCACGTCGGCAGTGACAACAGGATTTCCGTCGGCACCGACGGCCCGGACAACGCCGCTACCGGGATGACCTTCCCGGGTGTCGCGGGGGCCGAGATGGACCCGACGCTGCCGTACCAGGGGCACTTCAATCTGCTCAGCAAGTACAAGAAGCAGTACCCGAACGTGAAGACCATGATCTCGGTGGGCGGTTGGGCCGAGACCGGCGGGTACTTCGACGACTCGGGCAACCGGGTGGGCTCCGGTGGCTTCTATTCGATGACCACCAATGCGGACGGCAGCGTCAACCAGGCGGGCATCAACACCTTCGCGGACTCGGCCGTCGCGTTCATCGAGAAGTACGGCTTCAACGGTGTCGACCTCGACTACGAGTACCCGACCTCGATGAAGGACGCGGGCAACCCGCTGGACTGGACGACGGCGAACGCCAAGCGCGGGTCGCTGATGAAGGGCTACGCGGCCCTGCTCAAGACCATGCGCGAGAAGCTCGACCGGGCCAGCGCCGCCGACGGCAAGTACTACCTGCTGTCGATCGCCGCGCCGTCCTCGGGCTACCTGCTGCGCGGCATGGAGACCTTCCAGGTGACCCAGTACCTGGACTACGTCAACGTCATGTCCTACGACCTGCACGGGGCGTGGAACCAGTACGTCGGGCCGAACGCCTCGCTCTACGATGACGGCAACGATGCCGAGCTGAAGGCGGCCAACGTCTACGGCACGGCGCAGTACGGCGGGATCGGCTACCTGAACGCCGACTGGGCGTACCACTACTTCCGCGGTGCGATGCCGGCCGGGCGGATCAACGTCGGCCTGCCGTACTACACGCGCGGCTTCAAGAACGTGACCGGTGGGACGAACGGGTTGTGGGGGACGTCGCAGACCTCCAACTGCCCGGCCGGTGCGGGGCTGACCACCTGTGGTGACGGGGCGGTCGGGATCGACAACCTCTGGCACGACCTCGACACCAACGGCAAGGAGGCCCCGGCGGGCTCCAACCCGATGTGGCACGCGAAGAACCTGGAGAAGGGTGTCGTCCCGGACTACCTCGCCAAGTACGGGCTGACGGACACGGCCCTGCAGGGCACGTACAGCCGTAACTACAGCTCCGCGCTCGGTGCGCCGTGGCTGTGGAACGACAGCAAGAAGGTCTTCCTGTCGACCGAGGACGAGCAGTCGGTGGGTGCCAAGGCCGACTACCTGGTGAACCAGGGCGCCGGCGGCGCGATGATCTGGGAGCTGGTGGGCGACTACAAGTGGGACGCCACGGCGAACGGCGGCAAGGGCGAGTACGTCCAGGGGTCGACCCTGACCTCGCTGATGTACGACAAGTTCAAGTCGGCTTCACCGTACGGGGCGCTGCGCTCGACGATCGCGCTGCCGACGCAGACGCTGCCGGTCGACGTGTCCTTCACCAACTTCGCGCTGGGTGACTCGAACTACCCGATCAACCCGAAGATCCACATCGTCAACAACTCGACGGTGACCCTGCCGGGTGGCACGGAGTTCCAGTTCGACTACTCGAACTCGGCGCCGGGCAACGCGAAGGACCAGTCCGGTTTCGGCCTGACCACGATCCGGCAGGACAACCCGGGGCCGGGCAACGTGGGCGGCCTGAAGGGCACCTACAACCGGGCCTCGGTGAAGCTGCCGGGCTGGCAGTCGCTGGCGCCGGGGGCCTCGGTGGACATCGACTTCGTCTACTACCTGCCGGTGTCGACCCCGTCGAACTGGACGGTCAACGTCGGCGGCACGCTGTACGGCCTCACGGGCGACCTGACCCGGGGCGCGGTCAGCGGTGGCACCACGCCGTCGCCGAGCCCGAGCAGCAGCCCGTCCGGCAGCCCTAGCAGCAGCCCGTCGAGCTCCCCGAGCTCCAGCCCGAGCACGAGCCCGTCCAGCAGCCCCAGCGGCAGCCCCAGCCCGTCCAGCAGCCCCAGCACGCCGCCCGGCGGCACCTGCACGGCGCCGAGCTGGAGTGCGGGTGCGGTCTACGCGACGACCGGCACCAAGGTGTCCTGGAAGGGTCACACCTACAGCAACAAGTGGTGGACCACGGGGGAGGACCCCACGGCCAGCGGAGCGTGGGGAGTGTGGAGCGACCTCGGGCCCTGTTGACATAACAGCAGGTCGCTGAGGTAGCGAGCGGCGGTGGCGGTGCACCCGGTCGGGGGGTGTGCCGTCACCGCCTCTGTTTTGTCCGGATGTGTGTGGTCATGTTTAGCCACGGTGGCGCGGACGTAGCCGAGATGTGTCCTACGAAGCTCTTGACCGGCGGGTTGCGCTCGGGGTGTCATATCCACCAGCGAGTTTGATCCTGTTTGATTTTGATGGATTCTGAGCCCCCGCTCAGGCACCACCCTCTGCGTCTCCAAGGGGAGCCCCCGCATGTCCACTCCGCGTCACAGCCGCCGCGTCGCCGCCGCTGCGGGCATCGTCCTGGCCCTCGGCCTGACGGCCTGCTCGACCGGCCAGTCCAGCACCTCCGCCGACTCCGGTACGGCCACCGTCAGCGGCAAGATCTCCATGACCTACCTGCAGAAGCAGGGCGACCAGGAGTACTTCATCGGCGAGGCCGCCGGTGCCAAGGCCAAGGCCGCCGAGCTGGGTGTCGACCTGAAGGTGGTGAACCTCGGCAGTGACGCGGACAAGACCGTCAGCGAGGTGCAGTCCGCCATCGCGCAGAAGACCAACGGCCTGATCATCGTGGTGCCGGACCCGGCGGTGGGCCCGCAGGTCGCGCAGACCGCCAAGGACGCCAAGGTGCCGCTGCTCACCTCGGACGACCAGATCTGCACCTCCGGCCCGGACCCGTCCAAGTGCGCCGCCGACGGCCTGGTGGCCCGGATCGGCTTCTCCGGTGCCCAGATGGGCGGCGAGGTCGGCAAGCGTGCCGCCGAGGAGTTCAAGAAGGCCGGCTGGAACGCCGCGGACACCCGCATCATCTCGGCCTGGAAGCAGGACGTCACGGTCTGCGGTGACCGCGTGAAGGCCGCCAAGGAGGCGTTCAACGCCGGCGCCGGCGCCACCGTCCAGAACATCGACGTGGCCACCGACAACACCCCGACCGGCGCCCAGGACAAGATCGCCGCGACGGTCACCGCCAACGCCGGTGTCAAGCACTGGGTGGTCTGGGGCTGCAACGACGAGAACGTCCAGGGTGGCGTCACCGCCCTGCAGAACGCCGGCTTCAGCGCGGACAACGTGATCGGCGTCGGCCTCGGCGCGTACCTGGCGTGCAAGGGCTGGGGCGCGGGCAAGCCTTCCGGCATGAAGGCCGCCCTGTTCATCAACGGTTCGGACGTCGGCGCGCTGGCCGTCCAGACCATGTACGACAAGCTCAAGAACGCCAAGGACTTCCCGAAGGAGGCCTTCGCCCCGACCAAGATGGTGGACGCCTCCAACTGGCAGGCCTCCGGCGTCAAGTGCAGCTGAGCGAGTAGAGCCGAGCTGAACCATGGCAACGATGAGCAGTGAGAGCACTCCGTCCAGCACCGGGGTGCGTGAGCTGGGCAAGCGCTTCGGCGCCGTCCAGGCGCTCGACGGAGTGACGCTGGACTTCCCGGCCGGCCAGGTGACCGCCCTGATGGGGGAGAACGGGGCCGGTAAGTCCACCCTGCTCAAGATCCTCGCGGGGGTGCAGCCGCCGAGCACGGGCCAGGTGGAGGTGGACGGCAAGGCCGTCCAGCTGAACTCCCCGGCCCAGGCCCAGGCGGCCGGCATCCGGATCATCCCGCAGGAGCCCGAGATCATCCCGCACGTCTCGGTCGCCGAGAACGTGTACGCCGGTGCCCTGCCCCGCAAGGCGGGGCGCCGGCTGGACCGGGCCGAGCTGGACCGGCGCATCCGCGCCGACCTGGCCCGGCTCGGCTTCGACCGGGTGCTCGACCCGGAGCTGCTCGGCTCCGAGCTGACCCCGGCGCAGCGCCAGCTGGTGGAGATCCTGCGGGCGCTGACCGGCGAGGCGAAGGTGATCGCCTTCGACGAGCCGACCTCTTCACTCTCCGAGCAGGAGGTGGACGCGCTGTTCGCGCTGATCCGCCGCCTGCGGGAGGAGGGCGTGGCGGTGGTCTACGTGTCGCACCGGATGGCGGAGATCTTCCAGCTCGCCGACCGGATCGCGGTGCTGCGGGACGGCACCCTGGCCGGGGTGCTGGACGCGGCCAGCACCGACGAGGGCGAGATTGTCCGGATGATGGTCGGACGTGACCTTTCGGCCATGTTCGTGCGTCAGGACGTCGCGACCGACCGGGTGGTCCTGGATGTGCGCGGTCTGGAGACGGACGAGGTGCACGGGATCGATCTGCAGATCCGGGCGGGCGAGGTCGTGGGCCTGGCCGGGCTGATCGGGGCCGGGCGCTCCGAGCTGGCGCTGGCGCTGGCCGGTGACCTGCCGGTGCGCGGCGGCGAGGTGCTGCTCGACGGGGAGCCGCTGAAGGGCGGCAACCCGGGTGCGGCGATCAAGGCGGGCCTGGGCCTGGCTCCCGAGGAGCGCAAGGCGCAGGCGCTGTTCCTGCACCGCTCGATCCGGGACAACACGGCGCTGGTGGTGCTCGAGCGGCTGCGGCGCTGGCGGTTCGTCAAGCGGTCCGCGGAGAAGGAGCTGGCCCAGGAGTACGTGGACCGGCTGCGGGTGCGCACCCCCTCGATCGAGCACGAGGTGCGCAAGCTGTCCGGCGGCAACCAGCAGAAGGTGGTGCTGGCCCGCTGGCTGGCCCGCAAGCCGAAGGTGCTGATCCTGGACGAGCCGACCCGGGGCATCGACGTCGGGGCGAAGGCGGAGATCTACCAGATCATCGCCGACCTGGCGAAGCAGGGTGTGGCCCTGCTGGTGATCTCCTCCGAGCTGCCCGAGGTGCTCGGGCTCTCGGACCGGGTGCTGGTGATGCAGAACGGCCGCATCACCGGGGAGTTGGGCCGGGCGGAGGCGACCGAAGAGGCGATCCTCTCGCTGGCGATGGCAGACGACCTGGCTGGGTCGGCACAGGAAGGCAGGACGGCATGACCAGCACCACCCTCACCGGGAGCCCGGCGAAGAAGGCACCCGGCTTCATCGCCCGGATCGGCGGACAGAACCTCAGCCTGATCGGCGCGCTGGTCGTGGTGCTGGCCCTGTTCGGGTCGCTCAACGGCAACTACCTGAGCTGGAACAACATCCAGGTGATCGGCCAGGCCGTCACCATCACCGGCCTGCTGGCCGTGGTGCAGACCGTGGTGATCATCTGCGGCGGCCTGGACATCTCGGTCGGCTCGCAGGCCGGTCTGGCCTCGGTGGTCAGCGCGATGGCCTTCACCTCGGCCGGTTCGAACGCGCTGGCCGGCATGGGCGCGGCGGTCGCCGTCGGCCTGCTGGTGGGTGTGGTCAACGGTGTGGTGATCGTCTACGGCCGGGTGAACCCGACCATCGCGACCCTGGCGGGGCTCGCCGCCTACAAGGGCGTGGCGCAGCTGCTCTCCGACGGCCGGGCGCAGGGCTACGTGCTGAACGACAGCATCTTCATCTTCCTCGCCCGTGGCAAGATCGCCGGGCTGCCGGTGATGATCTGGATCCTGCTGCTGGTCGCGGCGGCGGTGCACGTGATGCTCAAGTACACCGACATCGGCCGCAACATCTACGCCCTGGGCGGCAACGACACGGCGGCCCGGCTCGCGGGCATCTCGATCAACAAGTACCTGGTGTCGGTCTACGGCCTGATCGGCATGGTGGCGGCGGTGGCCGGCATCCTGCTGACCGCCCGTACGGGTTCGGGCCAGCCGGTCTCCGGCTCGGAGGGCCTGGAGCTGAAGGCGATCACGGCGGCGGCCCTGGGCGGCTGCGCGCTCAAGGGCGGCAAGGGCGGGATCGGCGGCACGCTGCTGGCCGTCGCCCTGCTGGGCGCCCTGGAGAACGGCCTGACCGGCCAGAACATCAACGCCTTCTGGCAGAACGTCGCGCAGGGTCTGCTGCTGGTGGTGGCCGTGGTCATCCAGCAGCGCCGCAGCGGCGAGCGGGCGATCGGCCTGCCCGCCTGAGTGAGCACGGCCGGCCGGCAGCCGCCGGCCGGCCGACCAGGATCCCGGCGTAGGGGCGCCGGGACTGTGGGGCCGGTGCCCCCGGCGGACGGGCCGGGGGCACCGGCATTTCCCAGGACCGGCAGGGCTCAGGCGTCGATCTTGAGGTCGCGCAGCAGCTTGGCGACGTGGCCGGTGGCCTTGACGTTGTACAGCGCGTGCTCGACCTTGCCCTGCTCGTCGACGATGACGGTGGAGCGGATCACGCCCTGGTAGGTGCGGCCGTAGTTCATCTTCTCGCCCCAGGCGGCGTAGGCGTCCATGACGGCGTGGTCCGGGTCGGAGACCAGGGTGACCTTGAGGTCCTCCTTCTCGCGGAACTTGCCGAGCTTCTCGGGCTGGTCCGGGGAGATGCCGATGACGTCGTAGCCGGCCCCGGCGAAGACCTCCAGGTTGTCGGTGAAGTCGCAGGCCTGCTTGGTGCAGCCGGGGGTGAGGGCGGCCGGGTAGAAGTAGACGATCACCTTGCGGCCGAGGTGGTCGGCCAGCGACACCGGCTTGCCGTCGGCGTCGGGCAGGGTGAAGGCGGGGGCGGTGTCCCCGGTCTGGAGGCGCTCGCTCACGGTGGATCTCTCCTCGGGCGTGGACTGTGGTCGTACCACCGTCAACTTACCTCCGTTGGTGGGTGGGGCCGCGCGGGCGCGGAGGGTAGCTGACAGACTGACTCCTGTCGCACAGGACAACATTCAGTGAAGGGGTGGCCCGCGTGGGCAAGGCCGGGACAGAGAAGGCGCGTACGACCGCCGAGATCGAGGCGAACATCGCCCGCACCCGCGAGCAGCTGGCGGCGACCCTGGACGAGCTGGCCGTCCGTGTCCACCCGAGCACGGTGGCCGCCCAGACCAAGGCCAAGCTGCGCGCCACCGTCGAGCAGCAGGCGGCCCGGGCGTACGTCGCCGCGAGCGGCGCGGTCGAGCAGGTCAAGGCGCAGTTCGTCGACGCGAAGGGGCAGCCGCGCCCGGACCGGATCGTGCCGGCCGCCCTGGTGGGCACCGGGGTGCTGCTGCTGGTCTCCGCCCGCCGCCGCCGTCGCAAGGGCTGAGCGCTGCAGGACGAGGAGGGGCCGGGACCTGCGTCACCGGCCCCTTCCGCATCGGACCGGCCCAGCGTCACGCACCGAGCCCGTGGCGGGTACCGTCGGGGGCGTGAGTACCGACGACCAGAGCCAGCAGCAGCCGCGCCACGACCGGCTCGGCGAGAAGCTGCCGATCAAGATGTTGCACGACCGCGTCCTGGTGAAGACCGAGGGCAGCGAGGGCGAGCGCCGCTCGACCGGGGGGATCCTGATCCCCGCGACCGCCGAGCTGAGCAAGCGGTGTGCGTGGGCCGAGGCGGTGGCCGTGGGCCAGTCCGTGCGTGCGGTGGAGCCGGGGGACCGGGTGCTGTACGACCCGGAGGACAAGCTCGAGGTCGAGGTCCGCGGCGCGACGTACGTGCTGCTGCGTGAGCGGGACCTGCATGCGGTGGCGGCCGAGCGGCTGACCGACGCCGAGGGCTCGACCGGCCTGTACCTGTAGCTGGGAAGCACCCCGGGGCCGTGAACGGGGGGACCGGTCGTGCGGCCCCGGGGCGTGCCGCAGAGCGGCGGTGGGGATGGTCACGGCCCGCGCCCGGCCGCCGCCGGAGACGGGCCGCCCCCCGATCACCCCGGAGTCCGAGGGGTGGACCCCGAAGTGTTGGTGACGACTCTGCCAGCGGGGGCTTACCGTTGGCTTACCGATCACTTACGGCGCGTCAGGGGGAGACCCGTCAGCGATGAGCGGGGGCGTGTTCGCCGAGGCGGGCGCGGATCTCGGCGGCCTCGGGGGCGTCCAGTTCGGTGAAGATGGCCAGGGCCTCGTGCAGCAGGGCCTTGGCCTGCTGGTGGCGTCCGCTGCAGGTGAGGCTGCGGGCCAGGTGGCCCAGGGCGACGGCCTCGGTGTGCCGGTCGCCGACCTCCCGCAGGGGCGGCAGCGCCGCGCGCAGCCAGGCCTCGGCGGTGACCAGCTGGCGCATGTCGTTGTACACGTCGCCGAGGTTGCACAGGATGATGCCCTCGTAGTGCCGCAGGCCGGCCTCCTGGCTGATCGCCAGGGCCTGCTCGAGGTGCTCGACGGCCTCCTCGTACCGGCCGAGGTCCTGCAGCAGGTTGGCGAGGTTGCTGAGCCCGGCGGTCTCCTCGGCGGGGTTGCCGTGGGTGCGCACCAGCTCGAGGTTGAGCCGGAAGTAGTGGTGGGACTCCTCGTGCCGGCCGAGCCGCAGCAGTGAGTTGCCGAGGTTGTTGAGGGCGGAGCCCTCCCCGGCGTGGTTGCCGGTCTCGCGGCAGATCAGCAGGGAGCGTTCGTAGCAGGAGACGGCCTTCTCGTGCCGGTGCACGTCCCGGTAGGCCAGGCCCAGGCCGTTCAGCACCCGGGCCTCGGCGGGGCGGTCGCCGAGGGCGCGGGCGGCGGCCAGGCCCAGGTCGTAGGTGGCCAGCCACTGGGTCCAGGTGCGGCGGCGCTGGTGGAAGCCGAGCAGGGTGACGGGCAGTTGCCAGCAGAGGGTGTGCAGCCCGGCCTCGGCGGCGTGCTGGACGGCGGTGGCCAGGTTGTCGCGCTCGGTGTCGTACCAGGCCAGGGCGTCGTCGTGGTCGGCGAAGGGCAGCGGGGCGGGCTCGCCGGGGGCGGGCGGCGGGGCTTCGGGCAGGCGGCGGGTGGGCTGCAGGGCGGTCGCGGCGGCGGCGCCGGTGTGCAGGTACCAGGAGGCGAGCCGGTGCAGGGCGGCCTGCCGGGAGGCGGCCGGCTCCTCCTGGCGGGCCCGTTCGGCGGCGTACAGGCGGACCAGGTCGTGGAAGCGGTAGCGGCCGGGGGCGCTCTCCTCGAGCAGGTGGGCGTCGGTGAGTACGGCGAGGGTGCGTTCGGCGGCCCGCGGGTGTTCGCCGAGCAGGGCGGCGGCGGCCGTGAGGGCGAGGTCGGTGCCGTCCCAGAGGCCGAGCAGGCGCAGCGCGCGGGCCTGCGGGGCGGCCAGGCCCGCGTACCCGAGGTCGAGGCTGGCGCGGACGGCGAGGTCGTCGAGCTGGAGTTCGTCGAGGCGGCGCAGGTGGTCGCCGATCCGCGTCGCGAGGGTGGTGATGGTCCAGCTGGGGTGGGCGGTGAGCCGGGAGGCCGCCACCCGCAGGGCGAGCGGGAGGCCGGCGCAGGCGCGCAGTACGGCGGTGGTGGCGGCGGGTTCGGCGGCGAGCCGGTCGAGGCCGACGATCCGGCCGAAGAGGGCGCGGGCGCCGGCTCCGGTGAGCACGGTGAGGTCGATGCGGTGGGTGGCGGGCAGTCCGGCGAGCCGGCTGCGGCTGGTGACCAGGACGGCGCTGGCGGCGCCGCCGGGCAGCAGCGGGCGGACCTGCGCGGTGTCACGGGCGTTGTCGAGCACGAGCAGCACCCGGCGCTGGGCGAGCAGGCTGCGGTAGAGGGCCAGGCATTCGGCCTCGTCGGTCGGGACCTGTCCGGGCGCGAGGCCGAGGCTGCGGATCACCTGGGCGGCGACGGCGAGCGGGGTGAGCGGTTCGGCGCTGACGCCGCGCAGGTCGAGGTAGAGCTGGCCGTCGGGGAAGTCGTACCTGGCCCGGTGGGCGACGTGTACGGCGAGGCTGGTCTTGCCGACCCCGCCGGGGCCGGCGATCACCGCGATGGCGGCGCCGGACCGGGGGTCGAGCACGTCGTGCAGCTGCTGGACGTGCTCCTCGCGGCCGGTGAAGTCGGCCAGGTCGTACGGGAGTTGGGCGGGGGTTGGGAAGGCCCTCCGGGTGGTGGTCACGGCGGCGGGGGGTTGGGTGAGGGCCGGGTCCTCGGCGAGTACGCGCTGGTGCAGTTCGCGCAGGTGGGGGCTGGGCTCGACGCCCAGCTCGTGCCGGATCGCGGTCCGGCACCGGCGGTAGGCCTCGAGGGCTTCGGCGGTCCGGCCGGAGCGGTAGAGCGCCACCATCAGCTGGCCGTGGAAGCGTTCGCGCAGCGGGTGCTCGGCGGTGAGGGCGCGCAGGCCCGGCAGCAGCTTCTCCTGGTGGCCGAGGGCCAGTTCGGCCTCGCCCTGCCACTCGAGGGCCTGCAGCCTGGTCTCGGCGAGGTGGCGGCCGTAGTGGTCGTGCAGGTACGGGCCGGGGACGTCGGCCAGGAAGCCGCCGCGCCAGAGCCCGAGGGCCTGCTGGAGCAGGTCGGCGGCCTCGGCGCGGCGGGTGCCGCGCAGGGCCTGGCGGCCGAGCTCGCAGTCGCGCAGGAAGCGGCCGCTGTCGGTCTCCTCGGGCAGCGCCTCGAGCAGGTAGCCGGGGTGGCTGCTGACCAGGCGGCGGGCGGCGGTGGGGCCGAGGCTCTGCCGGAGTCTGGTCATCGCCGTGTGCAGGGCGGCCCGGGCCCGGGCGGGCGGGCTGCCCTCCCAGGCGACTTCGTACAGCTCGTCCACCGGTACGGCGTGACCTGCGCGCAGCACGAGCACGGCCAGCAGGCTGCGCAGCTTGACGGCGGACACGCCGAGCTCGCCGCCGTCCGTCCAGATCCGGACGGGGCCCAGGACACCGAAGACCAGCCGCGTGCCCACCTACCGCCCCCGTAGCTCCGGGCGCCGGCGGCCGGGCGGCCGACGCGGCGCGTCATCCGGTCGAGGCTAGCCGCCTGGCGCCTGGCTCATGGGGAGTTGGCGGTGGGTGGTCGGGACCATGTCAGCTGGGCGGTGGTCAGCTGGGGCCGTTGGTGGGTGTGGGGGCCGGGGTGGGGGTGACGACGTGGGGGGACTCGACCGGCGGGCTGCTCGCCGGGGTGGTGAAGGCATCGGTCGGGCTGGGGGTGCGGCTCGGGCGGGCGCGGGAGGCGGAGGGGCTGGGGGAGGCGAAGGGGGAGGGCGGCGGGGTGGTGGTGGGGCTCGCGCTGGTGGTGAAGGTGGGGGTCGGGCTGGGGGCGGTGGTGCCGCTGCCGGGGGCGAGGTCGAAGTCCTGGGTGGGGGTGCCCTTGAGGGCGCCGCGCATGTAGGCCGTCCAGATCGCGGTGGGGAAGGCGCCGCCGTTGATCCGGGAGTACCCGGCGGTGCCGGCCAGCGACTCCTTGGCGTGGCTCTTCGGGTTCTCCCGGAACAGGCCCACGGCGGTGGCGAGTTCGGGGGTGTACCCGGCGAACCAGGCGGAGAGGTTGCTGTCGGTGGTGCCGGTCTTGCCGGCCGCCGGGCGGTTCAGCCGCAGCGCGGCGGTGCCGGTGCCGCTGGTGACCACGTCCTCGAGCACGTCGGTGACGGAGTCGGCCGCACTGCGCCCGATCGCCTCGGTGGCCGGGTGCTGGGGCAGCGCGGGCACGTCGTCGGCGCCGGGCCTCTCCAGCTTGAGCACCGACCAGGGGGCCAGGTGCTGCCCGTGGCCCGCCAGGGTGGCGTAGACCGAGGCCAGGTCGAGGGCGCTGGGGGTGGCGGTGCCCAGCGTCATCGAGGTGTTGGAGGCGGCCATGCCGTCGATCGAGTCCGGCAGGCCGAGCTTGACGGCGGTGCGGCGCACGTTGTCCAGGCCCGCGTCGACGCCCTCCTGGGCGTAGACCGAGTTGACGGACTTCTGCATCGCGTACCGCAGGGTGATGGAGCCGTAGCTGACGTCGTCCTCGTTGGGCGGCGCGTACGCGGTCGGGCCGCCGACCACCGGGCGGCGGGTGGTGCCGTCGTAGAGGGTCTGGGTGGTGATGACCCGGCCGTCCTGGGTGGTGTGCCGCCCGTCGAGGCCGGCCGCGAGGTCGATCGGCTTGAAGGTGGAGCCGACCTGGTTGTCCTCGCGGGTGGCGTCGTTGAACGGCTGGGCGGCGTAGTCGGCCCCGCCGTAGACGGCCACCACCCGGCCGGTGCCGGGCTCGACGGAGGCGCCGGCGACCCGGACGTCGGTGTCGGTCTTCGGCCGGGCGTCGGTGTCCAGTTCGGAGGTCAGCTCGCTCTTCACGGCCGCCACGAAGGCGTCCTGCTTGGCCTTGTCGAAGGTGGTGGTGATCTTCCAGCCGCCGGACCTGAGGGTGGCGTTGTCCAGGATGCCGGCGGCGGCGAGGTACTTGTCGGCGATGTCCACCAGGTAGCCGGCCTGGCCGCTGAGGCCCTTGACCGGTTGCGGGTCGAGCGGCTCGGGGAAGGTGACGGCGGCCCGGGCCCTGGCGTCCAGGAAGCCGAGCGAGACCATGCCGTCGAGCACGTAGTTCCAGCGGGCCATCGCCTTGGCCCGGCCGGCGGCGCTGGTGTTCTTGACGTCGTAGGCGCTCGGGGCCTGCAGCAGGGTGGCCAGGTAGGCGCCCTGGGGGAGGGTCAGGCGGGAGACGTCCACGCCGTAGTAGGCGTTCGCGGCGGTCTGGATGCCGTACGCGCCGCGGCCGAAGTAGCTGGTGTTGAGGTAGCCCGCGAGGATGTCGTCCTTGCTCTCCTGCTGGTCCACCTTGAGCGAGATGAAGAACTCCTTGATCTTGCGGGTGTAGGTCTGCTCCTGGGTCAGGTAGTAGTTCTTCACGTACTGCTGGGTGATGGTGGAGCCGCCCTGCAGGCCCTTGCCGGTGGCGCTGTTCCAGGCCGCGCGGACCATGCCGCGCAGGTCGACGCCCTTGTTGCGGTAGAAGCTGCGGTCCTCGGCCGAGACCACGGCGTGCTGGGTGTCCAGCGGGATCTGCTCGATCGGCACGTCCTCGCGGTTGACCGAGCCGGTGCGGGCCAGCTCGGTGGTGCCGTCGGCGTAGTAGTAGACGTTGCTCTGGGCCACCGCGTGCGCGTTCGGGTCGGGCACCGAGACGGTGAGGTAGAGCGTCACGAAGGCGGCGATGCCGAGCAGCAGCAGGCCGAGCAGGCCGCCGACCACCATCCGCCAGGTCGGCACCGCCCGGCGCCACCAGGGCATCGCCCGGCGGCGGGCCTTGCGGGCCGCCTTCCTGGCCCGCCGCCGGTCGCGGCGGGAGCCCTCGGCGCGGTCCTCCGACTCCAGGTCGGGGGCGCCTGCCGGGCTGGGCGGCTGATCGGGGGGCTCCTGGCTCATGGGGTGATTATGAGTGACTTCGTCCGGATTGGACGGGTGCTGACGGCCCGTCGGGGCGAAAATCCGGTGCTCCGTCAGCCGGGCGGCCGCTAGGGTCGGACGGTCTGTGGTCAGGCGGTGCCGATATTTGTCGACAAGGAGACGCTTGTGGGTTCGGCCCGGCTCTATCTCGCCGTCGTCGGCGGAGCCTTCCGGCGGTACTCCACCTACCGGGCCGCCACGCTTGCGGGCGCCTTCACCAACTCGGTCTTCGGCTGCGTGCTCGCCTCCACCTTCCTGGCGCTGTGGCACGCCCGGCCCGGGCTCGGCGGCTACGACGCCCGGCAGGCCGTCACCTACATCTGGATCAGCCAGGCGCTGCTGGTGACCGTGGCGGTCTGGGGCGGCGGCTTCCAGGACGACCTGCAGGAGCGCTTCCGCACCGGGGACATCGCCGTCGACCTCTACCGGCCGGTCGACTTCCAGCTCTGGTGGCTGGCCGGTGACCTCGGCCGGGCCGGCTTCCACCTGCTCGCCCGCGGCGTGGTGCCCACCCTGATCGGACTGCTGCTCTTCGACACCGAGCTGCCCGCCGACCCGGCGGTCTG
This sequence comes from Kitasatospora sp. NPDC002227, assembly GCF_040296285.1. Lineage (NCBI taxonomy): Bacteria > Bacillati > Actinomycetota > Actinomycetes > Kitasatosporales > Streptomycetaceae > Kitasatospora > Kitasatospora sp. NPDC002227. Next base: position 117,363 of record NZ_JBEOWY010000004.1, read on the forward strand.
GGCGCTCTTCCTGCTGGCCGTGCTGCTCGCCGTGACGGTCAGCTTCGGGCTGCGCTTCCTGGTCTCGCTGGCCGGCTTCTGGCTGCACGACGGCGAGGGACTGCGGGCGCTGATGCTGGTGGTGTCGATGTTCTTCTCCGGCATGCTGCTGCCGATCACGCTCTTCCCCGGACTGCTCGGCGAGATCGCCCCGAGGCTGCCCTGGTCCGCGATGATCCAGATCCCCTCCGACATCCTGCTGCGGCGCCGCACCGGCACCGCGGCGCTCACCGGCCTCGGCTTCCAGCTCGGCTGGGCCGCCGTACTGCTGGCCGCCGGGCGGGCCGGGCAGGCGCTGGCCACCCGGAAGGTGGTGGTCCAGGGTGGGTAAGCCCTCCCGGTCGGGGCTGGGCCGCATCGGCTGGGCCGTCCGCTCCTGGTGGCTGATCGCCGGGATGTGGGCCCGGGCCTCGCTGGCCTACCGGGCCTCCTTCGTCCTGCTGCTGCTCTCCTCGCTCGCCGTCAGCTCGCTGGACTTCGTGGTCATCGTGCTGATGTTCCAGCACACCACCGAGCTCGGCGGCTGGCGCCTGCCCGAGCTGGCCTTCCTCTACAGCACCTCCGCCTTCGCGCTCGGCACGGCCAACCTGCTGGTCGGCAGCATCGACGCGCTCGGCGAGCGGATCCGCAGCGGCACCCTGGACACCGTGCTGATCCGCCCGGCCCCGGCGCTCGCCCAGCTGTGCGCCGAGCGCCTGTCGCTGCGCCGGATCTCCCGGCCCCTCCAGGCCGTACTGGTGCTCGGCTGGTCGCTGAGCGCCCTGGACGTGCACTGGACGGCGAGCAAGGTGCTGCTCGTGCCGGTGCTGCTGATCTGCGGCAGCGTCATCTTCTCCGCGATTTTCGTCAGCTTCGCCACCCTGCAGTTCTGGTGGGGCCAGGTCGGCGAGGTGCAGAACGCCTTCACCTACGGCGGCGCGACCCTGCTGCAGTACCCGCCGACCGTCTTCGCCAAGGAGCTCGTCGCCGGCGTGGTCTTCGGCGTCCCGCTCGCCTTCGTCAACTGGCTGCCCGCCCTGCACGTGCTGGGCCACCCCGACCCGCTCGGCCTGCCCACCGCCTTCCAGTACGCCTCCCCGGCGGCCGCCGCGCTGTGCGTCGCGGTGGCCGGGCTGGCCTGGCGGCGCGGCCTGCGGGCCTACCGGGGCACCGGCAGCTGAACCCCGTCCGGAGAGGAACCCCTGTGGCACTCATCGAGGTCGAGGACGTCCGCCGGACGTTCACCGTCCGGGCCAAGGCCGGGCGGCTGCGCCGGGAGCGGCGCGAGGTGCAGGCCGTGGCCGGGCTCAGCTTCACCGTCGAGGCCGGCGAGTGCGTCGGCTACATCGGCCCCAACGGCGCCGGCAAGTCCACCACCATCAAGATGCTCACCGGCATCCTGGTGCCCACCGCCGGGCGGCTGCGGGTGGCCGGCGCCGACCCGGCCCGCGAGCGCACCACGCTGGCCCGCCGGATCGGCGTGGTCTTCGGCCAGCGCACCACCCTCTGGTGGGACCTGCCGCTGCGCGACTCCTACGAGCTGGCCCGCCGGATCTACCGCATCCCCGACGCCCGCTACCGGGCCAACCTGGCCCGCTGCGTCGACCTGCTCGACCTCGGCGCCCTGCTCGACACGCCCGTCCGCCAGCTCTCGCTCGGCCAGCGGATGCGCGGCGACCTCGCCGCCGCCCTGCTGCACGACCCGCAGGTGCTCTACCTGGACGAGCCCACCATCGGCCTGGACGTGATCAGCAAGAGCCGGGTCCGCGACTTCCTGCGCCAGGTCAACACCGAGCTCGGTACCACCGTGCTGCTCACCACCCACGACCTCACCGACATCGAGCAGCTGTGCGGCCGGGTGATGGTGATCGACCACGGGCGGCTGGTGCACGACGGCGGCCTGGACGCCCTGCACGCGGCGGGCGGGAGCGAGCGGACCCTGGTGGTCGACCTGGCCGAGAGCCGGCCGCCGATCGAGGTGCCCGGCGCCCGGGTGGTCAAGGTCGAGGGCCCCCGGCAGTGGCTGGCCTTCCCCACCGAGGCAAGCGCCGCGCCGATCGTCGCCGCCGTCGCGGCCGGGTACCCGCTGGCCGACCTCTCGGTGCAGGAGCCCGCCATCGAGGACGTGATCGCCCGGCTGTACACGCAGGGCCGGTGACGCGCGGGGGCTCTCACCTGTCCCGCGTAACCCCGTGGCGGCAACCGTAGTTGACTTCGTGTGACACCGAACCGCCTCGCCGCCCTGCCCGCCGCCCGCACCGCTACGGACGGCGGCCGGGTGCCGGACGTCAGCGTGGTGCTCGCGGTGTACAACACCATGCCGTACCTGACGGCCTGCCTGGACTCGCTGGTCGGCCAGACCATCGGGCCCGGCCGGATGGAGGTCGTCGCCGTGGACGACGGCTCCACCGACGGCTGCCCCGCCGAGCTGGCCCGCTACGCCGACCGCCACCCCGGCCTGTTCACCCTCCGCCGGCGGCCCAACTCCGGCGGCCCGGCCGCCCCCACCAACCTCGGCACCCGGCTCGCCCGCGGCCGGTACGTGCTCTACCTGGGCGCGGACGACTGGCTCGGCCCGCAGGCCCTGGAGCGCCTGGTGGCCGCCGCCGACGGCTGGGGATCCGACGTGGTGCTGCCCCGGCAGGTCGGCGAGAACGGCCGGCTGGTGCCGCAGGGGATCTTCGACCGGACGGCCCGCGAGGTGGGCTTCACCGACTCGGGGCTGGCCTGGGCGCTGGCCGACACCAAGCTCTTCCGCCGCTCCCTGCTGCGCGGCCTGCACCGCCGCGAGGACCTGCCGGTCCACTCCGACCAGCCGTTCACCCTGGAGGCGCTGCTGCGGGCCCGCCGGGTCTCGGTGCTCGCCGACTACGACTACTACCACCTGGTCCGGCGCGCCGACGGCGGCAACGTCACCCAGCGGGCCCGCCCGCTGGAGCGGCTGCACGGCATCGGCGCCGTCCAGCAGGTGGTCGAGCGGCTCACCGAACCCGGTCCCCAGCGCGACGCCATCCGGGCCCGGCACTTCGGCTGGGAGCTGCCCCAACTGCTGCAGGCCCCTCTGCTCACCCTGGAGCGGCCGCTGCAGCAGCGGGTCTGCGCGGGGGTGGGCCACCTGGTCCGGGCGTACGCGCACCGCGAGCTGCTGGCCGCCCTGCCGGTGCCCGACCGGCTGCGCCTGGCGCTGGCCGCCCAGGGGCGCCTGGCCGCGCTGCAGGGGCTGATCCAGTACGAGCTGGCGCACGGGGTGCCGGAGCCCGCCGGGGGCCGGCTCCCGTACCCGCTGCTGCGCAACCGCCGGCTGGGGCTGCCGGACTGGCTGTTCGCTGTCTGAAGTACTGAGCACCGAAGGAACTAAATATGGACATCTGTGTGGTCGGGCTGGGCAAGCTCGGTCTGCCGCTCGCGGTGCAGTTCGCCGCCAAGGGCCACCACGTCACGGGCGCCGACCGCGCGCCCGAGGTGGTGGCGGCCGTGAACGAGGGGCGGCCGCCGTTCCCCCGGGAGGAGGGGCTGGCGGAGCGGCTCAAGCAGGTGGTGGCCGACGGGCGGCTGACCGCGACCGCCGACACCACCGCCGCCGTGGACCGGGCCGAGGCCGTCGTACTGGTCGTGCCGCTGGTCACCGGCGCCGACGGCACCCCCGACTTCTCGCTGCTCGACTCCGCCACCGACGCCGTGGCCGCCGGGCTGCGCCGGGGCACCCTGGTCGCCTACGAGACCACCCTGCCGGTCGGCACCACCCGGACCCGCTGGGCGCAGCGGCTGGAGCACGGCTCGGGGCTGGTCGCCGGGCGGGACTTCGGGCTGGTCTTCAGCCCCGAGCGGGTGCGCACCGGGCGGGTCTTCGCGGATCTGCGGCGCTACCCCAAGCTGGTCGGCGGGATCGACGCGCGCTCGACCAGGCAGGGGGTGGAGTTCTACCGGGCGGTGCTCGACTTCGACCCGCGGCCGGACCTGGCGCGCGGCAACGGGGTGTGGCCGCTGGCCTCGGCGGAGGCCGCCGAGTTCGCCAAGCTGGCCGAGACCACCTACCGGGACGTCAACATCGCGCTGGTCAACCAGTTCGCCCGATACGCCGACCGCTGCGGGGTGGACTTCGCCGAGGTGATCGAGGCCTGCAACTCCCAGCCCTACAGCCATCTGCACCGCCCCGGCATCGCGGTCGGCGGCCACTGCATCCCGGTCTACCCCCGGCTCTACCTGTGGAACGACCCGGCGGCCACCGTGGTCCGGGCCGCCCGGGAGGCCAACGAGACCGTGCCCGCCTACGCGGCCGGGCTGCTGGCCGGCGCGCTGGGCGGCAGCCTGGCCGGGGCGGGGGTGCGGGTGCTGGGCGCCGCGTACCGGGGCGGGGTCAAGGAGACCGCGTACTCCGGGGTGTTCCCGCTGGTCGAGGCGCTGCGGGCGGCCGGGGCGGCGCCGTACGTCAGTGATCCGCTGTACTCCGAGGGGGAGCTGACCGCGCTCGGGCTGCCGCCGTACCGGGGCGAGCCGGTGGTGGCGGCGGTGCTGCAGGCCGACCACCCCGAGTACCGCTCGCTGGCGCCCGAGGACCTGCCGGGGGTGCGGGTCCTCCTGGACGGGCGGCGGTGCACCGACCCCGCCCGGTGGGGCGGGGTGCGGCACCTGGTGCTGGGCGGCGGGGGTCTCTAGGGCAGGTAGGACACCTCGGGGAAGGCGCGGGACGGGCCGTCGAGCAGGTGGCTGCGGCGGCCCAGCAGGTGCTGGTCGAAGAAGGCGAGCGGGTAGGCCTGCTGGATCTTCAGGGCCCGGGCCGGGTCGAGGGTGCCGATCGCGGCCTTCAGCTGCTCGTCGGTCATGCCGGTCGCCTTCGCCACCTGGGGGAAGAGCATCTCGTTGTCGCCGTACGAGTGGTGGGTCACGCCCGCGGCCTGGACGTTGAGCCGCCAGCCCTTGAGGTGGTCCCAGAACACCGCCGCGTCCGGGTCCTGGGCGCGGGTGTACACGGCGGTCATCATCAGGAACGGCCGGTTCAGGTCGGTGGTGACGGTGGGGCTCATCGGCGCGTCCAGGCTGAGCCCGGCCTTGACCCGCCGGTCGGCCAGCATGGTCAGGGCGGTGGCGGTGCCGCCCTTGGACCAGCCGAAGCAGCCGATCCGGGAGGTGTCCAGGGCCCCGGCCAGGCCGTCGGGCAGGGGGCGGCCGTCGGCGTCGGGGTTGTGCCCGGCGGCCAGCCGCTCGACGCGGTCGAGGACGAAGGGCAGGTCCGCGGCGAAGTCCGCCGGGCCCATGGGGCGCCGGGGGGTGAGGACCCGGCCGTCGGGGAAGCGGGTGAACGCGTCGCCGGTGTGATCCACCGTCACCACCGCGTAGCCGTGGCTGGCGAGCTCCTGCACGATGATCGTGTGGTCCGAGCGGTGGCTGTGCGCGCCGTGCGAGTACAGGACCACGGGCAGGCCCCGGCCGGTGCGGTGCACCGGGGCGCCGGTGCGGCCGGCTGTCAGCGGGGCGGCGGCCAGGTCGGGCGGGAGGCCGATGCCGTCGAGGAACGCCCGCATCACGTCGGCCTGCATCCAGGGCGCGAGCGGGTACCGGCCCGCGTCGCCGCGGGCGGGGTACCAGACGCTCGCCATCAGCTCGCGGGGGCGGCCGGTGTCCGGGTCGGGGCGGGCCGGGTCCACCAGGTGCAGCTCGACCGTGCCGACCGGGTGCGGGCCGGTGGGGCCGGGGAGGGTGAAGACCGGAGCCGGGGTGGCGGCCCGGCTTCCGGTTCGGCCGGTGGCGGCCCGGGCGGTGGCGGTGCTGACGAGCGGCAGCGCGGTGCCGGCCGCGAGTGCCAGGCCGAGCGCGTGGCGGCGGGTCGTTCCGGCGCGGCTGGTGAACGGGGTGGTGGTGGTCACGGGCCCTCCCTCGGGGTGCTGGTCGGCTACGGGGGAAAACCTGTCACGCGGGCGGCGCGGACGGCGTCCCGCTGCCGTACGGGCGTTCGGGGCGCGGAGTGACTCGAAGGGTGTAGCTCTCAAGGCTGACGCCGTTCCGACACTCGCGCGGGGCAGACTGTCGGAGTGACTGTCGATAGGAAGATCGGGCCGCAGGTCGGGGCTTCTGCGCTGGGGGCCCGGCGCAGTGCGTCCGGGGGGACGGGCCTGCCCGGAGCCGGGGTCAGCTTCACGGCGGCGGATGCGGAGAAGACCAAGGGCGTCCGGCGGATGAAGCGGATCGCCACCGGGCTGCTGGCCTTCGCCACGCTGGTGTTCGCGCTGGCCACCTGGGCCAAGGCGGCCGGGGCCGGCGCCTGGGCCGGGTACCTGGCGGCCGCCGCCGAGGCGGGCATGGTGGGTGCGCTGGCCGACTGGTTCGCCGTCACCGCGCTGTTCCGCCGCCCGTTCGGCCTGCCGATCCCGCACACCGCGATCATCCCGACCAAGAAGGACGCCTTCGGCCGCTCGCTGGGCGACTTCGTCGGCGACAACTTCCTCTCCGCCACCGTCGTCCGGGAGCGGCTGGCCCGGATCGGCATCGCCCGCCGGCTCGGTGAGTGGCTGGCGAGCCCCGGCAGCGCCGAGCGGGTCACCACCGAGGCCGCGGCCGCGCTGCGCGGGGTGCTCGCCGTACTGCGGGACGAGGACGTCCAGGCCGTGGTCGGCGAGGCCGTCACCCGCCGGGCCGCCGCCACCTCGGTGGCCGAGCCGGCCGGGCGGCTGCTCGGCAAGGTGGTCGCCGACGGCGGCCACCGGGGCGTGGTCGACCTGGTGACCGTCCGGGCCCACGACTGGCTGGAGACCAACCACGAGGACGTGGTGCGCCGGGTCACCCAGAAGACCCCCGGCTGGACCCCGCGCTTCATCGACCACCAGGTCGGCGAGCGGGTCTACAAGGAGCTGCTGCGCTTCGTCACCGACATCCGGGACGACCCGCAGCACGCCGCCCGGGGCGCCGTCGACAAGTTCCTCGCCGACTTCGCCACCGAGCTCCAGCAGGACCCGGCCACCATCGCCCGGGTCGAACGCGCCAAGAACGACCTGCTCGAGCGCACCGAGGTGCAGGAGCTGATCGCCTCCTCCTGGTCCGCCGTCCGGACCCTGGTGGTGACCGCCGCCGAGGACGAGCAGAGCGAGCTGCGCCGCCGCATCCGGGACGGGCTGCGCACCTTCGGGCAGCGCCTGGCCACCGACCCCAAGCTGCAGGCCAAGACGGACGGCTGGCTGCAGGACGCCGCCCAGTACGTGGTGGAGACCTACCGCTCGGAGATCACCGCGCTGATCTCCGACACCGTCGCCGGGTGGGACGCGGACGACGCCTCGCGCAAGATCGAGGCCAACGTCGGGCGGGACCTGCAGTTCATCCGGATCAACGGCACGGTGGTCGGCGCGCTGGCCGGGCTGCTCATCCACACCGTGGCGGTGGCGCTGGGCGGGTGAGCTCCCGGGTGGCGGTGCACGCGCGTAGACCGGTGCGGTTACCGGCCGTGGCATGATGCCTCGGGTGTGTCCGGAGCTACGAAGGAGTGCTGGGGTGTCTGGTCTGGTGACTGGTTCGGTATCGGGTGCGCGGGGGATCGAGGCGTTCATCGCGGGGATGCCCAAGGCCGAGCTGCACGTGCACCACGTGGGCTCCGCCTCGCCGCGCGTGGTGGCCGAACTGGCCGCGCGGCACGAGGGCCGGACGAAGGTGCCCGCCGACCCGGCGGCGCTCGCCGAGTACTTCACCTTCACCGACTTCGCGCACTTCATCGAGGTCTACCTGAGCGTGGTGGACCTGATCCGCGACGCCGAGGACGTCCGCTCGCTCACCTACGGCGTGGCCGAGGACATGGCCCGTCAGCAGATCCGCTACGCCGAGCTGACCATCACCCCGTACTCCTCGGTGAGCCGCGGCATCCCGGACGTCGCCTTCATGGAGGCGATCGAGGACGCCCGGGTCGCCGCCGAGAAGGAGCTCGGCGTGGTGCTGCGCTGGTGCTTCGACATCCCCGGCGAGGCGGGGCTCGCCGCCGCCGAGGAGACCGCCCGCCTCGCCGTCGACCTCGCGCCCGAGGGCCTGGTGAGCTTCGGCCTCGGCGGCCCCGAGATCGGCGTACCGCGCCCGCAGTTCAAGCCGTACTTCGACCGGGCCCGGGCGGCCGGCCTGCACAGCGTGCCGCACGCCGGTGAGTCGACCGGCCCCGAGACCGTCTGGGACGCGCTGCGGCTGCTCGGCGCCGAGCGGATCGGCCACGGCACCCAGTCCGTCAAGGACCCGGCCCTGGTCGACCACCTGGGCGAGCACCGCATCCCGCTGGAGGTCTGCCCGACCTCCAACCTGGCCACCCGGGTGGTCGAGCGGATCGAGGAGCACCCGATCCGGCAGATGGTCGACGCCGGGCTGGTCGTCACCATCAACAGCGACGACCCGCCGATGTTCGGCACCGACCTCAACACCGAGTACGCGGTGGCCGCGGGGCTGCTCGGCCTCGACGAGTCGGGTGTCGCGGCCCTGGCCCGGAACGCGGTGGAGGCCTCCTTCCTCGACGCTCCCGGCAAGGCCCGGCTGGCCGGCGAGATCGACAGCTATCTGGCGGCCTGGCCGACGGGCCGTTGAGCCCGTTCCGGGGCCGTCCTAGGCGGCCTTGGTGAAGGCCGGAGCGGGCTTGGCGTCACGGTGCAGCCAGGCCCGCTCGGCGGCCGACCAGGCCGTGGTGGTGAGCAGGTAGAGGCCCGCGGCGAGCGGGACGAGCGCGGCGAACAGGACCGTGCCGAAGGACAGGTACGGCATGACCCCGGCGCCCGGGGCGGGGGTCGTCGCCTCGGCGGCGGCGCGGCGGGCCCGGCGGAAGTTCAGGTAGCCGAGGCCGGCCAGGGCCGCGTACAGGGCGGCGAAGACCAGCACCTGGGCGGGGGTGTGCGCGGCGCCCACGTGCAGGCCGAGCGGGGTGCCGAGGAGGGTGTGGCCGAGCAGGTCGCCGGTGCTGCCGGTGGTGGTGCCGGTGGTGGTGCCGGTGGTGGTGCCGCTCGTCGTGGTGAAGAGGCGGTACATCACCGAGAAGAACGGCAGCTGGAGCAGCATCGGCAGGCAGCCCGCGACGGGCGAGGACTGCTCGGTGCGGTAGAGCTCGGCGAGGGCCTGGCGGAGCTTCTCGGGGTCCTTCCTGTGCTTCTGCTGCAGGGCGCTGACCTTGGGTGCCAGGCGCTGCCGGGCCTTCTCGGCGCGGGCGGCGGCGCGGGCGAGCGGGTGCAGGGCCAGCCGGACGCAGACGGTGAACAGGACGATCGCCAGGGCGGTCGGTACCACCTGGGCGAGGCCGGTGACGGCGTCGTGGGCGAGGCGGACGGCGGGGTCGAGCACGGCGAAGACGGACATGGGGTGAGCCCTCCGGGGTCTCAGGTGCGGGTGATTGGCGGAGGGCGGCCGAGAGGCACTGCTGCTGGCACACCGGTGCCGTTTCATCGCACGACGGTGCCTTTCCTGGCACGACGGTGCTTCTCATGGCGTACCGGTGCATTGGTAGGCACGAGGGTGCGCTTCATGGCACTTCATGGCAGATGTGAGCAGTGGGTTTGGCCCGCGAGAGGTCGGTACGACGCTGCTTGCGCGAGGCTACGCGGCCGCCAGGGCCGCGCCGGGGGCCCTGGGACGGCGACGCCCGCGGGCGTCGGGGTCGCGCTGCGGCAGGAAGGCCGTCCGGAAGGCGTGCCTGCGGATCGTGCCGCTGCGGACGTAGGCGGGGGCCCGCGCCCCGAGCGCCCGACCGGTGGCCAGCACCGAGGCGGCCACACCGGCCACCAGCACCAGCGCGGCCGCCGCGGCCACCGCGGTCAGCCCGGCCGGGCTGACCAGCAGATCACCCGTCAGCACCCGGAGCAGCCCGAGCAGCATGGCGACGACCGTCATCCCGGGGCCTCCTCTCCGGACGGGGCGAGCACGTACGGACGAAGTGTAAGCACAGCCGCCCCCCGTCCGGGAGCACTCGCCCCGATCGCTCTCGGGTCAGGGCCGGACCGGCAGCTGCACGACCGTGCCCGTGGCGGCCGAGACGCGGGCGGCCTCCAGGACGGCCAGGGTCGCGACGGCGTCGCGGGGGTCGACCGGCGGCGGGGTGCCGGTGGCGAGGGAGGCGGCGATGCCGGCGTAGTAGGCGGGGTAGTCGCCGGGGTCGGTCGGGGTGGGGGCGGCGTCCTCGTCGGTGCCGAGGGTGCCGTAGGCGGACGGGTCCTCGGTGCCCCACGGGGTGCCGTCGCCGGGGCGGCGGCCGCTGCGCAGGTCGGCCTCCTGCGGGTCCATGCCGGACTTCACGTACCCGGCGGCGTCCCCGAGCACCCTCAGCCGGGGCCCGCCGAGCGGGCTGAGCGCGCTGGTCCACAGGTGCGAGCGCACCCCCGAGGCGTGGGTGAGGGCGAGGAAGGCGTCGTCGTCCACCACCGCGCCGTCGCGGCGGACGTCGATCTCCGCGTACACCGAGTCGGCCGGGCCGAACAGGGCGAGCGCCTGGTCGACCAGGTGGCTGCCGAGGTCGTACAGCGTGCCGCCGACCTCCGCCGGGTCGGCCAGCTCACGCCAGCCGGCCTTCGGCTTGGGGCGGAACCGCTCGAAGCGGGACTCGAACCGGTGCACCCGGCCGAGCGCCCCCTCCTCGACCAGCCGCCGGGCGGTCAGGAAGTCGCCGTCCCAGCGGCGGTTCTGGAAGACCGAGAGCAGCCGGCCGCTGCGCTGCGCCAGGTCGCAGAGCTCGGCGGCCTCGGCCGAGGTGGCGGCCAGCGGCTTGTCCACCACCACGGCCAGCCCGGCCTCCAGCGCCGCGCGGGCCAGCGGCACGTGGGTGCGGTTGGGGGAGGCGATCACCACCAGGTCGAGCTCGCCCGCCCGGGCGAACAGGTCGCCGGGGGTGTCGAGCGCCGTCGCGCGCGGGTGCTCGGTGCTCAGCCGGGCGCGACGGTCGGGGTCGGCGGTGACCACCGCGTCCAGCCGCAGCCCGGGGGTGGTGGCGATCAGCGGGGCGTGGAACGCGGACCCGGCCAGGCCGTAGCCGACCAGGCCGACGCGGAACGGGGTGCGGGGCTCGGTGCTCATGGCTTCACTCAATCACGCCCCGGGCCGGCGGCCGGGGTTCAGCGCGCGTGGGCCCCGCGGCGCCTGCGGTGCAGGACGGCGACGGCGGCGCCCGCGAGCAGGAAGGCGGTGCCGACGGCGGCGAGCAGGGCGGTGGCGCGGCCGCCTCCGGTCTGGGCGAGGCCGGCGGCCGGGGCGGCCGAGGTGGTGGTCGCCGCGGCGGGGACGGCGGGGACGGCGGCGTGGGCCGGGGTGCTCTGGGCGGTCGCGGTCGCGGTCGCGGTCGTGGTCGTGGTCGTGGTCGTGGCCGCGGTGGCGGGGTGGCTGTGGTCCATGGTGGGCGGGGTGCTGGGGACGGGGGCGGCGTCGCCGGTGCGGCCGGAGCCGTCGAAGACCACGTCGGAGCAGGAGTAGAACGCCTCCGGGCTGTCCGAGCGCTGCCAGATCACGTACAGCAGCTGCCGCCCGGTCCGGCCCGCCGGGAGGTGGCCGGGCAGCAGGTACTGGCCTTCGCCCAGCTGCGGGTCGGTGACGGTGAGGAAGGGGGTGGCGTCCAGGTTCGCCCAGGTCAGCGGCTTGGTGGGGGAGTAGCTCGAGTTGGTCAGGTACAGCCGGAAGGTGCCCTTGTGCGGGGCGGTGGCGCGGAACCGGAAGGTGTAGTCGGCGCCCGAGGGCAGGTTGGTGGCCGGCCAGTCGGCGCGCGGCAGGTCGAGCCCCCGGTAGGCGTCCTGCCCGGCGCTGCACAGCTTCCCGTCCGGGATCAGCTGCCGGCTGCGCCCGTCGGCGTCGCCGATCCGCAGGCTCATCCAGTCGTAGAACGGCGCCGTGCCCGCCGCCGCCACGGCCGCCCGGCAGGCGGCCGAGACGGGGTGCTCGGGCCCCTCGAGGTAGCAGCCCTCCAGACGGCTGAGCGGATTCTGCATCGAACCGTGCGCCTCGGCTGTGGTGGCGCTGCCGAGCGCGGTCGCGAGGGCGGCGAGGGCGAGGGCGCCGGTACGGCGGTACAAGGCGGGCATGGCGGGGCTCCTGGGAGGTTCGAGGGTTTGCCTGGCGAGGACGCTAGCCCTGCGCCGCACGGGAGTTGAGCGCAGATCAGAGCCGGTTAGGAGCGGCTTAAGGTGCCGTTGAGGAGAGGGGCCGGCTGACGTGGGCCCGTCCGGTGGGCGGGCGGAACTCCCCTCGGGCAGGCGTGCGGATTAGGCTGAGGGCGTTGGGGCAGCCGAGCAGGACCCCGCCGGCCGGGGTGTGCCCGGCGGTGGGGCACGCACATCCAGTACGACCACCCGCACGATTTCGGGAGACACGCACGTGGCAGACCGCAAGCCCATCGAGTCCTGGCTGACCGACATGGACGGTGTCCTCATCCACGAGGGCACGCCGATCCCCGGCGCGAAGGAGTTCATCGCGCGCCTGCGCGAGTCCGGGAAGCCGTTCCTGGTGCTCACCAACAACTCGATCTACACCCCGCGTGACCTGAGCGCCCGCCTGTCCGGGATGGGTCTCGAGGTGCCGGAGGAGTGCATCTGGACCTCGGCCCTGGCCACCGCGAAGTTCCTCAAGGGCCAGCGCCCGGGCGGCACCGCGTACGTGATCGGCGAGGCCGGCCTGACCACCGCGCTCTACCAGGCCGGGTACGTGCTGACCGACAACGCCCCGGACTACGTGGTGCTCGGCGAGACCCGCACCTACAGCTTCGAGGCGCTGACCAAGGCGATCCGCCTGATCAACGCGGGCGCCCGCTTCATCTGCACCAACCCGGACGAGACCGGCCCGTCCACCGAGGGCGTGCTCCCGGCCACCGGTTCGGTCGCGGCGCTCATCACCAAGGCGACCGGCGTCGAGCCGTACTTCGTCGGCAAGCCGAACCCGCTGATGATGCGCGAGGCGCTCAACACGGCCGGGGCCCACTCGGAGAGCGCCGTGATGATCGGCGACCGGATGGACACCGACATCGTGGCCGGCATGGAGGCCGGCATGGAGACCATCCTGGTGCTCACCGGCCTCACCGACGCCGGTGACGTCGAGCGGTTCCCGTACCGGCCGACCCGGGTGGTCAAGTCCGTCGCCGACCTGATCGAGATGGTCTGATCCGTTTCTTCGTCAACTCCCCATCCACGTGCGGTGGATGGGGAGTTGCCGTGCCTTTGGGGGGAGAGCTTTGGAGGAGAAGCGGGTCACCTGGGCGGAGTTGTACTTCGACCTGGTGTTCGTGTTCGCGGTGACGCAGGTGTCGGGGCTGCTGCACCACCGGCACGGCTGGGGCGAACTCGCCCGGGCCGCCGTGGTGTTCGTGCCGGTCTACTGGTGCTGGGTCGGCACCACGGTGCAGGCCAACATCCGGGACGTGGACAACCCACGGGACAGGCTGGGAATCTTCACGGTCGGCCTCGGCGGACTGTTCATGGCTCTGGCCGTCCCGGGGGTCGACGGCGCTCGCGGCGTGCTCTTCGGGGCGGCGTACTGGGGTGCCCGGCTGGTGCTGCTCGGCCTGATCGCGACCGGGCGGGGTCGCGTCCGGCGGGTGTGGTTCGGGCCGTACGGGGTCGGCGCGCTGATCAGCGGGCCGCTGCTGCTGGCCGGCGGGCTGCTGGATGCCCAGCTGATGGGCGGCTGGGCCCGGACGGCGGTCTGGTCGGTGGCCGCGCTCTGCGACCTCTCCGCACCGGTGCTGTTCCGGCGGCTGCTCGCCAAGGTCAGCTACCACCCGGCCCACCTGCCCGAGCGGTTCGGGCTCTTCCTGCTGATCGCGCTCGGCGAGTCGATCGTCGGGATCGGTGCCCCGGTCGCCGCCACTCACCTCGGGGCGGCCGAACTCGTCTCGGTGGCCACGGCGTTCGTCATCAGCTGCGAACTCTGGTGGCTCTACTTCAACTACGCGGCGGACGCGATGCGGCACTCGCTGGAGACCGCCGAATCCCAGCGCGACGTCATCCGCCGGGTGTTCAGCTACGGCCACTTCGTGCTGATCGCCGGGGTGATCGCGGTCGCGGTGGGCTTCGGCGAGACGGTGGCCAAGCCGGACGATGCCCTGGCGGCCGGACCGCTCGGGCTGCTCTACGGCGGGTGCGCGCTCTACCTGCTGGCCTTCAGCTACACCCGCTGGATGATGTTCAGGATGGTCTCGCCGACCAGGCTGGTCGCCGCGGCCGCCGTGCTGGTGCTGCTGCCGCTGATGGTGCGGCTGCCCGCCCTCGGGGCGCTGGTGGCGCTGGCGGGCGTGCTCGGGGTGCTCAACCTGGTCGAGTACCACCGGGTGGGCCGGGCCCGGCGGCTGGACGAGGCGGCGATCGCGTAAGGCGACCTGCGGCGCGATTGGGGCGCTGTCGGTGCCGCTGTGTAGCGTTCGGGATGTTGGTCGGGGGCGGTTGAGAAGCATCGGAAAGGCAGTGGGGTCGTGAGCGAGCTGGCAGAGGTGGCCGTGGGCGCCGAGACGGGTACCGAGTTCGAGGTGCCCGAGTCCTGGCGGGCGGCGCTGGCCGGGGAGTTGGAGAAGCCGTACTTCGCGAAGCTGACCGAGTTCGTCGCGGAGCAGCGGGCCGAGCACCAGGTCTTCCCGCCGAGCGGCCAGGAGTTCGCCGCGCTGGCGGCCACGCCGTACGAGCGCGTCCGCGTCCTGGTCCTCGGGCAGGACCCGTACCACGACGACAACCAGGCGCACGGCATGAGCTTCTCCGTGCAGCCGGGGATCAAGATCCCGCCGTCGCTGCGGAACATCTTCAAGGAGCTGGACGCCGACCTCGGCGTGCCCGCGCCGGACAACGGCTACCTGATGCACTGGGCCGAGCAGGGCGTGCTGCTGCTCAACGCGGTGCTCACCGTGCGGGCCCATGAGGCGAACTCGCACAAGGGCAAGGGCTGGGAGAAGTTCACCGATGCGGTGATCAAGGCGGTCAGCGACCGCGAGGAGCCCTGCGTCTTCGTGCTCTGGGGCAACTACGCGAAGAAGAAGCTCCCGCTGATCGACACCACCCGGCACGTGGTGGTCGAGGGTGCGCACCCCTCGCCGCTCTCCGCCCGGCTGTTCTTCGGCAGCCGCCCCTTCTCGCAGATCAACGCGGCCCTGGAGGGCTTCGGCGGCGAGCCGATCGACTGGCGCGTGCCGGACGTGAAGTCCGCCTGAGGTCTTTCGCTCCGCCGGAACCGCCATCGCGTTCGACACCCGCTGTGCGAAGCTGGGTGCCCAACGTGACTGGGGTTCCTGGGGAGGGCGATTCCGTGCGCCGGTGGCGGCGAGGCGTGGCATGGGCCGGGTTGGCGGGGCTGGTGGTGGGCGTGGCAGCGGGGTGCACCAGCGCCCCGGCGGCCGCCCCGCCGCCGTCCCGGCCGGCGCCCGCCGCGGTCACCCAGCCCGCCGGGCAGCTGTTCTACGTCTCCGATCAGTCCTCCGCCGCGAAGGAGTTGGCCACCCGGTCGGCTTCGGGGTCTGGTCCGGGGTCGGCAGCGGGGTCGGGGCCGGCCGCGGACCTGGCGGCGCTGGGCCGGATCGCCCGGCAGCCGTCCGCCCTCTGGCTGGCGGGCTCGGACGCCCGCGCCAAGGCGGAGGACCTGACCATCCGGGCGGAGGCGGCCGGCCGCACCGCGCTGCTGGTCGCCTACGACATCCCGCACCGCGACTGCGGCCAGTTCTCGGCGGGCGGCGCCGCCGACGCCCCGGCCTACCGGGCCTGGATCGACGGCCTGTCCGCCGCGCTGGCCGACCGGGCCGCCTGGATCGTCCTGGAGCCGGACGCCGTCGCGCACACCCTGGACAGCTGCGCCGTCCCGGCGGCGGAGGCCACCGAACGGTACGCGCTGCTCAGTTACGCCGTCGGTGTGCTGAAGAAGCACCCCAAGGTGCGGGTGTACGTGGACGCGGGCAACGCGGGGTGGGTCAAGGACCCGGGCCAGCTCGCCGAGGCGCTGCGCAGTGCCGGGGTCGGGCAGGCCGACGGCTTCGCCGTCAACGTCTCCAACTTCTACACCACCGAGCAGAGTTCGGAGTTCGGGGCGAAGCTCTCGGCGGCCCTCGGCGGCAGTCACTTCGTCATCGACACCAGCCGCAACGGCAACGGACCGCTGAGTGACCGGGACTGGTGCAACCCGCCCGGCCGCGCCCTCGGCGAACCGCCCACCACGGCCACCGGCCGGGCCGGGGTGGACGCCTACCTCTGGATCAAGAACCCGGGTGAGTCGGACGGCGACTGCGGCCGCGGCGAACCGCCGGCCGGACAGTTCTGGCTGCCGTACGCAGTGGGGCTGGCCTCGGCCGGTCGCTGAACTCCACGGCGGCGAGAGTCAGTTGCAGCCGTCGCAGGGGCAGCAGCAGTCACAGCCGTCGCAGCAGCCGTCACACCCGTCGCAGCACCCGTCGCAGCCGTCACAACCGCCGCCGCCCCCGGCTCCGCCGTGGTGGTTGTCGCAGCAGCAGTCGCAGCAGCCGGACGGGTCGCAGCCCGAGTCGCACCAGCTGCCGCCCTGTTTCTGCTTCTGCTTCTGCGGGCGCTCCCCGGTGAGGAAGCCGGCCGGGTCTCCCGGCGTCGCGTCGAGCGGTCCTCCGTCCACCGGTCCTCCGGCAGCTGCCGGGGAGCTGTCGGCGGTGGCTCCGGCGGTGGCTGCGGCGGTGGCTGCGGCTCTGGTGGCGGCTCTGAACGTGCGGTCGACCGCGCGTGCGGTCTCGTGCGCGAGCAGCCGGTGGGCGAGTGCGCCGTCGGTGAACTCGACCTCCTGCAGCGCCAGTTGGATGCCGTGCACGGCGTCCCGGCAGAGCCGCTCGGCCTCGGTGCGGCTCGTCCCGGTGGCGGTGAGCGGGTTCCAGGCGCCGGTCCGGGAGTCGGCGGCCTGGTCCTCGACGGCGTCGAGCAGGTGGGCGAGCCGCCCGAAGAGCCGGCCGGTCTCCTGCAGGGCGGGGGTGTTGGCGGGGCGGCCGGCCAGGACGGCGGTGTGCGCGAAGGCGGCGGCCGTGGCCGTCTCGGTGGGCTCGGTCACCGCGAGCAGCGAGCTGCCCGGGCCGGCCGCCCGCTCCAGCTCCTCCTGCCGGGCCGCCGCCGCGAGCAGCACGCCCGTGTCGAAGCCCAGCTCGGCCCCGCTGCCGGCACTCTGCCGGGCCCACCGGCCGGCGACCGCGCCCGCCCCGACCGCGACCGGGCGCCGCGCGAAGGCACCGTCCCCGTCCGCGACGTGGTCGCGCAGCTTCACCGAGGCCAGCGTCAGCGAGACGGCTGCCGCCAGCCGAGCCCCCTCGCCGTTCGCCACCTCGGCCCCGCGCATCGCCCGCAGCGGGCACGGTCCGGCCTGCCGCCGCCCGGCGCCGGGGGCCGGGCGGTCGGCCTGTGCCTCCACCAGCACCGACAGGACCAGCCCGTCGTAGTTGGTCGCGGTCCGCGCCAGCTGGCCGTGCCCGTCGCGCAGCGCCAGGCAGAGCCCGCACAGGTGGGCCCGCCAGGCCGCGTGGAGCTGCGCCGTGAGCCGGTGGCTGCACGGCCTGATGATCCCGAACACGTCTCCCCCTCGTCCGCCCCTGTCTTCGACGGCAGGCGGTAAGTCTAGGCCGGGGGTCCGGCGGCCTCCGGCTCAGGCCGTGACCTGGAGCCAACTGGCCACCGAGGGGGTGCCGTTGCGGTCGGTGACGTAGAGCATGTACCAGCCGGGCGGCAGCAGGTTCGGGTTGTCCGGCAGGGTCAGGGTGAGGCCGCCGGTGGTGCGGTCGGAGACGGTGAGGGCCACCGAGCGCTGCTCGACGTCGGTTGCGTGGGTGACCGAACTGGGCCGGATCAGCTTGGCCGTGGCGATCGCCGAGGCGTCCGAGGTGGCCACCGTGATGGCGCTGCCGAGGCCGGCGGCGGCCGGTGCGGCGGTGATCGCGGGCCGGGTGCCGTGGTAGAGGTAGGCCGGGCTGTAGATCTCGATCCGCTGCTCGAAGGAGGCCGGTTCGGTGTCGGCCTTGTCGGCGAAGAGCGGGTTCGAGCCGAGCACGATCACCCGCCCGTCCGGGAGCAGCAGCGCCTCGGAGTGGTAGTCCCGCCCGACCGTGGGCTCGGCGTCGGTGCTGAAGCTGTTGGTGTCCGGGTGGTAGGTCTGCGCCTTGAGCAGGTCGCTGCGGTGCTTGCCCCGGTAGTCGCTCGAGCCGCCGGTGGTGAACACGGTGTCGTCGGGGAGGATCACACTGTTGAGGTAGCGCGTGCCCCCGGCGGGCAGGTCCGGCCCCGGCGTGAAGACCGGCTGCGGCGCCGACAGGTCCGCCACGGCCGTCCGGGCCGTCGACAGGGGCGACTCGCCGACCCCGCCGCCGCCGAGCACCATCACCTTCTGCGCCTGCGCGGGTGGCAGCAGCACCGAGGAGGAGGTCTCCAACCGGTCTGCGTCGCGCAGGCCTTGGACGGCCTGGAAGCTGTTGTCCTTGAGGTTCCAGAGCCCCGGCGTCCTGCCCTTGTCGGCCGGGCCGTAGCCCGCGTTGGAGCCGGAGTAGAAGAGCTTCCCGCCCGCTGTGAGGAAGAGCGAGGGGTAGGTGGGGAAGTAGCGGTCCGGCGCCTTCGACCAGGTTTTGGTGGCCGGGTGGTAGACCTCGTTGTCGTTGCCGGTGAGGATCTGCCCGGTGTCGTCCAGCCCGGAGACGGTGACCACGTCGCCGTTCCCGAGCCCGGTGAGGGTCGGGTACCAGCGGGCATAGGCCATGTCGGCGACCTGCTCGTAGCTCTCGGTGTCGGGGTTGAACTCGTAGGCGCTGCGGATGCCTTGGAAGTCCTGCTTGTCCAGCGACATCCGGTCGGCCATGCCGTAGAGGTTGTGGGCGTCCACCCCGCTCAGCCCTTTGACGGCGTACTGGGCGGATTGGTCGTTCAGGTACTGCTTGCCCTCGGCCACCGCCTCGACGAACACGTGCTGCTCCCCGGCGGTGACGGTCACCTTGGCTGCGGCGCCCGGGGTGGTGGGCGGTGCCACCGTCTTGGTGGCGGCCGGGACGGTCACCTCGGCGGTGGAGACGTACGCCCGGCCGTCCGGGGAGGTGAAGGTGGTGCCCTTGGGGAAGGTGCGGGCGGCGTCGGGGCTCTCGTTGCGCACCCGCATGGTGCCGGCCGCCTTCTTGACCGCGCCGTCCAGCTGTTCGTAGCGCAGCGTGCCCCCGGCGACCAACACGTTGCCGTCCGGCAGCGAGGTGTGCCCGCCGCAGAACATGTCCTTGGGGGTGGGTATCAGTTTGTAGGTGTTCTTCACCGGGTCGAGCAGCAGGCTCTTGAAGGTGTTGGCGTCGAAGCTGCGCTGGTCGTTGCCGGAGCCCGCGATGATCAGCACCTTGCCGGTGCGCAGCAGGGTCGCGTGGATCGCGTTCACCCGGAACCCGGTGGGCAGCGTGAGGGTCTGCCAGTGCCCGAACTCGGCTTTGTAGCCAGGCTGGTTGATGACGTAGCGGTGGTACTGGCTGCCCGCGAAGCCGAGGACGGCGGGTGCGTTCATGCTCGCCACGACCACGGCAACGGTGCTGCCGAGCGCGTAGCGCCTGGTCCGGCCCGGGGCGCCGAGTTTGGCGCGCTTGATCCTCATGGTGGTTCGTCCCCCTCGTGCTCTTGTTGGTGGCGGCTTGGTGGTGGCGGTTCGGTGGTGGTGGCGCGGTGGTGGTGGCGCGGTGGTGGTGGCGCGGTGGTGGTGGCGCGGTGGTGGCGGCGCGGGTGGTGGTGGCTTGCGCGATCGGTGGCCGCGGCTCAGTGGTGCCGACGGCGGGACCGGACGGTGTCAACCGCGCGGACGGCCAGCGGGAGTAGGCTGAACAGCAGCGCGATGCAGGCCCAAGTACGCATCGCCACATGGTCGTTGCCAGTCAGGTACGAGGCGCCGAGCGCGCCGCCGAACACCGCTGTCCAGAGCAGGTGGATCCGGAAGGTGGGCAGCCGGTCGGGGCTCGCGGAGTCGCCCTTGGGCGTCACGACGAATCGGCTGCGCCGCCGGAGCAGCGCCTGCAGCAACGAGGCGGCGTAGATCGGCCCGCAGAGCGCGGACATCACCATCCCGGCGACCCCGGAGGAGCCCGCAGGCTCGTGCGGGCTGACGTTGTGCTTGCGGTTCCAGGTGTAGAGCAGCACCTGGAGGGCGGCGGCATCGCTGTAGAGCATCATCCAGATCTGTGAGGAGACGTGCACCCCGGAGGCGCCGAAGCCGAGGTAGAGCACGCTGGAGAGGCCGCCGAGCAGCCAGGTGAGGCCGGCCATCGGGTAGAAGCACATCATCAGCGAGTAGTTGAGCGCCCGGCCCGGGGAGAGCCGCCAGGCGGCCTTCCAGTACTGGGTGAGGATCGTCTCGTACGTGCCGCGGCTCCAACGGAGTTGCTGCGAGAAGAAGTCGGTCCAGGAGGACGGGCCCTCGCCGACGGCCAGCACGTCCGGGGTGTAGACCGACTTCCAGTGCGCGCCGGTGCGCGGGTTGCGGCTGCGGTGGAACTCCAGGCCGGTGGCCATGTCCTCGGTGATCGAGTCGTACAGCCCGCCGATGGCCTGCAGGGCGCTGATCCGGACGGCGTTGTTGGTGCCGACGAACATCGGCGCGCCGTAGCGGTTCCCGGCCCGCTGGACGAGCGCGTGGAAGAGGAACTGCTGGCTCTCGGAGAACTTGGTGACGGCCGAGGCGGAGGAGGCGTAGTTCCCGTACACCTGCGGGCCGACGACGAACGCGACGTCGGGGTCGCGGAAGTAGCCCAGCATCCGCTCGCAGAAGTCGGGCAGCGGCACGTGGTCGGTGTCCACCGAGACCCAGTAGTCGTAGTCGGAGCCGTGGGCCTGCAGCCAGCTGTTGTAGTTGCCGTGCTTGGTCTTCGCCCGGAACCGCCCGCGCGGCTGGTTCCACTCCTCACGGCCGCGGCGGCTGAAGTGGTGCACGCCCAACTCGGCGCAGACCTCGCGCATTTCGGGGTCGTCGCCCTCGTCGAGCAGCCACACGTCGTACGGGCCGTCGTGCCGGACCTCGAGGGCAGCGGCGAGGGTGGCCCGGACCATCTCCGGTGGCTCCTTGCCGGGGACGCAGGTGGTCAGGAAGGCGACCCGGGTGCCGCGCTCGGCGGTGACCGGGACGGGATCGCGGGCGACCAGCGTGGCATGGGTGTTGGAGACGACGTTGACCAGCCGGAACAGCTCGATCAGCGCGACGATCCCGATCATCACCTTGTCGGCGACCAGCAGCCAGGGGTGCGTCTCACCGGGGCGGACCGGCCAGTGGCCGGGCTGGAGCAGCCAGACCAGCAGCACCCCCTCGACCAGCGGGGCGAAGACCATGAGCAGGGCGGCGCGGATGCGGTGCGGCTCGGTGCTGAGCAGGCTCCGGTACTGGACGCGGTAGTCGGCCGGGGCGGCCGGGGGCTCGGTGAGCGGGCCCGCGAGGTGGCTGAACCGGGCGTAGTCGTAGGTGGGTTCGGCGGGGTTGGCGGGTTTGGGCGATTTATTGGGTCCGGCGGGTCCGGCGGGTCGGGCGGGTTCGGCGAGCTGGGCGGTGGGCCCGGTGGGAGGTGCGGGGTCGGCGGGTGGTGAGGGGTCGGGGGGAGTCGGGTGCGGGCGGGCCGTTACTGCGGAGCTGCCCCCAGTGTGGTCGGGGTCGGCTATTCGCGGGCGCGGGATCGTCCCGCCGCCGGTGTTGGGGCGGTGCTCGGTCCCCGTGAACACGTCCGTCCTGGGCATGTCTGCAACTCCCCCCGCCGGCCTCGGCTTTGCGGCCCGGACCGGCTCTGCGTACGTTCCGATTCGGGGGAGAGGGCGTGGCTCATGGCGGTGTGCCCGCACCGGTCCGGCTGGGCGGACCCGGTGCGGTTTTGCTCGCGCGCGTCACAGGCCCCCGCGGGCGCGCGCGACGTAGCCGGCGGTCTCGGACTTCCCCCCGGATGTGCCGAGACCCCGGATCAGAACATCGCTGGATGAATGCTCGAATTCGAAAATACTGACGAACTCTTCGCCCTGTCAGCCGATGGACCCCTGGCCGACTGTCCCCTGATTGATCCCTGAGGTACCAACTCTCCCGAAGCCACTGGGTGATCGCAACCGATCTGGAAAACGATCTCCGCCCACGGGTGAAGATGTGGCGGAATCGGCGCGAGCCGCGACTGATAAGTGATATTGACTGGTGTGTTAGTTCGATTAGCTTGTATATGCCTGGCGGTGGATGGGGCCGCTAGCGGGTGCGGTGGCGGGGTCGGTAGTGCGTTCGGCGGTGGGTTCGGCGGTGGGTTCGGCGGTGGGTTCGGCGGTGGGTTCGGTAGTGGGTTCGGTAGTGGGTTCGGTAGTGGGGTCGGCTGGGAGCAGCTCCGGCTCGGTGCGGGCCTGGACGTCTGCGGCGGTGTAGCCCTCGGCCACCTCGACCAGCCGGAGACCCTCCGGGGTGACGTCGATGACCGCCAGCTCGGTGACGATCCTGTTCACCACCGCCCTGCCGGTGGCCGGAAGGGCCAGCTGCCGGACGATTTTCGGCGCCCCCTCCCGAGTGGTGTGCTCCATCACCACTACGAGCCTGCCCGCGCCGTGCACCAGGTCCATCGCGCCGCCCATTCCCTTGACCGTCTTTCCGGGGACCATCCAGTTGGCGAGATCCCCAGTGGCCGAAACCTCCATCGCGCCGAGGACGGAGACGTCGATTCTCCCGCTACGCACCATCCCGAAGGAGAAAGCGGAATCGAAGTAGGCGGCTCCGGCGGCGGCGGTGACCGTCTCCTTTCCGGCATTGATCCGATCGGGATGCTCGCCACCGGGGGCGGGATACGGGCCGACCCCCAGGATGCCGTTCTCCGAATGCAGGACGACGTCGACCTCGGGCGGGAGGTGGTCGGGGATCAAGGTAGGCAGGCCGATCCCGAGATTGACGTACTCGCCGCTCCGCAGTTCCCGCGCCGCGCGGGCGGCGAGGAGCGCGCGGAAGTCGGCCGCCGGGGTGGACGGGGTGGCGGAGGAGGGAGTCGGGGTGGTGCGGGCGGCGTGGGTGGCGTGCGTTGTGCGGGCGGAGCGGGTTGTGCGGCGCTCGATCCGGCGGTCCGCCGGATCGGCGGGAACCACGCGGTCGACGTGGATACCGGGGAGGTGGACGGCGTCCGGGTCGAGTTCGCCGGGCTCGACGATCCGGTCGGCCTCGACCACGGTGATCCGGCCGGCCGCCGCGCACAGCGGGTTGAAGTTCCGTGCGGTGGCGTGGAAGACGCAGTTGCCGTGCCGGTCGGCGACGGCGGCCCGGACCAGTGCGTAGTCGGCGGTGATCGCCTCCTCCAGCAGGTACCGCCGGCCACCGAACTCCCGGACCTCCTTGGCGGGTGACCCCACCAGGACCGTACCGTCCGGGGCGTACCGCCAGGGCAGGCCGCCCTCCTCGACCTGGGTGCCGACCCCGGCGGGCGTGAAGAAGGCGGGGACGCCGGCTCCGCCCGCCCGGAGCCGCTCAGCCAGGGTGCCCTGCGGGGTGAGCTCGACCTCCAGCTCCCCGGCCAGGTACTGCCGGGCGAACTCCTTGTTCTCCCCGACATAGGAAGAGGTCATCCGGGCGATCCGCCCGGCCCGCAGCAGCAGGCCGAGCCCCCAGCCGTCCACGCCGCAGTTGTTGGAGACCACGTGCAACGCGGTGGCGCCGCCGGCGGCCAGCGCGGCGATCAGACTGCTCGGTATGCCGCACAGCCCGAAGCCGCCGACGGCGAGCGTCGCACCGTCGGGCACGTCCACCACGGCAGCGGCGGCGGAGTCGAGAACCTTGTCCAAGGGGCACCTCATGAGGATCGGAGGGAGAGGGGAGGAGGGAGGGGAGGGAGGGCCAGGGGATGGGCCAGTGCCCGAACCACCCTCACGGGTCCATCCGGTGCGGTGCCATGGCGATCCCGGACATGGGACCGCCCTGCGCCATGGGCAGTACGCACACAGGGGCGAGGCCGAGCCGACGATATGGCTGCCGTTCACACAAGACCGGGCGGTGCTGCGTCTCCCGGGCACATGTCCCGGCCGAGCAGCCGCACCTACGGTTCCGGCATCCACCCGGCACACCGCACCCCTGGGAGCCTGCCGCCATGCCCCGATCGACCATGCCGCCGTGCTCGGCCGCGACCTCGCCCGCCGCCCGACCCTCCGTCAGTCTCTCCGCTGCGCCATCCCGTCGGCCGCTTCGGCGGGTGGCAGTCCTGGCAGCCTGTGCCCTGCTGGTGGTCGGCTGCGCTAAAGCCGGGACGGCCGGGACTTCGGCGGCGAACGGTGGTGGTGGGAGCGGGGGCGGTGGTGCTGACGGTGCGAAGGCCGCGGTGAAGGTGGGACTGCTGTACTCGAAGACCGGACCGCTCGCGGCGTACGGCAAGCAGTACGTCGAGGGGTTCCGCGCGGGGCTCGACTACGCCACGAAGGGAACCGATGCGGTGGACGGGCACCGGATCGAGCTCGCCGAGGAGGACGACTCGGGCGACCCGGCCAAGGCGGTGTCCGGCGCGAAGGACCTGATCGGCAAGGGCTTCCACATCCTCGCGGGCTCGACCGCTTCGGGCGTGGCCCTGCAGGTGGGCCCCATCGCGGCGCAGAACAAGGTGCTCTTCATCAGTGGCCCGGCCGCCGCCGACAAGATCACCGGACTGAACCGCTACACATTCCGCTCCGGCCGCCAGTCGTACCAGGACATCCGGGCGGCCGCCTCCTTCGTCGGTGATGCCAAGGGCAAGAAGGTCACCGTCCTCGCCCAGGACAACGCCTTCGGCCAGGCCAACGTGGCTGCCGTCAAGGCCGTGCTCGGTGGCCAGGGCGCGAGCGTGGACGCGGTACTCGCACCGCCGAGCGCCACCGACCTCACCCCGTTCGCGACCCAGGCCAGGTCGGCCAAGCCGGACCTGCTGTTCGTCGCCTGGGCGGGCGACACCGCAGCCGCACTCTGGACCTCGCTCAGCCAGCAGGACGTGTTCGCCGCGACCAAGGTGGTGACCGGTCTCGATCTGGCCGCCTCCTACCCGCTCTTCGGACCCTCCGCCGAGAAGATCTCCTTCCTGAACCACTACTTCGCGGGTGCGGCGGGCACCCCCGTCGAGCAGGCGATGTCCGATGCGGTGACCAAGGCCGGTTCGAAGCCGGACATCTTCACCCCGGACGGGTTCACCGCCGCCCAGATGATCGTCCACGCTCTGGAGGGCGCGGGCGGCTCCGCCGACGACACCGATGTGCTGGTGAAGTCGCTGGAGGGCTGGAGCTTCGACGGCGTGAAGGGCAGGCTGACCGTCCGGGCGGCCGACCACGCCCTGCTGCAGCCGATGTTCCAGGTCCGGCTGAGCGGCGGCGCCGGGGCGGTCAAGCCGGCCGTCGAGCGGACCCTCGACGCCGATCAGGTGGCGCCGCCCGCCACCACCATCGCGGGCTGACGGCGGTGTCGGAGGTGACGGTGTGTCGGAGGTGATGGCGGTGACGGCGGTGAAGCTTGGCGGTGGTGGCGGGGCCGGTACTTCCGGAGCGGCGCCGGTGCTGCGGCTGGACGGGGTCGGGTGGGCGGTGCGCGGGGTGCCGATCGTCCAGGACGTCTCCTTCGAGGTGGGTGAAGGCGAGTTCGTCGCGTTCATCGGGCCGAACGGTGCGGGCAAGACCTCCTTGTTCAATCTCATCTCCGGGATCCACCCGGTGACCGGCGGGGTGATCGAGCTCGACGGTGCGGACGTGACCCGTGAGGCCGTCCACGCCCGCGCCCGGCGTGGACTGGGCCGAACCTTTCAAACCTCCTCTCTCTGGAACGGGATGACGGTGGCCGACCACGTCCGGCTCGCGGCTCAGGCGGCGCTCGCCCCCAGCGCCTCGTACCGGCTCTGGCGCCGGGCGGACCCGTTCGAGGCCAGGGTGTCCGAGACGCTGGAGCGCACCGAACTCGCTGATCGGGCCGGAGCCTTGGCCGGCGCACTCTCGCACGGGGAGAAGCGCAAGCTGGAGCTCGCCGTGCTGCTGGTCTCCGACCCGAGACTGATCCTGCTCGATGAGCCCATGGCGGGGGTGAGCGCGGAGGAGGTGCCCGCCCTTGTCACGCTCATCCGCTCGGTGCACCGGGAGCTCGGTCGCACCGTGCTGATGGTGGAGCACCACATGGACGTCCTGCTCGGCCTCGCAGACCGTCTGGCCGTGATGCACCACGGCACCCTGCTGGCTCTCGACACCCCGGACACGGTGATGGCCGATGCCACCGTGCAGCAGGCATATCTCGGTGAGGCACTGTGATGGGCGACTCCTCTGCTACGGCGGCTCCGACGGCCGCGCTGCTGACGGTTCGTGATCTGCGGGTGGTGATCGACGGGGTACATGTCCTCCACGGAGTGGATCTGGATGTGGCACCGACCGGCGTCACCGCACTGTTGGGGCGCAACGGGGCGGGGAAGACCACCACCGTCCGGGCCGTGATGGGCCTGGTGCCCCGGACGGGCAGCGTCCGCCTCCATGGCGGCGGGTCCGCTGCTCCTGGCGAGGGGACGGAGCTCTCCGCCCTGCCGACCCACCTCGTCGTCCGGCAAGGGATCGGCTACGCCCCCGAGGACAGGGGAGTCTTCGCGGGGCTGACGGTCGCCGAGAACCTCCGCCTCGCCGAGCGGGCCGGCACTCCCGCCTACCCGCTCGTCCATGAGCTCTTCCCGGAACTGCGCCGCAGAGCCGGTCAGTTGGCCGGGACGCTGTCCGGGGGCCAGCAGCAGATGCTGGCCATCGGACGCACCCTGCTCAACGGGAACCGCCTGATCATCGCCGACGAGCCCACCAAGGGCCTGGCGCCGAAGATCGTGGCCGAGGTGGCGGAGGCTCTGGCCCGGGTGGCCGAGACCGTGCCCGTTCTCCTGGTCGAGCAGAATCTCGCCCTGGTCCGCCGACTGGCCGGGCGGTGCACCGTGCTGGCCGACGGCCGCACCGCCCACACCGGCGACACCGCCGAGCTGCTGGCCGACGAAGAGGCGGCCCGGCGGCTGCTCGGTGTCGGAGGCAGAGCCGGTCGTGGCAGCGAGGTCGGTGGTGACGGTACTGGCGGCGGGGCCGGTGCTGGTGGTGGCGGCGCCGGCGCCGGAAGCGGGGCACGGACGGCTGGGGAAGTGGATGCCGCACCGGCGGCGGTCGAGGCGGTGGAGCTCTGATGGACACGGTAATTCTCCTTCTCTGCACCGGCCTTGGTCTCGGGGCGCTGTATTTCCTGGTGGCCTCCGGGCTCTCCTTGATCTTCGGGCTGATGGATGTACTCAACTTCGCCCACGGCGCCCTGCTCTCGATCGGTGCCTACGGCACGTGGTGGGCGGGCACCCAGGGCGGGATGGGCTTCTGGGGGGCGGTGGTCTTCGGAACCGCCGTCGGAACGGCGGCGGCCGTGCTGCTCGAACTCCTTCTCATCAGGCCCCTGTACCGGCGGCCGAGGGATCAGATCCTGGCCACGGTCGGGGTCGGGCTTGCGGTGCCTGCCTTGCTGACGGGGGTGTGGGGAGCCGACGCCAGGCCCTTCCCCCAGCCCGCCGCGCTGGCGGGGACGGTCCACCTGCTCGGGGCGATCGTCCCGGTGAACCGCTTCGTCCTGCTCGGGGCCGCAGCCCTGGTGCTGCTCGCACTGCGGCTCTTCCTCGGCCGGACCAGGTACGGCCTGGTGGTCCGGGCGGGCGTCGAGGACCGGGCCATGGTCACTGCCCTCGGGATCGACGTGCGCCGGGCGTTCACCCTGGTCTTCGCCATCGGTGGCGCCGCGGCCGCTCTGGGCGGCGCGCTCAGCGGGCTCTACTTCGGCTCGGTCCACCCCGGCCAGGGGGCCGGCCTGCTCATCTTCGCGTTCGTCGTGGTCGTCATGGGAGGCATGGGCTCCGTCACGGGAGCGGCATTGGCCTCCGTGGCCGTTGGCCTGGTCCAGCAGTTCGCCAACTACTACACCGCTGCCGGGCTCGGCGATCTCTCGGTCGTCGTGCTCCTGGCCGTACTGCTCCTGGTACGACCCCGCGGACTCACCGGGAGGCTCGCGTGAGCACAAGCACCTCGCCCACGAGCGCCGGAGGAGAAGCGGCCGATCATGCGTCGGCCTCCTCAACCGCCCTCCCGGACGGCTCCGCTGACGCACACTCTGCTGCATTGAATCGGGTGCGCACAATCCCTCGAACAGGTGAATCATTTGCTGAAAGGTCGACAGGCCGGAGCCGGGCGCTACGCTGGTGGCCGATCGCTCCGCTGATCCTGTTCCTTGTCGCCCCATACAGTGCGCTTCCTGTTCCCGGGGTGCTCGACGGCCCGCTCGGCGGCCCCGGAAGTCTCCAACTGATCGCCCTCTGCCTCGTCTTCGGGGCCCTGGCCACCGGCTACGACCTGCTCCTCGGCCGGGTCGGCCTGCTCTCCTTCGGGCACGCGCTCTACTTCGCCGTGGGCCTCTACGGCACTGATCTCGCGATGCTCGAACTGCGGCTCCCGTTCGTCCCCGCCGCCCTCTGCGGAGTCGGCGCCGCCGTGCTCCTCGCCCTGCTGCTCGGCTCGGTCAGCCTCCGTGTCACCGGTATCGGCTTCTCCATGGTCACCCTCGCGTTTGCCCAGGCCGGCTCCATCCTGGTGCAGCGCAACCCCGGCGGGATCACCGGCGGCGAGGAGGGCCGTGCCGCCCCGGCCGCGCTGCTCCCGTCGTCCCTGGTCGGCATCGTGAACACCCCGAACCTGTACTGGATCGCGCTCGGCTACCTCGTCCTGACCGTTGCCGTGGTCCACTGGGCGGTCCGTTCCCCGGCCGGCCGGGTCTGGGACGGCATCCGCGAGAACGAGCGCCGCGTGGAGGTGCTCGGCCTGCGGCCCTACGGTTTCAAACTGCTGGCCTTCGTCCTGACCGGCGCACTCGCCGGCATCGGCGGGGTGGTCTACCTGCTGCTCACCGGCGGCGCGACTCCGCAGGCCGCCGGATCGGACACGACGCTGTCCCTGCTGGTCATGGTCGTTCTCGGCGGCTCCGGCAGCCGATGGGGCCCGCTGCTCGGGGGCATGCTCTACACCTGGGCCGGCTACCGGCTCGGAGACCTCGCCACCTCCGCCGCGATCGCCGACCTGCCGGCGGTCCTCCGCGTGCCGCTCTCCCAGCCCCTCTTCCTGCTCGGCACCCTGTTCGTGGCGGTCGTCTACCTGCTGCCGGGCGGGCTGGCCGGACTGCCCGCCCGCCTCCGCCCGAGCCTGCGCCCCAGCTGCGGCCCCAACTCCGACCACCCACCCACGTCGGCCGGCTGAGACCGACGCCCGAGGGACCGACGCCCGAGGGACCGACGCCCGAGGGACCGATGCCCGGTGAGACCAACGCTCGGTGACACCAAGGCTCGACCGAATTCACGGTTCGATGGAGACCGAGGCTCCGTTGAGGCCACTCCTCGACCGAGGCCACGATTCCCCCGAAAGGGCTACACATGACCGACCCGCGCCATGAACCGCTCGCGTACGAGGAATTGACCGTCAGCGTGCCCGGGGGTGAGTTGGCAGTTCTTCGGTGGCCCGCAACGGTGGCGGATGCGCCCACCGTCATCGCGCTCCACGGCATCACCGCCAACGCCCTGGCCTGGGGGGAGCCGGCCCGCCAACTCGCGGGCCGGGCCACCCTGATCGCGCCAGACCTGCGCGGGCGTGGTGCGAGTCGCGCGGTGAGCGGGCCGTACGGGCTGGCCCGCCACGCGGACGACGTCGCCGCGCTGGCCGCAGCGCTCGGGCTGGGCCGGTTCAGCCTGGCCGGGCATTCGATGGGTGCCTGGGTGGCGGCGCTCACCGCCGTGCGGCACCCGGCGCTGGTCGAGCGGCTGATCCTGGTGGACGGGGCGGTCACCTTCCCGCTGCCGCTGGGCGCGGACGAGGGTGAGGTGTTGGCGGCGGTGCTGGGCCCGGCGCTGGCCCGGTTGTCCATGACCTTCGCCGACCGTGCCGAGTACCGCGCGTTCTGGCGCAAGCACCCCGCCCTCGCGGAGGAGTGGTCGGACACCACCGACGCCTACACCCAACGCGACCTGGTGGGTGCGGAGCCCGAACTGCGCTCCTCCTGCGTACTCGCGGCGGTCCAGGAGGACGGCGGCCAGGTGCTGCTGGATCCGGAGGCGGCCAGCGCTGTGCACCGGCTGCCCTGCCGGGCCGAGCTGCTCTGGGCGGAGCGTGGCCTGCTCGACGAACCCCAGGGTCTTTACGACGCGCAGCGGCTCGAGCTGGCCGCACTCGACCCGGAGCGGATCACGGTGACGGCCGTGCCGGGCACCAACCACTACACCGTCCTGGTCGGTCCGCGCGGAGCGGCCCTGATCGCCGAACGGCTGCTCGGCCGGTCCGGGGTCTGAGGCCGCCCGGCCTCGGACCCCGACCGCCGTGGCTCAGCCCGCCGCACCCAGGAATGTCTCCCAGCCGCCGGTCGGAGCCTTGCCCACGCCCAAGGTCCGGAGCTTGCGGAGGGTGGACTCGTCCTGCACCTCGAGCCACTCCACCAACTGCCGGAAGGAGACCAGCCGGACCTCGGGCTTGCCCGCGATGGTTTTGAGCGTCTGCTCGACGGCGTCCATGTAGATCCCGCCGTTCCACTGCTCGAAGTGGTTCCCGACGAAGAACGGCGCGCGGTTGGTGGTGTAGGCGCGGTCGAAGCCGGCCAGGTAGGAGTCCCGGGCCTGGTTGCGCCAGTCGTTGTACTTGCCCGGATCGCCCTTGGTGGTGCCCGCGGACTGGTTGGCGAGGATGTTGTAGTCCATCGACAGCACCTGGAAGCTGTGGCCGGGGAAGGGGATGCCCTGGAGCGGGAAGTCCCAGATCTTCCCGTCCTGCACCTTCTGCGGCCAGATCTGCAGGCCGCCCGGCGAGCTGGCGTCGTACTTCCAGCCCAGCTTGGCCGCCGTCGGGAGCAGCGCCTTCTGCCCCTCGAGGCAGGGGGTCCGCCCGCCGATCAGCTCCTTCTTGTAGTCGAAGGGCAGCGGATCGACATCGGTGAAGCCGGTGTTGGTCTTCCACTGGGTGACGAAGGAGATCGCCTGGTCGATCTCGCTCTGCCAGTCCTCGGGGCTCCACTTGTTGACACCGTTGCCGTCGGAGCGGCTCGAGCAGAAGTGCCCGTTGAAGTGGGTGCCGATCTCGTGCCCGGCCAGCCAGGCCTGGCTGATGAGCTTCAGGGTGTTCTTCACCGCGCCGTCCGACAGGAAGGGGATGTCGGAGGCCCCGACCGAGTGCTTCGGCGGGTGGTAGAGGCTCGACTTCCCCTTGGGCAGCGCGTAGATGCCTGACAGGAAGAAGGTCATGGTCGCCTTGTACTGCTCGGCGAGCTTGAGGAACCGGGGGAACTGGCCGTCGTCGGTGCCGCCCGCGCCGTCCCAGGAGAACACCACGAACTGCGGCGGACGCTCACCGGGCTTGAGCTTCTCCGGCTTGGGCTGGTTCGGCTGGGCGCCCGTGTCGGAGGTCGACCCGTCACCGATCAGCTTGCCCTTGGTCGTGGCGGAGGCGCCCCCACCGCTTGCCGGCTTGCCGGAGCCGCTGGCGTCGGACGCAGACCCGGACCCACCGGAGCCGTCCTTGCCGCTCCCGCAGGCGGCGACAGCCCCGAGGGCCGCAGCAGCCGCGGAGGCACTCAGCACCTTCCTGCGCGAGATCCTGCTCATGGTCTCCCCTGCCAGATCGAGTCCTGACCTCACAAAACATCCGGAGCCCGAGGTGGGCGTCCGGACGCTCAGGAGAAAACGGACATTTGCTAGGTATTTCGTCTTCAGCATGTCATGCGTGAGGGGTGCGGTGCAGCCTGCTCCCTCACCGTCCGAGACGCCGACGGTGCGTGGTCCGGATCCATGTTCGGGGTGTCTGTTGCCGTCCTGAGACAGTACTGCGCCGGGCGGGACGATCACGCCGAGTTGACCGACTGTTCAACGTCTTCCCGACCGGTGGACGGCCACAGGTCGGCCTGTCGGCCGACCGCGCCCGCGCTGCCGACCGCGCCCGCGCTGCCGACCGCGCCCGCGCTGCCGACCGCGCCCGCGCTGCCGACCGCGCCCGCGCTGCCGACCGCGCCCGCGCTGCCCGCTGATCAGGCCCGCGCTCCCGGCCTATCGCGCCCGAGTAGGCCGGCCGTCAGGCCGCGATGGTCAGTCGGCGGCGTCTGCGGATCAGCTGGGCCACGGCCGAGCTGATCGCGGTGGCGGCGGCGCAGGAGACCGCGAAGCTCAGCCAGGCGGTGTTGAACCAGTGGCTGTTGAGCCACCCCAGCGTCACGATGTACGCGGCCCAGAGCACTGCCGCCAGCGCCGACCAGCGCAGGAAGGTGCGGGGGTGCTGCGGTGAGTGCCCCACTGCGAGGTCCAGCACGGTCCGCCCGGCCGGGACGAACCGGGCGATGATCACCACGGCGGCCGCCGCTCTGCTCGTCTTGCCGGACAGATGGGCCTGGACGCGCTCGACGCTCGCCGCGAGCTTCGGCCGGTGGGCCAGCCGGCGGTGCACCATCGGTGCCCCCTTGCGGGCCAGGCTGAGCAGCGCCAGATCACCGAGGAAGGAGGCCAGCGCCACACCGAGGGCGAGCAGCACCGGGGCACCGTTGAACTGGGAGGTCCGCAGGACGGCGAGGATGACCAGCGTCCCGCTCGGCAGGAAGGGCAGGAACGCGTCGCCGAGGACGGCGAACAGCGCCAGGCCGCAGATCCATGCTGGGCCGATGACCGACGCGGCTTCCATTGTGTACTCCCTCCAGGCCGCCCTGGGGAGAATCAGGTGGCTGCAGGGGACAACGCTAGCTGGTGGACCTTTCATGCCATTAAGGACCCCCTGTATGCCCTGGATCACAGGGCGCACACCCCCGCCGGCCTGCGGCGGGAACGCGAAAGCCCCCGGGGCGGGGTGCCGCGCCGAGGGCTCACGGGGGCCGATGATGCTGGTCCAGCTCTTCGGCCTTCGTCGGTGACGTGGCCGTGGTGTGCGGCCTCCGTCAGTCAGCAAGGTTGCCGCATGCGGGGCCGGGTCCGCGAGTGTCCAGGCTGGCGGGTTCAGGCGATGGCGTCATGTCGCCACGCGGTGACACCGGGTGACCCGGGGTGGTCCTGGGGTGGTCCCGGGGTGGTCCGCAGGCGGAGCGGACTGATCAGGTCCGGTCGGGGAGATGACCAGTTCCCCGGTCGGCCGCTGGACCGGGAACACCGGGGCGGGCCGGTTGATTGCTTACAGACGAGCGGGAGCGGACTCCCGTGGCCGACAGGGAGGACAGACCACACATGAGCACGAACGACGCGCACTCGCGCGCCGCAGGCGCCCCCGCCCCAGCCCCCGTCCCCGCCGATCCGGTCCGCGGAGCGGCTCGGGGGACCGCCCCGGCCCCGCTCTCGATCCTGGACCTCGCGACCGTCGGGGCCGGATACACCCCGGCCCAGGCCCTCCTCGCCACCACCACGCTCGCGCAGAGCGCCGAGCAGTGGGGCTACCACCGCTTCTGGGTGGCGGAGCACCATGGGATGCCGGGGGTGGCCAGCTCGAACCCGGCCGTGCTGCTCGCCCACCTCGGGGCCAACACCACCACCCTGCGGCTCGGCTCGGGCGGGGTGATGCTGCCCAATCATTCGCCGCTCGTGATCGCGGAGCAGTTCGGGCTGCTGGAGGCACTCAACCCGGGCCGGATCGACCTCGGTCTCGGCCGCGCACCGGGCACCGACCAGGCCACCGCCCGTGCGCTCCGCCGGGGCCGCGCCGACGGTGCCGAGGACTTCCCGCAGCAGGTCGCCGAGCTGACCAACTTCCTGGACGGCAGCTTCCCGAGCGGCCACCCCTACGAGCGACTCACCGCCGTACCCAAGGGCGAGGGGCGCCCGCCGATCTGGTTGCTCGGTTCGTCCGGCTTCAGTGCCCAGCTCGCCGGCCACCTGGGCCTGCCCTTCGCCTTCGCCCACCACTTCAGCGGGACCCACACCGAGCCCGCCCTCGACCTCTACCGGTCGAGCTTCCGCCCCTCGGCCGTCCTCGACGCCCCGTACGCCCTGATCGGGGTCGGAGCGGTCGCGGCCGACGACGAGCAGCAGGCACTCCGCCACGCCCGCACCGCGGCCCTGGGCATGCTGCGGCTGCGGATGGGCGTTCCCGGCCCGATCCCCACGCCGGAGGAGGCCGAGGCGTATCCGTACGGCGCGGCCGAGTCGGAGTTCATGGACAGCTGGATCGGCAACCTGGTGCTGGGCGCCCCGGGGCAGGTGGCCGACGGCCTCGAGTCGCTGCGCAAGCGGACCGGCGCGGACGAGCTGATGGTCACCTCGCACATCCACGGCCACGAGGTGCGGCACCGCTCCTACGGTCTGATCGCCGAGGCGTACGGTCTGACGGCGCAGGCCTGACGGCACGAGTCTGACTGCACAGGCCCGACTGCACAGGCCTGACTGCATAGGCCTAACGGCACAGGTCTGACCGGCTTCCCCCGGAGGACCGAGGCGGCTCAGTCGGGGCGGTCGGCACGCAGTATCGCCGCCACCGCTTCGGCCGGGCCCGGGCGGGCGAAGTACCAGCCCTGGGCGGTGTCGCAGCCGGTCTGCCGGAGCCGTTCGGCCTGGGCGGCGTTCTCGATGCCTTCGGCGGTCACGGTGAGCCCCAGGGCGTGGGCGAGCTGCACCATCGCGCCGACGATCTGCTCGTCCGCGTCGGCCCGCCGGAACCGGCCGTCCGGGCGGCCGCCCGGGGCCGGGTCGCGGAAGCCCTCGACGAAGCTGCCGTCCAGCTTGAGGACGTGGACGGGCAGCCGGGAGAGGTAGGCGAGGTTGGAGTAGCCGGTGCCGAAGTCGTCGATGGCGATCCGAATGCCCATGTCGGCCAGCGCCTGGAGGGCCTGGACCGGCCGGCCGCCCGGGCCGAGCACCGCGCTCTCGGTCAGCTCCAGCTGGAGCAGGCGCGGTGGCAGGCCGGTGCGGTCGAGCACCTCGGCCACGTCCGCCACCACGTCGGAGTCCCAGATCTGGCGGGCCGCCAGGTTCACGCTCACGAACGCCTCGGCGCTCGGCGAGTCCTGCAGCCAGCGCCGCGCCTGGCGGCACGATTCCTCAAGCACCCACTTGCCGAGCGGCACGATCGCGCCGGACTCCTCAGCGAGCGGGATGAACCGGTCCGGTGAGAGCGTCCCGTACCGCGGGTGACGCCACCGGACCAGGGCCTCGGCCCCGTGCACCGTGCCGTCGGCGAGGCCGACCAGCGGCTGGTACTCGACGGTGAACTCGCCGCGCTCCAGCGCCGGGCGCAGCGCGGTGGCCAGGCGCTGGCGGGTCAGCTGGTGGGCGCCCCGGTCCGGGTCGTAGAGCGTCCAGCGGGCCCGGCCGTCGGCCTTCGACCAGTACAGGGTGGCGTCGGCGTCCTTGAGCAGGTCGGTGGGGGTGGTGTCGAGGACGGACCGTTCCACCACACCGATGCTCGCGGTGACCGCCAGCTGCTGGCCCGCGACCTCGAAGGGCTGCTCCAGAGCCTTGATCAGTTCGGCCGCGAGCATGGTGAGTTGGTCGGTGCCGTCGCTGTCCGGCACCAGTACGGCGAACTCGTCCCCGCCCAGCCGGGCGACCAGCCGGTCCTCCCCACGCGCGAAGCCGCGCTCCAGCCTGGCCGCGACGGCGACCAGCAGCTGGTCGCCGACGTGGTGCCCGAGCGTCTCGTTGATGGCGGCGAAGCCGTCCAGGTCCACGTAGCAGAGCCCCACCCGCCGGGAGTTGCTCCGCCTCCGGCCGACGGGCCCGGTTGACGTGGCGTCAGTGGTCGGCTCGCTGTCGGGCACGGCACCCGACGGGGCTGCGGCCACAGGTGCGGCCGCGGCGGAGAAAGCCGCGTTGAGCTGCTCGAAGAAGAGGGTGCGGTTCGGGAGTTGGGTCAGCGGGTCGTGCATGGCCTGGTAGGCGAGGCGGTCGCCGAGCTGTCGGCGTTCGGTGACGTCCTCGACCATGGCCAGGGTGTACAGCGGCCGCCCGGAGTCGTCGCGGATCAGCGAGATCGTCACGTTGCTCCACACCTCGCGGCCCTCGCTGTGCTTGAGGCGCTTCTCGACCCGGATGCGGTCGCGTTCGCCCCGGACGAGCTCGACGTAGAGGCGGCGGGGGGTGTCCTCGGGGTCGATGATCTCGTGGATGTGGGTCCGGACCAGGTCCGGCACCTCCTGGCCGATCATCGCGGCGAACGCCGGGTTGACCTCGATGATCAGATCGTCCGGGCCGACCAGCAGCATGCCGATGCCGGCATCGGCGAAGGCGGCGCGGAATCGGGACTCGCTGGCCCTCAGGGCGGCGAGGAGCTGTTCGGTACCGCCGTCCAGCGGTGCGGCGCAGACCGGGCAGGCGGCGAGCGGTCGGGCCGTCGGAAGCCCGTCCGGAACGCGGTCGTTCGCGTGCGGGCGCCGGTGATGTGCGTCGGCCCCCTCGTTCCGGCCCGGCACGGCACGCTCCCGTCCGCTGCTGACGCTGTCCCGGCCGGTCGACCTTGGTGCGGTACCCACCGGCTTCCCGCTCTGTGTGAAGAGCCCGGAGATCAGTGCGGGAACGTTCGGCGTGAATGGTCCGGCAGAGCACTGGGCACTGTGGCTGATCATAGGACGCGGCCCGAGCCACCGGCGACCGCCGCCAGGGTGATTCGCCAGGTTTCGTCGGCAACCGCGCCCTGATCACTTAGTTGTTCGGGCAGCGGCCCGGTACCCCGTCGTACCTGCAGCAGCGGCATGGGTACCGGGCGCTGCGCCCGTTCGGACCTGGCTCAGGCGAGCTTGGCGGTCAGGGTGACGGTGGTGCCGGTGAGGGCCTTGCTGACCGGGCAGTTCGCCTTGGCGTCCTCGGCGGCCTTCACGAAGCCGGCCTCGTCCAGACCGGGGACGTCCCCGGTGACGGTCAGGTGAATGCCGGTGATACCGGTGCCGGGCTGGAAGGTCACGTCGGCCTGGGTGTCCAGCGAGGTGGGCGGGGTGCCCGCGCCGGTAAGGCCGTGCGAGAGCGCCATCGAAAAGCAGGCGGAGTGTGCGGCGGCGATCAGTTCCTCAGGGCTGGTCTTCCCGTTCGCGGCCTCCGCGCGCGCGGGCCAGGATACGGGATACTCGCCGATGCCCGAGGAAGCGAAGGTCACCAGGCCCTTGCCGTCGACCAGGCTGCCTTCCCAGGCCGTGCGTGCGGTGCGGGTGGTTGCCACGATCAGGTACCTCCTGAGAAGGGGGAAACTGCTGCTTCGTCACGTCCGGTCGTACCGGTCCAGAGTACGGGCAGCACGGCGCCCGTCGGTGCATGCTTCCGGTCCGGTCGCAGGGGAGTTGGGGCGGATCCGGGACGAACAGGGGGAGGGGCGGAGGGCGTCGGGCGATCCCGGTCCACATGGCGGACGGTACGGGCAATTGACGGGATCCGGCGGCGGCGGCCCTGTTAGATTTGCCCGGGCCCGAGCCCGACCCGTGAGTCGTCCGGGTGCCATCCACCCAGCCAGCCCGGGAGCCATTTCGATGACTGATCAGCCCACGAACTCCGCCGCCGCTCCGCTGGACGCGGTCGAAGCCGACGTCCGGGACGAGCTGCGCTGTCTGCGCGAGAGCATCGACAACTTCGACGCGGCCGTGGTCCACCTGCTGGCCGAGCGTTTCAAGGCCACCCAGCGGGTCGGACGTCTGAAGGCGGAGCACAAGCTCCCCCCCGCCGACCCGGAGCGCGAGCGGGACCAGATCAAGCGGCTCCGCGAACTGGCGAAGGGAGCCCACCTCGACCCGGTGTTCGCCGAGAAGTTCCTCAACTTCATCATCGCCGAGGTCATCCGCCACCACGAGGCGATCGCCCGCTTCTGACCCCGCTTCTTCCCTCGCCGGGAGGGGCCCTCGCCGGGACGGGCCCTCGCCGGGACGGGCCCCTCTGGCCCCGGCCGGTCTGATCGCACGAATCGCTCGAACGAGTGACCCGCCGAGTGACCCCCGGGCGACCAGCGAGCGGCGACCAGCGGGCGGCGACCCCAGAACCCGCCTCCGGGTCGTGTGATGTGTGCGACAGCTAAATGTCTGATTTCGCGCCACTTTCCCGCGAGGGTTAGCGTGCTGCCTTGGTGGAGAGGCGGTACGGCGCGATGGCACCCAGGCAGACGGGCAGTTCGCAGGACGGTACGGACACGGCCACGCTACGGCTCGCCCGCTACCCGAGCGGTCGGACCGAGGCGGATCGGTCCGAGGCGGATCGGGTCGGCCGTCCCCGGCCGGGGAGGCTGCGGCTCAAGGGGCGGCGACGCTGGCCGTGGTGGGTCGAGTTCCCCGTGATGGTGGCGATGGGCCTGGCGGCGGCGCTGTTGATAAAGACCTGCCTGTTCCAGGTGTTCACCATCCCGTCCGGCTCGATGGAGAACACCCTGCGGATCGGCGACCGGGTGGCGGTCAACAAGCTGGCGCCGCTGTTCGGCTGGGAGCCGAAGGCCGGGGAGCCCGTGGTGTTCAAGGACCCGGGCGGCTGGCTGCCCCCGCAGCCGCAGAGCAGCGGCCCGGCCGGGGTGATCGACGAGACTCTGAGCTTCGTCGGACTGCTGCCGCCCCGGGGCGACAACTACCTGGTCAAGCGGGTGATCGCGACCGGCGGTGAGACCGTCCAGTGCCGCGACCGGACGCTGCGGGTGAATGGTTCAGCGGTCAGCGAGCCCTACCTGCACGCGGGCGACGACTCCTGCGCGGGACTGGACTTCGGCCCGGTCCAGGTCCCGCAGGGGTACGTCTGGGTCGAGGGTGACCACCGCAGCGACTCCGCCGACTCCCGCTACCACCGGGAGGGCCCGGGCGGCGGCGCCGTACCGGTGGCGGACATCGTCGGCCCGGTCTCGGCCGTGGTCTGGCCCCTCAACCACCTCGACTGGTTCGGCGCCACCGGCCGCTGACACCCCTGAAGCCGTCGGCCCGGCCGCTGCCCCAGCCGCCGCCGACCGAGCCGCCTCAGCGTGCCGGTGCCGCCGCCCCCTCGGCGACATCGGCCGGGTCCTCTGCGACATCAGCCGCCCTCTCGGCGACATCGGCCGCCCGATTGGCGGCATCCGCCGGAGCCACGGCGGCATCCGTCGGCACCTCGGCCTCCGCGCCGCCCCCGCCCGGCTTGCTGGTCTGCGCCGCGAAGGCCCCGATCAGCACCAGCACCCCGCCGGCCAGCTGCGCCGGCCCGAGGCGCTCGCCGAGCAGGAACCACGCGGAGACCGCCGCCACCACGGCCTCCAGGTTGGCCACCACCGCCGCGACCTGCGGCGACAGGTGCTGGACGGAGACCACCCCGGTCAGGTACGCGAGCACGGTCGCGACCAGCACCATCCAGGCGGCCGGGACCAGGGCGGGCAGCGAGTGCCCGTTCATCACGGCCTGGCCGCCGAGCAAGCTCCAGTCGGCCTCCCACGGGCGGGTCACGGCGGTGAGCACCACGGCCCCGACGAGCAGCCCGTACGCGCTCACGGCCAGCGGGTCGACGGGCCGGTCGCCCTGGCGGCCCGCGTCGGCCAGCACGAAGTACCCCACCTGACAGCAGGCCGCGCCGAGGCCGAAGAGCACACCGAGCGGGTCGAAGCTCAGCCCGTGCCAGATCTCCACCACGCAGGCCAGACCGGTCACCGCGACGCCGGTGCCGATCGCGGCGGCCCGGCTGATCGGCCGCCGCTGGACGAACTTGATGTAGCCGAGCAGCAGCAGCGGGCCGAAGTACTCGAGCAGCAGCGCGACACCCACCGGGATCCGGGATATCGCCGCGAAGTAACAGGCCTGGACTCCGGCCACGGCCAGCAGGCCGAAACCGATCAGCAGACCGGGCCGCTGCCGGACGGCGGCGCGGTGCCGCCAGGCGAGGGGGAGCAGGACCAGGGCGGCGCCGGTGACCCGGAGCCAGACCACGTGCAGGGGGGAGAGTCCGGCCTCGATCAGCGGTTTGGCCGCCGTGCCGGAACCGCCGAAGGCGAACGCCGAGACCAGCGCGAGGGGCAGTCCGAGCGCCCGTGCCGTGCCGCGAGGGCGGGGGGAAGTGCTGTGCATCGACGCATTGTGTCAGCTGCACCGACGCCTCTGTAAGGTGCCATCTCGCCTTTTGGTCCTTTTGCCCGGAGGCCCCTACGGCGACCGGTCGGGCGCTCGGCCCGGAGCACGCGAAGGCGGGAAGGAGGGCATGGCGACGGATCCGCCGAGTGCGAGGGGGAGGGCGACGGCGAGTAGGAGGCGGACGGGCTCGGCTCGCCCGCCTGGCCTGGCCGGCCGGTTCGTCGGCCTTCAGGGACTCTTGTCCCGATTCGAGTCCGAGTGCGAGGTGACGGGTTTCGGCCGACCTGTCTGTACATCTCGAGGACCGTTCCGAGGCCTTCCCAGGGACACCTGCCGCTGGAATCATCCCTACCCACCGGTAACCATGAGCCCTCGTCAGGAGACCTCCATGTCCCCGATCTCCCGCCGTGCCCTGCTGGGTTCGGCCGTCGCCTCCGGTGCCGCGCTCGGCGTCGGCGCCCTGCCCGGCACGCTCCAGCGGGCCCTCGCCGCCCCGGCGGCGAGCGGCACCCTGGACGACGTCGAGCACGTCGTCGTGCTGATGCAGGAGAACCGGTCCTTCGACCACTACTTCGGCACCCTGAACGGCGTGCGCGGCTACGGCGACACCTCCCGGGTGCGCTTCCCCGGCGGCTCGGACGTGCTGAAGCAGCGGATGCTCGGCACCGTCGGCGGCACCACCCTGCAGCCCTGGCACCTGGACACCGCCACCAGCGATGCCCAGCGCATCTTCGATCTCGACCACTCCTGGGGCGGCACCCACAGCGCCTGGGCGAACGGCCAGTACAGCAACTGGATCCCCGCCAAGACCTGGTACACCATGGGCTACTACCGCCGCCAGGACATCCCCTTCCAGTACGCCCTGGCCGACGCCTTCACCCTCTGCGACCAGTACTTCTGCTCCACCATGGCCTCGACCGACCCGAACCGGCTCTACCTGTGGTCCGGCACGATCGACCCGCACGGCCTGGCCGGCGGCCCCGTCACCGACAACAGCAAGTCCGGCTTCACCTGGACCACCTACCCCGAGCGGCTGCAGGCGGCGGGCATCTCCTGGAAGGTCTACCAGCAGCAGGACAACTACGACGACAACGCCCTGGCCTGGTTCAAGTCCTTCCAGACCGCCCCGCAGGACTCCCCGCTGTACGTCAACGGCATGGCCCGGCGCGGCGCCGACGACTTCGCCCAGGACGTGGCGAACAACCGCCTGCCCGCCGTCAGCTGGGTGGTCGCCCCCGAGGCGCAGTCCGAGCACCCCAACCACCCGCCGGCCGCCGGGGCCGACTTCACCTCCAGCTATGTGCTCCAGGCGCTGGCCGCCAACCCCGAGGTCTGGGCGAAGACGGTCGTACTGCTCAACTACGACGAGAACGACGGCTTCTTCGACCACGTGGTGCCGCCGACCGCGCCCGAGGGCACGCCGGACGAGTTCATCGGCGGCGCGCCGATCGGGCTCGGGCCGCGGGTGCCGATGATCGTGATCTCGCCGTGGAGCCGGGGCGGCAAGGTCTGCTCCGAGGTGTTCGACCACACCTCGGTGCTGCGCTTCCTGGAGAACTGGACCGGCGTGCGCGAGCCCAACATCTCCGGCTGGCGGCGCACTGTCTGCGGCGACCTGATGTCGGCCTTCGACTTCACCACCGCGGGCCGCACCTTCCCCGCCCTGCCCGACACCAAGAAGCTGCTGGCCGACCTCGCCGAGCAGGACAAGAAGCTGCTGCCGCCGCTCTTCCCGCCGCTGGTCCAGCACGCTCCCGAGATCGAGCCCGGCGACCGCCCGGCCCTCCCGACCGGCTACCGCTTCGGCTCCTCCTCGCGCACCGACACCGCCAAGGGCCTGCTCTGGATCACGCTGGACAACCTGGGCTCGCTCGGCGCGGGCATCTCGATGTACACGGTGAACTTCCGCAAGTTCGGCGCCTGGCAGTACACCCTGCCGGTCGGCGGCCAGGTCAGCGACTACTTCAGCGCCCTGGGCGTCAGCGGCGGCCCGTACGACATCGACGCGCACGGCCCGGACGGGTTCCTGCGCGGCTTCAAGGGCGATGTCCGCACCTGGACCGATCCGGCCAAGGCCCACCCCGAGATCAGCTCGGTCGAGCAGCCGGGCGGCCTGCATCTCACTCTGGCCAACCAGGGCGCCAAGCCGGTGGCCTTCAACGTCTCGGCCAACACCGCCTTCGGCGCCCCGGCCGGGCAGGCCCCGCAGCGGCTCACGGTCGCCCCCGGCGCCACCGCGACCGCCGTGCTCGCGCCGACCCCGGCCGGCCGCTACGACTACACCGTGACTGCCGACACCGGTGACGGCTTCGAGCGCCGCTTCGCCGGCCGCCTCCAGCCCTGACTCGGCCGCCTCCGGCCCTGACCGAACGCCTCCAGCCCTGACCCGGCCGCCTCCGGCCCTGACCTGAACGCCCCGGGAACGTCTGAAGGCCCTTCGCGAGAAGCGAAGGGCCTTCAGACTGTCTGTGCGCCGCCAGGGACTCGAACCCCGGACCCGCTGATTAAGAGTCAGCTGCTCTAACCAACTGAGCTAGCGGCGCCTGCTGACCTGGAGAACAATACACGGTCCGCAGGGGTACCCCGCACCACGCCGGTCGTTCTGTCCCGGTTGCGGCCGATACCTCACTCTAGGGTGGGTACGTGACCCGCCCCGCGCGCCCGTGGCCCCCCACCGCGACCGCCGCCCTGCTGCTGCTCAGCGCGCTCGCGTACACCGCCTGGGTGCTGGAACTGGTGATCGCCACCGGGCTCGACCCGGTCCAGGCGTACGTGAGCGAGCTTGCCGCCGAGGACCAGCCGCTCGGCGGCGTGTTCCGCGCCACCGACCTCGCGGCCGGCAGCGCCGTGCTCGCGGCCGCCGTGCTGGCGCTGAGCACCTCGCGGTGGCGGCCCTGGACGGTGACCGGCTGGTCGGCACTGGCGCTGTTCGGCGCGGCCACGGTGGCCGACTCCCGGCTGCCGCTCAGCTGCCGGCCCACCCAGGACCCGGAGTGCGCGGCCCGGGAGAGCGCCGGGTTGGTGCCCGCCACCCACACCGCCCACGCCGTCAGCAGCACCCTGGCCATGGTCGGCGCCCTCGGCGCGCTGGCCGCCCTGACCGTCGCGGCCCGCCGCTACCGCCGCTGGCCCGGCTACGCCCGGCTCGGCCCGTGGCTGCTCGGCGCCGAACTGCTGGCCATCGCCTGGAGCCTCGCCGCCATCGGGGCCTTCCAGGTCGGCCGCGGCACCTGGGCGCTCGGCGCCGGCCAGCGGCTGCAGGTGCTGCTGGTCGCGGTGGGCCTGGCCGTCCTCGCCGTCTCGGTGGCCCGGGAGGTGCCCGAGCGGTGAGCGAGCGCTTCGTCCGGATCGACGGCAGCGCGGTGCACGTGCGGCGGGAGGGGAGCGGCCCGGTCTGCGTGCTGAGCGGGGGGCTCGGCATGAGCTGGTTCGACTGGGAGCCGGTGGTCCGGCTGCTCGCCCCGCACCGCACGGTGCTCCGCTTCGACCGCCCGGGCTACGGGCTGAGCGCCCCCGCCCGGCCCGCCCCGACCGCCGCCGGGGAGGCCGAGCGGATCGCGCTGCTGCTCGACACCCTCGGCCTGGCCGGGCCCTGCACCATGGTCGGCCACTCGCTCGCGGGCTTCCACGTCGAGGCCTTCGCCCGGCTGCACCCCGTCCGGACGGCCGGTCTGGTCCTGGTCGACGCCAGTGTGGAGCCCCGCCCCCGGCCGCGCCCGGCCCCGGGCCTGCGCGACCAGGCGGCCCGGGCGCTGGCCGCCGCGGCGGGGGCGCTCGCCCTGCCGTACCTGCTCGGCCCGCCCGGCCGCCGGCTGGTCGCCCGGGCCAGCACCGCCTG
This sequence comes from Kitasatospora sp. NPDC002227, assembly GCF_040296285.1. NCBI lineage: Bacteria > Bacillati > Actinomycetota > Actinomycetes > Kitasatosporales > Streptomycetaceae > Kitasatospora > Kitasatospora sp. NPDC002227. Next base: position 161,080 of record NZ_JBEOWY010000004.1, read on the forward strand.
CCACGCCGACCTCGCCCCCGAGTCGCTGGTCCGCCGCTGCTACCGCCCCACCCGCGCGCTGCGCGCCGCCCTGCGGGAGAACACCAGCTACCTCGACCAGGCCGCCGAACTCGCCGCCCTGCGCGCCCGCCACCCGCTGCCCGCCGTCCCGGTCACCGTCCTGGCCGCCGACCGCGCCCGCGGCACCCGCTCCGCCGCCCGCTGGCTCACCCGCCAGCGCGAGCTGGCCGCCCTGCTCGGCGGGGATTTCCGGATCGCCGCCCCGGCCGGGCACCTGGTCATGTACGACCGGCCGGACGTGGTGGCCAGGGCGGTCCTTGACTGCCGCTGAAGCCGGGGTGACCGGCCGGGCGATGACTACAGTCCGTAATTGGTAGAAGTATGAGGAATTCATACCAGAGTGATGAACGGATGAACTGGTGATCGAGGGCCACCATCAGGAACACTCGTCGGCAGCACAGAGACACGGCCCTGCCGAGCAGTGGGCCATCGCCATCTGGGGGACACACATATGAATGCCAACACGTCCGTCGCGGTCCGGAGCCGGAGCGCGAAGGCGGGAGACCCGTATGCCCCCGATGCCGCCGAGGTGCTGGACGCCCTGGCCCGGCAGCTCCGGCCGTCGTCCGTCATCCCCTTCGACGAGCCGCAGCTCGACGATCTGGGGATCACCGGCCAGTCCTCGCGCGAGCTGGGGCTGACGGAGCAGAGCAAGGAGACCCTGCTGCTGGACGATCTGGGGATCACCGGCGCCCCGGTCCTGGAGACCGGCGCCCGGGGCCGCTCCGGGCGGAGAGCGGTGGTGCGGGCCGTGGAGGGGACCGCCCGCACCACCGACCCCTCCTTCGTCCTGGAGGATCTCGACGGGGCACTCCCGCCCGCTGTGGCCCTGTTCACCGCCTGCTTCTGGAGCGAAGGGGTTCGCGGGACCGAGCGCGCGGCATGAGTGCGGCCGACAGCACGGCGCTCAGCGAGGCGTTGCTCGGCTTCAAGGCCCACCTGCGGGTCCGGGTGGTGCCGGGCGAGGCCGCCTACCTGGTGTCGCCCCGCTCGGTCACCGCGCTGCGCGGCCGGCCGGCCGAACTGCTCGCGCCGCTGCTGGACGGCACCCGCACCGCCACCGAGGTGGTCACCGCCGTCTCCGGGGAGCTGACCCCCGAGCAGGCGATCACCGGACTGCGGGAGCTGGTCGACGCGGGCCTGGTCCGCACCCGTACCGTGACCCCCGACCCGGCGGCCGAGGCCTACTGGGACTTGGCCGGACTGAACGGCGGCCAGGCCGCCGCCGACCTCGCGCGGGACGGTGTGCGCGTGGTGGCGCTCGGCGGCCTCGATGCGGCCGCGGTCGAACAGGCCTGCCGCGAGACCGGCCTCAAGGTCGTCCCGGGCCGCTCGGCCGCGCTCACCCTGGTGCTCTGCACCGACTACCTCGACCCGGCGCTCGCCGAGATCGACGCCCGCCAGCGCCTGGCCCGCCGCCCGTGGCTGCTGGCCCGCCCGGTCGGCCCCGACCTGTGGACGGGCCCGGTCTTCCGCCCCGGCGAGAACGCCTGCTGGCACTGCCTGGCGACGCGGCTGCGCGGCCACCGCCGCTCCGAGACCGCGCTCCAGCGCGCCGAAGCGCGGCAGCCGGCCGACCGTGGCACCGGCCTCCCCGAGGGCCGGCTGCCCCGGCCGCGGGGCACCCACCCGGTGGAGGCGCCACCCGCCCAGCCGCTCACCACCTCGGTGGCCGGACCGTTCCCGCCCCCGTCCGTCCGCCCGCTGCCCCGGGCCGAGGCCTCGCTGGGGGCCGGGCGCGCTCTCGGCCTGCAGACCGCCGTGCTCGAGGCCGCGAAGTGGCTGGCCGGTCACCGGTACGAGGGCCAGGACGCGGTGCACACCCTCGACACCCTCACCCTGCAGGGCGGGGCGCACCTGGTGACACGCCGCCCGCAGTGCCCCGAGTGCGGCGACGGCGCCCTGGTGGCCCGGCTGGTCCGCCGCCCGGTCACCCCGGTCAGCCGCCCCAAGGCGCCCGGAACCGCCGGGGGGCACCGGGCGCTCCCGCCCGAGCGGGTGCTCGCCGCGTACGGGCACCTGGTCGACCCGGTCACCGGTGTGGTCAAGGAGCTGCGCCGCGAACCGCGCGGGCTCGGCTTCACCCACAGCTACCTGTCCGGCCACAACCTCGCCCTCGCCCCCGGCAGCCTCGGCGGCCTGCGGGCCGGGCTCCGGGCCCTGTCCGGCGGCAAGGGGCTCACCGACGTGGAGGCCAGGGCCGGCGCGCTCTGCGAGGCGGTGGAGCGGTACAGCGGCTCCTGGCAGGGCGATGAGCCGGTGGTCCGGGCCAGCTACCGCGAACTCGGCGGCTCCGCCGTGCACCCCGCCCGGATCCAGCTCTTCGACGAGCGCCAGTACCGGGACCGGGAGCGCTGGAACGCGGTCCACGCCGACTCCGCCGCCCAGCAGGTGCCCGCGCCCTTCGACGAGACGCGCGTGATCGACTGGACCCCGGTCTGGTCGCTGACGGCGCGCGAACGCCGGCTGCTGCCCTCCTCGATGCTGTACTTCTCGGCCGCCGCGCAGGCCGACGGCCTGCCCTGGGCGGACTCCAACGGCACCGCCGCGGGCAGCAGTGTCGAGGACGCGATCCTGCAGGGCTTCCTGGAGCTGGTCGAGCGGGACGCTGTCGCGCTCTGGTGGTACAACCGCACCCGGCAGCCCGCCGTGGACCTGGACGCTTTCGCTCCCACCGAGCCCTGGCTGGCCGCCCTGCTGGCGGGCTACCGCTCGGTCGACCGCGAGGTCTGGGTGCTGGACCTCACGGCCGATCTGGGCATCCCGGTGATGGCGGCACTGTCCCGGCGCACCGACAAGCCGGCCGAGGACGTCCTCTTCGGCTTCGGCGCCCACCTCGACCCGGCCGTGGCGCTCCGGCGCGCCCTGACCGAGCTCGGCCAGCTGCTGCCCGCTGTGGTGGATGCCACAGCCGACGGCTCCGGCTACCTGGTGGAGGACCGGACGGCCCGCTCCTGGTGGCGCGAGGAGACCGTGGCCCGGCAGCCGTACCTCTGGCCGGACGGGACCGTCCCCGCCCGCGGCCCCGGGAGCTGGGAGTACCGGCCGCGCACCGATCTGCGGGAGGACATCGAGGACATCGTCGCCCTGACCAGGCGTCACGGCCTCGAACTGTTGGTGCTCGACCAGACCAGACCGGACATAGGGCTGCCGGTAGTGCGGGTGATCGTGCCAGGTCTGCGGCACTTCTGGGCCCGCTTCGCGCCCGGGCGGCTCTACGACGTACCGGTGGCGCTCGGCCGGGTGAAGAGTGCCACACTCTTCGAGGAGCTCAATCCGATCCCGCTTTTTGTCTAGCCGCAGCTCCGACTGACTTCCCTGGTCAGGGGGGCGGAAAGGATAGAGATATCATCCTTTCCTTGGGCGGGGTCGATGTCATATGCTCCGTCCGGAGTCGAGTAGGACCCATGGGAGCCGGTATGAGGGATGGTCAGCCCGACCAGGCGCCGCAGCGACTGGCGGATGCGGCGGATGTGCTCGCCCCAAGGCTCGCCAAGGCGATCCTCTACGCGGTTCTCCTCTCCTATCTGGTCATGACGCTGCTCAATATCCTGGGATCGATTCGGGATATTCCGATGGTTGCCGTCGGCATGATCGGCGTGCTGCTCATTTTCATGCTGCAGTTCCTGCATTCCGACCCCCGCATGCGCCGGGCGACTCTTCGCCTCAGGGTCATTACGCTCGGTAGTCAGGCCCTGCTGACCTATCTGCCGCTCATCGTTTTCCACTGGCAATGGGGCAGTATGGGCGCATTCTTCGCGGGCTCCTGCCTGCTGCTCCTGCCGCCCCGCTGGGGATGGTCCCTTTACGGGCTGACCGGCCTGAGCATGGCGGTCTACGCCGCTTTCGACGGAATGCCGGCCGTCGAGGTCGTTTACATGGGCCAGTCGAACTATCTCGGCGGGCTCGTCGTGTACGGGATCTCCTGGTTCACGGCACTGGTCTCCGTGCTCCACGAGACGCGCAGCGAACTCGCCCGGATGGCCGTCTCCAACGAGCGGCTGCGATTCGCCCGGGATCTGCACGACCTGCTCGGCTACAGCCTCTCCGCGATCTCGCTGAAGAGCGAGCTGATCCGCCGGCTGCTCCCCGCCAGCCCCGACCGGGCCCGGGAGGAGGTGTCCGAGGTGCTGGACATCTCGCGCCAGGCCCTGGCCGACGTGCGGCTGGTGGCCAGCGGCTACCGGGACATGTCGCTGGTGCAGGAGTGCGCCTCCGCCCGCGAGGTGCTGCGGGCGGCCGAGGTGGACGCCACCCTCACCGTCTCGGTCGGCGAGCTGCCGCCGGCGGTGGACACCGTGCTGGCGACGGTGCTGCGCGAGGGGATGACCAACCTGCTGCGGCACAGCCGGGTCCGGTCCTGCACCATCGAGGCGGTGCAGGAGGGCGGCAGCGTGCAGCTCTCGGTGGTCAACGACGGGGTCGAGCCGGGGGTCGGAGCGGTCGATCCGCACGGCGGCAGCGGGCTGGGTAACCTGACGCTGCGGGTCCGGGCGATGGGCGGCACGCTCAGCGCCGGGCTCGGCGCGGACGGTCGGTTCCACCTGGTCGCCACCGTGCCGGTCGAGACCGCGCCCCAGGCGCCCGGGCTGGACCTGCAGCCGCTCAAGGCGCTGCGGCGGCTGTCCCGGAAGGTCGCCGTCTGATGGTGCTGCAGGAGCCGGCCGCCGAGCCTCAGCAGACGGAGCGCAAGCTGCGCGTGCTGCTCGCCGAGGACGCGCACATGGTCCGCGGTGCGCTGATCGCGCTGCTCCAGCTGGAGCCGGACATCGAGGTCGTGGTGGATGTGGACCGCGGGGACGCGATCCTGCCCGCCGCGCTGGAGCACCGGCCGGACGTCGCGGTGCTGGACGTTGACCTGCCCGGGATGGACGGGCTCGCCGCCGCCGCGCAGCTGGCCGAGCAGTTGCCCTCCTGCCGTGCCCTGATGCTGACCAGCCTGGGCCGCCCGGGCACCCTGCGCCGGGCGCTGGACGCCCAGGTCAGCGGGTACCTGCTCAAGGACGCGCTGCCGGAGCAGCTGGCCGCGGCCGTCCGTTCGGTGGCCGCCGGCCAGCGGGTGATCGACCCGCAGCTGGCGATGTCGGTGTGGGAGAGCCGGGAGAGCCCGCTGACGGCCCGTGAGGGTGAGGTGCTCCAGCTGGCCTCGCCGGGGGCCGAGGTGGGGGAGATCGCCCGGACGCTGCACCTGTCCGAGGGGACGGTGCGCAACTACCTGACCTCGATCGTGGTCAAGGTCGGCGGGCGGAACCGGATCGACGCGATCCGGATCGCCCGCGAGGCGGGCTGGATCTCTTAGGGCCTGTCCGGCCCTGGGGCTCAGAGCCAGCCGCGCTCGCGGGCGGCCTTGGCGGCCTCCACCCTGGTCCGGGTGCCGGTCTTGGTCATCGCGGCCGAGAGGTGGTTGCGGATGGTGCCGTGCGCCAGGTGCAGCCGGGAGGCCACGTCGGAGAGCGGCGCGCCGTGCTCCGCGGCCTCGAGCACCTCGCGCTCCCGCCCGGTCAGCGGATTGGGCGCGGCGGTGAGCGCGGTGACGGCCAGCGCGGGATCGATCACCCGGCGCCCGGCGGCGACCTGGCGGACCGTCTCGATGATCTCCTCGACCTGCGAGTTCTTCGCGACGAAGCCGTCGGCCTGGGCGTTCAGCGCACGGGTCAGGTAGCCGGGCTGGCCGAAGGAGGTCAGGATGACCACCCGGCACTGCGGCAGTTCCTGCTTGACCTGGACCGTCACCGCGAGACCGTCCTGGCCGGGCATGTCGATGTCCAGCAGGGCGACGGTGGGGCGGTGCTGACGGATCGCCGCCAGGGCCTGGTCGCCGTCACCGACCACGGCCAGGACGTCGATGTCCTTCTCCTGGGCCAGCAACTGGCCCAGGGCGTCCGCGATGATCCGCTGATCGTCCGCCAGAACCACTGTGATCACTGGACGTCCCCTCCTCCTCAGGCACTCCCCGCCGCGGCCGGGACACCCGGCCGGGGGCCGGTCGGCACAACGGCGACGAGCTCGAAGCGGGTGTCGGTCCGGTCGACCCGCAGGGTGCCGCCCATGACCGAGACCTGGGCCAGCATACTGGGGATGCCGCTCCCGGTTCCGGGCCCGGAGCCCGTGGCCGGGCCGCCCGGGCGCTCCCGGGGCACGCCGTTGTTGCCGACCGCGAGCCGCAGCCCGTCGGCCGTCGGCGTGAGGGTGATCCAGGCCCGGTGCGCGGTGCTGTGCCGCAGGATGTTCGCGGTGCACTCGCGGAGCACCCAGCCCAGCGCGTCGCAGACCCGCGGACTCCAGCCGGCGGCGCCCGAGCCCCAGCCGGAGGCCGTCTCCAGCGCGGCGGCGACCTCCAGCTCGATCCCCACCGCGCGCAGCGTCTCGGCCGTGCGCACCAGCGCGGCGCTCAGCGACACCGGCCGGTAGTCCGGCGAGGAGAACCGCACTTCGTGCAGGGCGGCCCGCAGCTCGTGCTCCAGCGAGAAGAGCGGCGCGTGCTGATCGGCCGCCCGGACCTCGCGGAGCCGCGTGCTGAGCGCGCTCAGCCGGTGGCCGGTCGGGTCGTGGCGCGGGTCGTGGTGCTGGCCGGCCCGGGCGCCGACGGTGGCCAGCGGGGCGGGAGCGCCGGCCAGCGGCGCGGGCGAGGCGGCGGGGCGGAAGGGCCAGAGTGCGTACCGTGCCATCCTCACCGCCCGGAGCGGCGGTAGGCGGCGGAGGGAATGCGAAAGCCGAAAGGCCGGGACGAATTTCTCCCGACGCGCGCTGAGGCCGTCGACGTCATTCCGATGCTCCGTTCTGCACGCGTCGGCTGGAACTGCCGCGATCCTATTCGCCGGGGCCGGTGGTCGCCCAGGGTTACTTGTCGCTGATGCATCGTTACAGTTGTCACGAGGTGCCCCCGGTCGCCGTGAACTCCGCCGGGCCGCAGGGGGTTTCGTGGGCCGTCGGAGCCGGGTTCCGTGACAGTTGTCATGGTCCATGGGTGCATGCTGGCCGGTCTGTCACCGGCAGGATCTGACAGTTGTCACGTCTATTTCGCAAAAGGTTGACGATTGCGGAGAAGGAGTGCGAAGAATATGCCACCGGTCGGTCGAAGGGAGCGGAGTCCGATCTCCTGAATTCCCCCCTGTGCCGTTCCAGAGGAAGCCCCATGTCCACCACCACGATCGCGCCCGAGTGGGAGTCGCTGCACGTCTTCGCGCACGGCGACCGCAGCACCGCCGACCACCTCTACCTGGCCGCGGCCGAGGAGGGCCGCCGCGCCGTCGGCGCGGGCCTGGCCAGCGGCTGGTTCGCCCTGCGCTACTGGGAGGGCGGGCCGCACATCCGGCTCCGCCTGCGCGACACGGCGCCGGGGCTGGCCGACGAGGTGGCCCAGCGGCTGGCGGTCCGGGCGGGCACCCTCCCCGGCACCGAGCCCTTCCCCGCCTTCCCACTGCAGAACGGCGGCTTCCGGCCCGGCAACCGCCGCACGGCCGAGGCGATCGGCTGGCAGCCCACCGGCACCGTGCTCCGGCCGGGCTACCGCCCCGAGACGGCCCGGTACGGCGGCCCCGAGGCGATGCCGCTCGGCGAGGACATGTTCCAGTACTCCAGCGAGCTGGCCGCCGAGGCCCTCCCGGCGGTCCTCGCCGGCGCCTCCCGGGCCGGCACCGCACTCGCCCTGCTCGCCGGTCAGGTCGCGGGGCTGCTCGACGCCGGCTTCGACGAGACCACCGTCGGTACCTCGCTGCGCCGGTACGCGCTGGCCTCCGCCGCCCGGCCCGGCGCCCCCCGGGTCGACGTCCCCGCCGCCCGGGCCCGGGCGGCGCACGAGTACGAGCAGCAGCCCGAGCAGTTCCGGGCCGCCGTCGCGCGGCTGCGGGCGGCGGCTCAGCGGTCGGCCGGGCCGGCCGTCGGGCTGCCCGGCCGCTGGGCCGCGGCCGTGCACGACTACGCCCGGCGGCTCCAGGCGCTCGGGGGCGACCCCTGGCCCGCGCTGACCGGGCAGTGGCACATGCTGGCCAACCGGCTCGGCAGCTCGGTGGCCGACGAGTCCTTCCTCACCTGGCTGGCCGGGCTCACCCTCTCCGGCCGCCTGCTCGGCCCCGACGGCACCGAGCCCACCCCGCACCCCGGCGCCCGCACCGCCCGCGCCACCGGCGAGTTCCTGCACGCCGTGAAGGCGCACCGCGAGTCGCTGACCCAGCGGGCCCACCTGGCCGCCCGGGCCCGCCGCGCAGCCGAGCCCACCGAGCACGCGCCCGCCGAGCACGGGCACGCGGAGCCTGCGGCCGCTGAAAACCCAGCTGTCGAACGCACCGCCGCCGAGCGCTCCGCCGCCGAGCACTCTGCCCCCGAGCACGAGCACGAGCACGAACCGGCCGGCCGGGAGAGCGGCGAGGCCGCCCGGGGCCACGCCGAGCCTGCCGACCGGCGGCGCGGCCCACGCGGCCTGGTCCCCGTCGAGGCCCTGGAGGAAGCGGGGGAGTCCGACCCCACCTGGCCGTCCGGCGGGTACCGCACCCCGGCGCCGCTGTACGCCGTCCCCCGGCCCGGCCACCACACCGCGGCGCCCCAGGGCGGCCCGGTTCCGCTCCCGGCGGTGGACGCGGCGCTGGCCGTCTCGGCCCTGCCCGAGCTGCTGGGCCTGCTCGACCGGCCGGCTGCCCGGCCCGAGGCCTGCGGCGGCGAGTTCGACGCGGCCCGCCTGGCCACCCTGCTCGGCCTGGCCGCCGGGGTGGTCCCGCCGGCCTCCGCGCCCGGCCCGGGCCGATCGGCCGCCGCCCCCCACCCGCTGCTGCTCGATGTCGTGGTCCGCCGGGTCGCCGGCCTCCCCGCCGGGAGCTACCGCTACCTGCCCGCCGAGCACGCGCTCTCCCCCCGCCCGGCGGTGGACACCGCGGCACTGCTCTCCACTTCGCCGTACGCCGCCCCCCGCCCCGCCTGGCACCGGCCGACGGTCGCCGAGGAGGCGCCCGTCCTGCTGCTGCTCGGCACCGCCCCCGGGGTCAGCACCCTCCGGTACGGCCCGCGCGGCGCCCGGTCGGCCCTGCTGGAGGCCGGTCGGTTGACGCAGAGCCTGCTGCTCACCGCCACCGCGCTCGGCCTGCGGGCGGTCACGGTCTGCGGCGGCTACGACGAGCTGGCCCTCGCCTCGGGCGGCGGTGGGCTGCCCACCCAGCCGCTCTGCCTGGTCGCGGTGGGGGCCGAGTCGTGATCATCATCCACCCCGTCGCCGCGCCCGCCGCCACCGTCGTGGTGCCCAACCCCGACCTGCGCGCCCTGCTGGCCGAGCGCTCGGCCGGGCACTGCTTCGTCGACCGCGAGCGGCGGGCGGAGGCCCGGCTCGCGGTGGTCGAGCGCTCGGGCTGGCTCGTGGTCGGTGACGCCGCGCTGGCGGAAGAGGCCGGGCCGGTGCCGACCGGCGCCCTGCCGCACCACGCGGCGGTGGCGGTCGGGCTGCTCCGGCGGCTGGGCACCACCCGCCCGGGGGAGTGGTACGCCTTCGATCTGGACGGTCAGAGCCTGCGAGGAGGCCATGGTGTCCCTGTTCTCCGCTGATCAACTGCGCACGGTCGCCGCACCCGCCGCGCCGAGCACGGCGACGGGTGCGAAGCCGAAGCGCCGCCCGCCGGTGCTGCTGCCCGAGGAGCTGACCCCGTCGGTGCCCGCCGCCCGGCCGGTGTCCAGGGCCGCCACCGGCCGACTCACCGAGGGGCAGCCGTCCGCCGGTCTCGGCGTGCAGTACGACCCCACCGGCGCCGTGGTGGCGGGCGGTCCGCGGACGTGGCGGTTCAGCGGCAGCGCCGGCACCAGGCTGGGCGAGATACTGCTGGGCCACCGAAAGGCGGAGGAGCCGGAGGCCGAGCTGCTGCAGACCCTCGGGCTCTGGGAGGCGGTCGACCCCGAGCTGGCCGCCGCGCAGCGGGCGGCGTTCCCCGACACCGACGTCAGCGAGGGCGTGCTGCGGTTCTGCGGCCGGTGGGCGCCGACGACCCGGCAGCACGCCTCGGGCGCCGGGGCCGTGGCGGCCTGGCGCAGACTCCGGCCGGTGGTGGTCGGCGACTCGCTGCTGGCCCAGGCCCTGGTCCGTGAGCTGGCCCTGGGCTGGCCCGGTGCGGAGTCGGGGGGTGAGCCGGCCGAGGAGGTGCTGGTGGTGGTCGACGGTGAGACCACTGATGAGAGCAGAGCCCAGCTCCCGGTCGCCAGCTGGGGCGGCACCGTCTCGGTCGGCCCCTGGACGGCGCCCGGCACCACGCCTTGCGTGATCTGCACCGCCGCCCGCCGCGGCAGATCCGCCACCTGCACCGAGGCCGCCGAGCCAGACCTCGACCTGCTGGCCGCCCTGGTGGTCGGCGAGCTGGTGCACACCGCCGCCGGGATAGGGCGCGGCGCCCGCCCCGGCCTGATCGTCGAGCACACCCCGGCCACCGGCGAGACCCAGGCCTACCCCTGCCGTCACGACGGCTGACCGGCCGGGGCCGGCCTCACTGGCCCGGGCAGGCCAGCCCGAAGTCGAGCCGGAGCCCTTCGAGGTCCGTGTTCAGCAGCTGGAGCTGGTTGGCCATGGCGTCCCGCCGGTTGCGCAACAGCTGCAGTTGAGCCTGGTCAGGATTGGTCTGCTGTTCGAGGTGCGTGAGCTGCCCCTCGATCACGCGCAGCTGAGCGGATTTGCGCTGGACCTCCTGCTCGTCGTCGAGGAGCAGTTTCCTGGTCGTCGCGCAGATGTCATCGGTGGTCATGGTGACCAGTGTTCCGGCCGTGGACGAACTACCGAGTCCTGCCGCAGCGACGCGCCGAGTACTGCCCCCGACCGGCCCAGACGACCGAAGGCCCTCCGCATGAAGCGAAGGGCCTTCGACCTGTCTGTGCGCCGCCAGGGACTCGAACCCCGGACCCGCTGATTAAGAGTCAGCTGCTCTAACCAACTGAGCTAGCGGCGCCTGCTGACCTGGGAGACTGTACGCGATGTCGCGCGGATCTCCGAATCGTGGCGGCGGCGCCACCCAGGGTGACGGTCAGCTGGGGGCCTCGGCGCCCGGGCGGGCGTAGAACCACCAGCAGACGCCGAGGCAGATCACGTAGAAGCCGACGAAGACCCAGAGCGAGCTGGTCACCGGGAAGAGCGCGAACATCGCCGGGATGAAGAAGAAGCCGTAGGCGGCGATCGCGGAGGAGAAGCCGGTGACGGCCCCCGCCTCCATCTCGGCCTGGTGGCGCGCCTCATCCTGGGCCTGCGGGTCCGGTCCGGCGGTGGCCCGGTGCTGGTTGAGGAAGATCACCGGGATCTGCCGGAAGGTCGAGCCGTTGCCGATGCCGGAGAAGAAGAAGGCGCAGAGGAAGCCGGCGTAGAAGAGCCAGAAGTTGCCGTTGCTCCCACCGGAGGGCAGCGCGTTGATCACCACGATGATCGAGGCCGCCATCCCGACGAAGGAGATCATCGTGCACCGCGCCCCGCCCACCTTGTCCCCGAGCCAGCCGCCGAGCCAGCGGGTCAGCGCCCCGATGAACGGGCCGACCCAGGCGTACTTGGTCGCGGAGTAGGCGGAGTCGATCGGGGTGAAGGTGGTGTTGATGAGGTTGGGCAGCGCTGAGGCGAAGCCGATGAAGGAGCCGAAGGTGCCGACGTAGAGCACGGTCATCAGCCAGTTGTGCTTGCGCCGGAAGATGACCTTCTGGCGGCTGAACGGCGCGGCGGCCACCTTGAGGTCGTTCATCAGGAACCACGCGGCGGCGGTCATCACCACCAGCAGCGGGATCCACAGGAAGGCGCCGTTCTGCAGCCAGACCTCGGTGCCGTCCTTCTCCCGCTGCGAGCCGCCCGCCGGCGGGCCGAGCACGGCCGCCGTGATCACCAGCGGTGCGACCAACTGCACCACGCTGACGCCCAGGTTGCCCAGGCCGCCGTTGATGCCGTTGGCGTTGCCCTTGCGGGCCTTGGGGTAGAAGAAGCCGATGTTCACCATCGAGGAGGCGAAGTTGGCGCCGCCGATGCCGCAGAGCGCGGCGATCGCCACCATCACCCCGTACGGCGTCGAGGTGTCCTGCACCGCGAAGCCCAGCCAGAGCAACGGGCCGACCAGGACGATGGTGCTGAGCGCCGTCCAGCGCCGCTGGCCGACCACCGGGCCGACGAAGGTGTAGACGAGCCGGAAGGTGCCGCCGGTCAGGCCCGGGACGGCGGTGAGCCAGAACTTCTGCGACTCGCTGAAGGTGAAGCCGACCTTGCTCAGCTGGACGACCGTCACCGACCAGACCTGCCAGACCACGAAGGCGAGCAGTAGGGCGGGCACGGAGACCCAGAGGTTGCGGGCGGCGACCTTGCTCCCGATTGCGGACCAGAAGCCCGGGTCCTCCGGCTCCCAGGCCGAGATCGTCCGGCCGGGGCCGTAGTCCTCCCGCCGGTGCTCGGGAGCCTTCTCTTCGGTGGTGCTCAACTCTGCCTGCCTCGTCAGTAGGTCAGCGGTCCTTGGGGGAGATCCACCAGGCCGCCAGCACGACCAGGAAGGAGGCCGCCGAGAAGCCGGTGCACCACCAGGCGGTGGTGGTTTCGCCCTTCATCCAGGCGTTGGTGGCCACGGTCAGGGCCCAGAGCTGGCCGATCACCACGGTCATGGTGAACAGCACCCGCGCGGTCAGCGCGGCCGAGCGCTCGGGCTGGTGCTCGCCCCCGGCGCCGGGGCCCGGCCCGGTGTGCCGGATGCGCGGGTCGGCGTAGCCGCTGGTGGCGCGGATCTGCGGGTACCGTTCGGCCACCGGCCGGTTGAGCCGGGGTTCATCGCTGCCGGGGTGGTATCCGGGCGGGAAGTGCACCGGGTCCGGGGTGGTCATGACGCCCCGCCCCGCAGGATCGCCGCGCAGCCCGCGCGGGCCGCGAAGTCGGGGTCCCGCTCCTGGAGTTGGCGGCAGAGGCCGCGCTCGTCACTCTCCCCGGAGCGGGCGGTGCCGATCGCCCAGACGGCGCCGCCGCCGTCCTCGACCACCACCACCTTGGGCAGCGGCCGAGGCGGCGGACCAGCCGTCACCTCGCCGGTGCGGGCACTGAACACCCCTTCGTGGCACGGGCAGTAGAGCTCGCCCTCCTCGCCGCGCTCCTTGCGCCAGAGCACGCCGCAGGCCAGGTGGGTGCAGACGGTGGAGTACCCGACCAGGGTGCCGTCGGCCAGCCGGATCGCCATCGCCCGGTCGTGCTCGCCGGGGTAGTTGAAGGCGACGGCCTGCCCTCGGGCCAGCCGGTCGGCCACCTTGAGCGGGGGTGCGCTGCCGTCCCCGTGCCGGGGCAGCACCCCGGCGGCGACCACCGTCGAGCCGACGGCCAGGCCGCCGGAGACGGTGGCCACGATCCGCAGGTAGTCCCGCCGGGTGGTCAGCGAGTCGGCGCTGATCCGGTCGATCAGGGCCTCCTGGTCCGCGGGCTGCTCGTTCACGCTGGCACTCCGTTCCCGGGCGTCGGCTGCCCGTTGACCTCGACGATCGGCAGCCCGCCCGGCACGCTCCCGGGCCGCTCGGCGGGCACCACCATGGCGACCCCGGTGGAGACCGTCACGTCGCCGAAGGCGAACATCGTGGAGACGTCCACCCCCGGCCGTTCGGCCTGCAGCTCCTCCAAGGTGCCGTAGAACAGCGCCCCGCTCGGGCAGACCGTCGCGCACATCGGAGCCAGTCCGTAGGCGGTGCGGTCGTAGCAGAGGTTGCACTTCATCTGCAGCTTGGCCTCGAGGTCGATCTTGGGGATGCCGAACGGGCAGGCGTTGACGCAGTTGGCGCAGCCGATGCAGCGGGTCGGGTCGGCCTGCTGCACCACGCCGTCGGCGGTGATCAGGATGGCGTCCGCCGGGCAGACTTCGGCGCAGGGGGCGACCGGGTCCTCGCAGTGCATGCAGACGCTCGGCAGCGAGGCCACCGAGCGGCCTTCGTCCGGGTAGTCCAGGTGGATCATCGACTTGCCCCGGTGCGAGTCGCACTCGCGGCAGGCCGAGACGCAGGCCTGGCAGCCGATGCAGCGGCCCGGGTCGATGAAGATCGTCCTGCCCAGCACGGGCCTCAGCCCCTCTCGGAGGTGCCGCGCCCCTGCGGGGCGGTCGGCGGCAGCGGGTCGGTGCGGGAGGCCTGGGCCTGCGGGTAGGCCTCCCGGCCTGGCGGGGTCGGCGGCGCGGGCACCTCGTCCAGTTCGGCGGCCCGTTCGATCCGGACGGCGCAGACCTTGTACTCGGGGATCTTCGAGCGCGGGTCCAGCGCGTCGACGGTCAGCGCGTTGGCGGCCACCGGGTAGGGCCAGTGGTACGGGACGAAGACGTGGTCGGGCCGGATCGCCTCCGTCACCAGCGCGGGCAGCACCTGGCTGCCGCGCCGGGTGGTCACCCGGACCGGCTCGCCGTTGCGGAAGCCGTGCGAGGGGTGCACCTCGACCCAGGGGCGCGGGGTCTGCTCGACCAGCCCGCCGAGCCGCCTGGTCTGGTTCCCGGAGAGGAAGTGCGCGACCGTCCGCCCGGTGGTCAGCGTCATCGGGTACTCCTCGTCGTACGGGTCGGCCGGCGGGTGCCACTCGACGGTCTGCAGGTGCACCTTGCCGTCCGCGTGGTACGTCCGGCCGCCTTCGAACAGCCTTGGCGTGCCCGGGTGTTCGAGCGTCGGGCAGGGCCAGGCGATGCCGCCGGTCTCCTCCAGCCGCTCGTAGGTGATGCCGTAGTAGTCGTTCACCGTGCCCGCCGAGGCGACCCGCAGCTCGTCGAAGAGCTCGCGCGAGCCGGCGAAGGCGAACTTCTCGCCGTAGCCGAGCCGACGGGCCAGTTCGCAGAGCACCCAGGTGTCGGTGCGCACGCCCTCGGGCGGTTCCTGGGCCTTGTTGTGCTTGACCACCCGGGCCTCGGCGTTGGCCATCACGCCCTCGTCCTCGGCCCAGGTGGTGATCGGGAACACCACGTGGGCGTTGGCGGCCGTCTCGGAGAGGAAGAAGTCCAGCTGGGCGTGGAACTCCAGGGTGTCGTAACCGTCTTTCACCACCGCATAGTTGGGCAGCGAGACGAAGGGGTTGTTGCACAGCCCGATCAGGCCGCGGATCTCGCGGCGCTGCATCTGCCAGACCATCTCCATCATTGAGGTGCCGGCCTGCGGGAGCTGGGACTCCTCGATGCCCCAGATCTTCGCGATCTGCCGCCGGTGCTCCGGGTCGTTGATCGAGCGCCCGCCCGGCAGCAGGTCGGACTTCTGGCCGTGCTCGCGGCCGCCCTGGCCGTTGCCCTGGCCGGTGATGGTGCCGTAGCCGCAGCCGGGCTTGCCCAGATTGCCCGTCGCCACACAGAGGTTGATGACGCTCAGGCAGTTCTCCACGCCCTGGGTGTGGTGCTCGATGCCGCGCGCGTGCCAGGCCATCGCCCGCTCGGCGGTGCCGAACAGCCTTGCCACCTCGACGATCTGGGCCTCCGGGACGCCGCAGATCTCGGCCGCACGGGAGGGCGGGTAGGCCTTGACGGTCTGCTTCACCTCGGCCCAGCCGGTGGTGTGCGCGGCGAGGAAGGCCTCGTCGGTGAGCCCGTCCTCGATCACCACGTTCAGCACGGCGTTGAAGAAGGCAGAGTCGGTGCCGGACTTGAGCGCCACGTGCACGTCCGCCGTGCGGGCCACGGCCGTCTCGCGCGGGTCCACCACGATCAGCTTGGCGCCCCTGTCCCGGGCGCCCCAGACGTACTGGGTCATCACCGGGAAGCACTCGCCGACGTTGGAGCCCGCGATCAAGAGGCAGTCGGTCTGCAGGATGTCGGAGAACGGGTTGGCCGCCCGGTCGATCCCGAAGGCCAGCTTGTTGGCCCCGGCCGCGCTCACCATGCACAGCCGCCCGTTGTAGTCCACGTGCCGGGTCTTGAGCGCGACCCGGGCGAACTTGCCGACCAGGTACGTCTTCTCGGAGAAGAGACTGGCCCCGCCGAGCAGCCCGAAGGCGTCCACCCCGTGCGCGCCCTGGATCCGGCGGATCTCCTCCACCGTGTAGGTGAGCGCCTCCTCCCAGCTCACCTCGCGGAAGGGCTCCTCGCGCGAGCGGCGCATGAGCGGGGCGGTCAGGCGGTCGGGGTGGTTGACCTGCTGGTAGGCGTTGATGCCCTTGGGGCACAGGCGCATCCGGTTGATGTCGTGGTTGCGCGGCTCGACGCCGAAGACCTTGCCGGCCTCGCTGACCCGCAGGTACATCCCGCACTGC
The DNA here is from genome assembly GCF_040296285.1 of Kitasatospora sp. NPDC002227. Lineage (NCBI taxonomy): Bacteria > Bacillati > Actinomycetota > Actinomycetes > Kitasatosporales > Streptomycetaceae > Kitasatospora > Kitasatospora sp. NPDC002227. The sequence goes on from NZ_JBEOWY010000004.1 coordinate 177,302, forward strand.
ACCCCGCAGAAGCAGCAGTGGGTGGGCACCAGGTGCTCGCCGGTCTGGTCGGCCCGCCACCCGTCGGCCGGCAGGCCGCCCGCGTCGCGGAACCGGCGGGTGCCGGGCGGGGCGATCACGGGGTCGAGGCGGTCGGTCATCGGTAGCCTCGCTTCACCTGGGAGAGGTAGGCGCCGCCGCGCAGGACGCGCTTGCAGCGGGGGCAGTACTCGGCCCACTCGTCGTAGTCGAGCCGCAGGTCGCGCATGGTGGCGCGCAGGTTCGCCACGTACGCGGCGGTGTCGACCGGCTCGCCGCAACGGCGGCAGGCGTGGACCTCGCCCGCGGGGCCGCGCCGGGAGACGTACTTGAAGAGCTGCATGCCGACGGCGGCCGGGCGCTGCACGATGTGGAAGAACTTGCCGAACGGGAGGTAGAGCAGGGTCAGCACCACCGAGGCCATGTGCAGCAGGGCCAGGAACTCGTAGCCGCCGCCGTGCAGGGCGACGGTGGAGAAGGTCAGCAGCAGGCCGGTCACCGAGATGGTGATCAGGGCGAGCAGCGGCAGGAAGTCGTAGCCGAAGCGCTGGCCGGTGATCGCCTCGCGGTCGCGGGTGCGGCGCCAGAGGAAGTACCCGGCGCCCGCGATCACCAGGACGGCCGCGAGGTCGAGCCCGTGGTACATCGCCCAGCCGAAGAAGCTGCCGGAGTCGAAGCCGAGCACTTTGAAGCCCCAGATCCGCATCTCGTACCCGGGGCCGGTGGCGCTGGAGGCGGTGAAGGTGAACCAGCCCCAGGTCAGCGGGAAGGTGATGGCCGCGGCCAGCAGGCAGCCCCAGAACATCAGCTGGTGCGCGGCCCAGCGGGCGTGGCTGCGGGCACCGAGGAACTTCTGGAAGCCGAGGTAGGTGATCGCCAGCCGGGGCAGGGCGGTGGGGGCGGAGCGCAGGTTCTCCCAGGAGAGCGCGGCCCGCCAGCCCTGGCGGAAGAGCCGCCGGGCACCCGGCGCGGAGATCCACACCACGTAGCGGTAGGTCACGCCGAAGGCGAGGAAGACGCTGGCCACGGCGTAGGGCACCAGGGCGGAGTCGAAGTCCCGCAGCCCCCGGCTGCCGAGCACGATGGCGGCCACCAGCAGCACGGCCACCCCGGCCGCGACCAGGCTCGCCCGGGCCGTGACCGGCCGTGCGTGGGGTGGCTCCGGCGGCCGCGGAGAGCTCAGTTCTTCGGTGGGGTCCATGGCTCGGACCCTACTGACGGACGGTAGGGTCCGCGCTACGGGTCGACCGTCCGTGGTACGGGGCCGGAAGTCCCCGGTCCGCCGGGACCAACGGCCCTCCGTGGCCGAGGTGCTGGACGGCCTGAGCGGTCGGGCGGTGGTGGTGCCCCTGCTGCTCGGCGACGGCTACCACCCACGGTGGACCTGCCCGCCGTGGGTGGGGGCAGGGCCAAGTGGATCAGCCTTCGGGGTAGTGGCAGGCCGCCGAGTGATCGACACCCGGTGCTGCCTCGGTCAGGGCCGGCGCCTGCGCGTCGCACAGTTCTCGACGGCCCTCGTCCAGGGCGGCGTAGACCTGGCACCGGGTGCGGAAGCGGCAGCCGGTCTGGCGTTCGGTGGGGGAGGGCGGGTCCCCGGCGAGCAGGACACGCGTCCGCGCGCGCTCGGCGGCGGGGTCGGGCAGCGGCACGGCCGAGAGCAGGGCCCGGGTGTAGGGGTGCCGGGGAGCGGAGAAGACGGCGTCCACCGCGCCGGCCTCCACGGTGCGGCCGAGGTACATCACGCTGACCCGGTCCGAGAGGTGCCGGATCACCGAGAGGTCGTGCGAGACGAAGAGGTAGGCCAGGCCCAGCTCCGCCTTGAGCTGCTGCAGCAGGTTGAGCACGCCGGCCTGCACGGACACGTCCAGCGCCGACACCGGCTCGTCCAGCACCAGCAGCTTCGGCTGCACCGCGAGCGCCCGCGCGATCGAGATCCGCTGCCGCTGCCCGCCGGAGAACTGGTGCGGGTACCGCCCGGCGTGTGCCGGGTCGAGCCCGACCTGGCGCAGCAGCTCAGGAACCCGCCGCGCGATGAGCTCGCGCGGCGCCCGCTGGGCGAGCAGCGGTTCGGCGATGATGTCGCTGACCGGCAGCCGGGGGTCGAGGCTGGCCATCGGGTCCTGGAAGACGATCTGCAGGTCCGCCCGGAGCCGGTGCGCCGCCGCCCGGTCGAGCGAGGCGGTGTCCTGCCCGAGCAGCTCGATCTGCCCGGTCTGCGGGGCGGCCAGCCGGAGGATCTCGAACAGGGTGGTGGACTTGCCGGAGCCGGATTCGCCGACCAGGCCGAGCGTCTCGCCCTGCCGGATGTCCAGCTCCACGCCGTCCACGGCGTAGACCTCGCCGACCTTGCGCTTGAACACCGAGCCCTTGAGCACCGGGAAGGTCTTGCCGAGCCCGCTCACGGCCAGCACGGAGGACCGCTCCTCGCGCGGCACGGCGACGGCGGGCGGCGGCACCACCGGCAGGGGGTAGACCTCGCCGGGGGCGGGCCCGCGCTCGGCCAGCTCCTCGGCCCGGACGCAGGCCGCCAGGTGGTCGCCGTCCCCGGTCAGCGGCGGCTCGGCCACCCGGCAGCGGTCCTCGGCCAGCGGGCAGCGGTCGGCGAAGGGGCAGCCGCCGGGCAGGTCGGCGAGCGGGATCGGGCTGCCGGGGATCGGCACCAGCGGCCCGCCGTCGGTGTCCAGCCGCGGCACGGCGCCGATCAGGCCGAGGGTGTACGGGTGGCGCGGGCGGGCGAACAGCTCGTCCACGGCCGCCGTCTCGACCACCCGCCCGGCGTACATCACGGCGACCCGGTCGGCCATCCCGGCGATCACCCCGAGGTCGTGGCTGACCAGCACCAGTGCGGCGCCGGTCTCGCGCTGGGCGCGCCGCAGCACGTCGAGCACCTGGGCCTGGATGGTGACGTCCAGGGCGGTGGTGGGCTCGTCGGCGAGCAGGATGTCGGGATCGTTGGCGATCGCCATCGCGATCATCGCGCGCTGGCGCATGCCGCCGGAGAACTCGTGCGGGAAGTTGTCCAGCGCCCGCTCCGGCTCGGGGATGCCGACCAGGTCGAGCAGTTCGGCCGCGCGTGCCCGGGCGGCCGCCTTGTCCAGGCGCTGGTGGATGCGCAGCGCCTCGGTGATCTGGTCGCCGATCCGGTAGACCGGGGTGAAGGCCGAGAGCGGGTCCTGGAAGACCATGGCGACCTTGTTGCCCCGGATCTTGGCGATCTCCCTGTTGGGCAGGCCGACCAGCTCGCGGCCCTCCAACCGCACCGAGCCGCTGACCGTGGCCGAGCCGGGCAGCAGGCCGAGCACGGCGAGCGCGGTGACGGACTTGCCGGAGCCGGACTCGCCGACGATGCCGAGCGTCTCGCCGCGGCGCAGCCTGAGGTCCACCCCGCGTACGGCGGGCGCGGGCCCGAAGTCGACGGTCAGCTCACTCACGGTCAGCAGGTCGGCGGGGGCGTCGAGGTCGGTGGTCACTTCTTGCTCCGAATGGTCCGGGCGGTGCGAGCGGTACGGGCGGGCCGGGCCGCCTCGGTGGTGGGGTCGAGGGCGTCGCGCAGCCCGTCGCCGATCAGGTTGATGGCCAGCACGAAGAGCACCAGCAGGCCGGCGGCGAAGTAGAACAGCCAGGGGAAGACCGGCGCCTGGTCGGTGCCGGCCGCGAGCAGGGTGCCGAGCGAGACGTCGGGGGAGCGCACGCCGAAGCCGAAGTAGGAGAGCGCCGTCTCGCTCATCACCGCGCCGCCGACGGCGACGGTGGCGTCGGTGATCAGGAAGGAGGCGACGTTCGGCAGGATGTGCCGGACGATGATCCGCAAGCTGTGCACGCCCATGAACTGGGCGGCCCGGACGAACTCGCGCTCGCGCAGGGAGCGGGTCATCGAGCGGATCACCCGGGCGGTGATCATCCAGTTGAAGGCGGCGAGCAGGAAGACGAAGGCGACCCAGCCGGCGCCCTTCAGCTTGGGCGAGATGATGGTGATGATCAGGAAGCTGGGGAAGACCAGCAGCAGGTCGACCAGGAAGGTCAGCACCCGGTCCGCCCAGCCGCCGAAGTACCCGGCGCAGGCGCCGACCAGTGAGGCGACCACGGTGGAGAACACGGCCACCAGCAGACCGATGATCAGTGACTTCTGCAGACCCCGGACGGTCTGCGCGAACACGTCCTGTCCGAGCCCGTTGGTGCCGAACCAGTGCTCGGCGGAGGGCGGCCGGCGCAGCGCCAGGTAGTCGGGGGTGGCGTAGTCCCACTTGGTGACCAGCGGCCCGCCGAAGGCGAGCAGGAAGAGCAGCAGCACGATCACGGAGCCGACCAGCACGCCCTTGGCGGCGAGCAGGCGGCGCAGCACGATCTTCAGCCGCCCGGCGGGGGCCGGAGCGGGGGCGGCGGGCAGGGGGGCCTCGGTGAGGACGGCGGTCATGGTGGCGGGCCCTCTCAGTACCGGACGCGCGGGTCGAGGGCGGCGGTGAGCACGTCGGCGAGGAAGCCGGAGGCCAGCACCACCACGGCGGCGAACAGGTTGACGGCGACGACGGAGTTGACGTCCTGCTCGTTGATCGCCTGGATGAACCACTCGCCCATCCCGTGCCAGCCGAAGATGGTCTCGGTGAAGGCCGCCCCGGTCAGGATGCCGAGGAAGCTGTAGGCGAACATCGTGGCCATCGGGATGATCGCGGTGCGCAGCCCGTGCTTGAGCAGCGCCTGGTTGCGGGTGAGCCCCTTGGCCTCGGCTGTGCGCAGGTAGTCGGAGCCGAGCACGTCGAGCATGGTGCCGCGCTGGTAGCGGCTGTAGACGGCCAGGCCGCCGAGGGCCAGCGAGAGGGTCGGCAGCAGCAGGTGCAGCGACCAGTCGGCGAGGTGGGCGCCGATGCCACCGGTCAGCCCGGGGGTCTCGTAGCCGGTGAACGGGACGACGTCGTGCCCGGCGGCGTCCTTGGCGGCGATCGCGCCGTTCTTGAGGAAGAGCGCGAGCAGGAAGACCGGGGTGGAGAGCAGCACGAAGGAGATCAGCGTCAACGCCCGGTCCGAGAACCGGTACTGCTTGACCGCGCTCCACGCCCCGGCCGCCACACCGAGCACCATGCCGAGCACGCTGCCGATCAGCAGCAGCCGCAGCGAGACCCAGATCCGTCGGCCGAAGTCCTCGTTGACCGAGGTGTTGTGAATGGTCTGCCCGAGGTCCCCGTGCACCACCAGGTTCCTGGTCCAGACGCCGAACCGCTCGACCACCGGCGTGTGGTCGTTGATGTTGAGCTCGGTCAGCTGGCGGTCCACCGAGGCGGCGGAGGGCCGGGGCTGCTTGGCCTCGAAGTAGGTCCGCGGCCCGAGCGCCGAGGAGGCCAGGGCGTACGCCAGGAAGATCGCGGCGATCAGCAGCGCGAGGTAGTAGCCGAACCGCTTGGCCAGGTACCGGATCACCGTCTACCGCCGAGAAATCGGTTCGTGCACCTCATCGACATGATCACAAGCCTTCGTAGCAGGGGGAGTTGACACAACTTCGGGCAGCAGTTCTACGCGACCGGACGGTCGGTCGTCCAGAGGTCGGACGGCGGTTGATCAGTTCTCGCAGATGAACCCGCAGGTCAGAGTGAATCAGCCGGTTACTGACGGAGTATTGCGGTGACGTTGCCCCCTGTTTCGATTCGATCAGTTGTGAACACCGAACCCTGGTGGAGCGGTTGATGCGCTGTTACGTTCTGCGGGCCAGGGCACTCACTTGGCTGCCCACGCTCAACAGTCGCCACACCTGGCGGCCTCGAAGGCATCAACTCGACCTCACTTGGGGGCACCCCTCATGGACTCGTCCACCACAGCCAGGACCACCCGCGCCCTCGGCCGGGCCGTCGTCGTCGCCATCGCCCTGGCGCTGACCGTCACCGGTTGCAGCTCCGGGGGTTCGGGCTCGGGTGACGTGCCCAAGAACGTCGTCCCGACCCAGGATGCGGAGGACAACAACCCGCAGCCGCTGGACAAGATCAAGGACGGCGGCGAGCTGCGCGAGCCGCTGCAGCAGTGGATCACCCAGTGGAACCCGTACCAGGTGGATGGCCGCTACGGCGACGCCGTCGAGGCCATGGGGTACATGGAGGCGAAGATCTTCCGCTCGGACGCCAAGGGTGTGTTCCACCCGGTGCCCGAGTACCTGGTCTCGGCCGAGGTCACCTCGCAGTCGCCCGAGGTGATCACGTACAAGGTCAACCCGAAGGCCAAGTGGTCGGACGGCAAGCCGATCGGCTACCAGGACTTCAAGGCCGTCTGGGAGACCTCCAACGGCAAGAACCCGGCGTACAACATCGCCGACTCCTCGGGCTACGAGCAGATCTCCAGCGTCGAGAAGGGGGCCGACGACCAGGAGGTCAAGGTCACCTTCAGCAAGCCCTACGCGGACTGGCAGAACCTGTTCAACCCGCTGCTGCCGGCCGCCGGGCTGACCGACCCGGACACCTTCAACAAGGGCTGGATCGAGAAGGTGCCGGTCTTCGGCGGCCCGTTCAAGATCGGCACGCTGGACAAGAGCGCCCAGACCCTCACCCTGGTGCCGAACCCGGACTGGTGGGGCCCCAAGCCCAAGCTCGACAAGATCACCTACCGGGTGCTGGACTCCGCGGCGATCACCCAGGCCTTCCTCAACAACGAGGTGGACTACGCCGGGGCCGGCTCGGCCACCTCCTACGGCCAGCTCAAGGACGCCAAGGACGGTGTCATCCGCACCGGCACCCCGTGGGACGAGGTGCACATCTCCTTCGGCGGCAACGGCCCGCTGGCCGAGCTGGGCGTGCGCCAGGCGCTCGGCAAGGCGATCGACCGCAGTTCGCTCATCAAGATCGCCAACCAGGGCGTGCCGGTGGTCTTCAAGCCGCTGGACAACCACCTCTACATGACCAACCAGTCCGGCTACCAGAACAACTCCGGCGACTGGGCCAAGTTCGACGTGGCCGCTGCCAATGCCCTGCTGGACAAGGCCGGTTGGCAGGACGCCGGAGCCGGCCAGCCGCGCACCAAGGGCGGCCAGAAGCTCGAACTGCACTACGTCATGAGCGACGGCTCGACCCAGGCGCAGAGCGACATCGCCACCGCCGTGCAGAACATGCTGCTCCAGATCGGCGTGAAGCTCGACATCGACAAGGTGGCCAGCAAGGAGTACTTCTCCAAGTACATCAACCTGGGCAAGTTCGACCTGGCGAGCTGGCGCAACACCGGCTCCTTCCCGCTCTCGGCCGGCGTGGCGAACTTCCGTGCACCGGAGGGCGACAACGTGTTCGGCAACTACTCCAAGCTGAGCACCCCGGAGATCGACTCGCTGCTCAAGCAGGCCGCCGGCACCCTGGACCCGAAGGCTGCCGACAAGCTCTACAACGAGGCGGACGCCAAGATCTGGGAGCTGGGCCACACCCTGGAGCTCTACCAGCGCCCGAGCATCGTGGCCGTCCGCAAGGGCCTGGCCAACTTCGGTGCGGGCAGCCTGGCGGACACCGACATCCTCAAGGTCGGCTGGGAGAAGTGACGTTCCGGCAGGCCCTCGGCCAAGCCGGTTGACGGACGACAGGCGGCACGGCGGGCGGCGCGGTGATCACGAGCCCGGCGGCCGGGGCAGCGGAGCGGTGTCGACCCGCCCCCCTGCTCCGCCACCGGTCTTGACCTTCCGCACGGTGCCCGCGGACCGCCCGCGTCGCCTTTCCGGTGAGGAATCTAACCGGCCGCCGCGAGCGGGCCGCGCCGCAGCCGCCCGGCGGGTCCGCGCTGTCACCCGGTTCGCGCACTGGGTCGTCAACCCTCGCTGACAACAGGACGTAAGGGGAGCAACCCGCCCGAAAGTTACGTGCCCCAGTGCCTCCGCAGTGTCAGGATCACCTGTGACCTGACACCGTGGAGGCGCAACCATGACCAGCGAACAAGCCGGCTACCGCACCGTCCGGCGGATGACCGCCCGGGACCGGCGGGAGCACCACCGGGTCGCCACCCCGCTGGAACTGTTCTTCGACCTCTGCTTCGTGGTCGCCGTCGGCCAGGCCGGCCGGGAGCTGGCGGTCTCGCTGGCCGAGGGCCACTACGGGGTGGGTATTCCAGGGTATTTCCTGGCATTCTTCGCGATCTGGTGGGCCTGGATGAACTTCACCTGGTTCGCCTCCGCCTACGACGTGGACGACGTGCCGTACCGGGTCACCACCCTGGTCCAGATCGCCGGGGTGCTGATCCTCGCCGCCGGGGTGCCGCGGGCCTTCGAGAGCCACGACTACGCGCTCTTCGTGATCGGCTACGCCGTGATGCGCCTGGCCCTGGTCACCCAGTGGCTGCGCGCCGCGGCGGGCTGCGCCGGGCCCGAGCGCACCATGACCCTGCGCTACGCGGCCGGCGTGGCGCTCTGCCAACTCGGCTGGTGGCCGGCGCTGTTGGTGGTGCCCGACGGTGCCGGGCGCACGGTGGCCGCACTGGCGATGATCGTGGCCGAGCTGAGCGTGCCGGTGCTCGCCGAGCGCCGCAGCCAGACCAGCTGGCACCCGCACCACATCTCCGAGCGGTACGGCCTGTTCACCCTGATCGTGCTCGGCGAGACGGTCGCCGCCGCCACCGTCGCCGTGCAGTCCGGCCTGGACGAGGAGGACGCGCTCGGAAAGCTGGCCGCCGTCGCGATCGGCGGCCTGCTGATCTGCTTCAGCGCCTGGTGGGTCTACTTCGCCGAGCCCATCCACGACCACCTGCGCTCCAACCGGCAGGCCTTCGTCTGGGGCTACGGCCACTACCTGGTCTTCCTCGGCGCCGCCGCGATCGGCTCCGGCCTCGAGGTGGCCGTCGAGGACGCCGCCGGCAAGGCGCACGTCTCCAGCACGGTGGCCGCCGCCACCGTCACCGTGCCCACCGCGCTCTACCTGTTCACCGTCTGGCTGCTGCACTCCCGGCACGTGAAGACCGGCGCCGCCCAGCTCGTCCTGCCACTGGCCGCCGCGGCCGTGCTGGCCTGCACCGCGGCCGGCTCGCAGGCCGTGCTGCCGGCCGGCCTGGTCTGCGCCGCCGCCGTCGCGGTCGGACTCGCCCTCCGCGCCCGCCGCGGCTGAGCCGCCTGTCGGACCCCTCGGCGAGACTGGGGGGAGCCCCCCCTCAGCTAGGAGACCGCACGTGCCCACCACCCCCGACCAGCTCGCCGACCTCCCGTACGCGCACCTGCTGCGCCCGCACCCCGGGCCGCTGCGCGCCGAGGAGCGGTACGACACCGCCCACTTCGACGGGCTGCGGTTCGAGGGGCAGGCGAGCGGCGCGAGCTTCCTGGAGTGCGCGCTCACCGGGGTCGAGCTGCAGGGGGCCAAGCTGCGCCAGGCCCGGTTCAACGAGGCCTGGGTGCAGGGGGCCAGGTGGGTGGCGGTCGAGCTGGCCGAGAGCGACTGGCAGGACAGCGCGGTGCTCGGCAGCGTGCTCGCGGGCATCTCGGGGTACGGCGCCGCGCTGCGCCGGGTGGTGTTCCGCCAGTGCAAGCTGGAGGCGGTCAACCTGCGCGGCGCGCTGCTGCGCGACGTGGTCTTCGAGGACTGCCTGCTGCGTGACGTCGACCTCGGCGGTGCCAAGCTCACCGATGTCTCGGTGCCCGGCTCCACCCTGGAGGAAGTCCGGCTGAACGGCGCCACGCTGAAGAACGTCGACCTGCGCGGCGCCGTCCGGCTCGGTCTGCCCGACGGGCCGCAGGGCCTGCGCGGCGCCCTGATCGGCACCGCCCAACTCTTCGACCTGGCGCCTCAGTTCGCACACGCCCTGGGTATCACTGTGAAGGACTCCTGAGCGGCGGCCCACCCGGCCGTTCACCTCGCCGTCGCCTCGCGAAGCGTCGGCGAACAGTCCAACAAGCCTTGATGGAAAACCATGGTCAGCCCCTCGGACCTGCGCAAAGATGCTCCGCGTCGGATGGCGTGGACACAACGTGTGTGGACAACATCCCTAATCGCGAAGGGACGGGCGGGCTGATGGCCGAGCTCAGTCGTAGGAAGTTCATGGCGATGTCGGCGAGCGCGGCGGCGGGCGCCGCGGTGGCCGGTTCGATGACCGAGGGGGCGTCCCCGGCCTCGGCCGTGGCCCTGAGCACCACCGGCACCATCGCGGATGCGCAGCACATCGTCATCCTGATGCAGGAGAACCGCAGCTTCGACCACTACTTCGGCACCCTCAAGGGCGTCCGGGGCTTCGCCGACCGCAGTGCCATCCAGATCGCAAACGGTTACAGCGTCTTCAACCAGCCGAACGGCCTCTTCTCCCGCCAGTACCCCTGGGCCTTCAACCCCAGCGGCGCCTCCGGCTCCACCGAGACCACCGCCCAGTGCAACGGCGACCTCTCGCACGCCTGGTCCGACCAGCACAAGGCCTGGAACGGCGGCAAGATGGACTCCTGGGTGTCCGCCAAGGGCACCGTGCGCACCCTCGGCTACCTGCAGCGCGCCGACATCCCCTTCCACTACGCGCTGGCCGACAACTGGACCATCTGCGACGCCTACCACTGCTCCACCCTGAGTGCGACCGGCCCGAACCGCACCTTCCACTGGTCCGGCATGATCGACCCGGCCGGCACCGCGGGCGGCCCGGCCTACGACGGCGGCGACGAGTCCGGCCTGCGCTGGCAGACCTACGCCGAGGCCCTCGAGGCGGCCGGCGTGAGCTGGAAGGTCTACCAGAACGCCGCCGACAACTTCGGTGACAACGCGCTCGCGTACTTCACCCAGTTCTCCTCCGCCCCGGCCGGCAGCGCGCTCGCGGTCAAGGGCATGGGATCGGTGCCCAAGGTCACCGGCCGCACCCCCGACGACATCGCCGCCGCGATCCGCAGTGACGTCCTGAACGGCACGCTTCCGCAGGTCAGTTGGATCGTCGCCGACCAGCAGTCCTCCGAGCACCCGTATGCCACCCCGGAGGACGGCGCCCACTTCGTGCACATGGTGATGGACGCGCTCAACGCGGACCCGAACGTCTTCAACTCCACCGTCATGTTCCTCAACTACGACGAGAACGACGGCTTCTTCGACCACGTGCCGCCGCCCTCCCCGCCGGCCGGCACCGCGGGCGAGTTCTACAGCAACACCGCGATCGGCCTCGGCTTCCGCGTCCCGATGATCGCCATCTCGCCCTGGTCGCGCGGTGGCTGGGTCAACTCCGAGGTCGCCGACCACACTTCGGTGCTGCGCTTCCTGGAGAAGTGGACCGCCGCCATCGGCAAGCCGGCCACCTGTCCGAACATCAGCGCCTGGCGCCGCAAGGTCTGCGGAGACCTGACCGGCATGTTCGACTTCACCAGCCCGGTGTACGGCATGCCCGCGCTGCCCGACACCTCGCAGACCATCGGCCTGGCCACCTGCGGCCCGATGTCCAACCCCTCCCCGGCGGGCAACGCGCTGCCCGCCCAGGAGCCCGGCACCCGCCCGGCCCGCGCCCTGCCGTACCAGCCGAACGCCAACCTGGACCACCTGGAGTTCGGCTCCGGCGGGGTGATGAAGGTCTGGATCGCGATGGCCAACGGTGGTGCGGCGGGCGCGACTTCGGCCCACTTCGCGGCCTACGCCAACGCCTACCGCAGCGGCGGCCCGTGGCAGTACACCGTCGACCCGGGCGGCTCCACCAGCGACTTCTTCAACTGCGGCACCAACTTCGGCGGCGGCCCCTACGACCTGAGCGTGATCGGGCCCAACCGCTTCCTGCGCCGCTTCAAGGGCGACGCCACCAAGGCCGGCAAGAACGTCTCGGTGACGGCCTCCTACGCCAACGCGCCCACCACGGGCCAGCTGGCCGTCTGGTTCGCCCTGAAGAACTCCGACACCTCGGCGGTGACCTTCACCATCACCTCGAACAACTACCGCACCGACGGCCCCTGGACGTACACCGTGCAGCCCGGTGCCACGGCGAACGACTACTTCAACGCGGTGGCCTACCAGAACGGTTGGTACGACTTCACGGTGACCGTCAGCTCCGACACCACCTGGTCCCAGCGCTTCACCGGCCACCTGGAGACCGGCGCGCCCAGCATCAGCGGCTGACCCGAAGAGCCCGAGGGGCCGCGCCCCCTCGGGCTCTTCGGTCGCGCCGTCTACTCGCGGTGCAGGTACTCCGCCTTGACGCTACGGCCCAGTGCCGGGATGGCGCTCAGACCGGCCACCACGGCGCCCGCCGCCGCCAGGGCGGTGATGCCGCCGAGTGCGTTCAAGGGGATGCTGCCGGAGGTACCCCCGGCCCGGCCATAGGCCCGGGCGGCCAGCCCCGCAAGGGAGAGCGCCAGGGTGATCCCGGCACCGTACGGGAGCAGCACCTGCACCAGCTGGGCCCGCCGCATGGTGCCGAGCGGCACGCCCACCACCGCCTGGAGGGCCACCTGGCGACGCCGCTCGATCGCCCGGTCGATCGAGCCCACCGTGATGGTGGCGAAGGAGATCGCGAGCGTCAGCAGGGTTGCGAGGGTCAACAGTGCGCGGAACAGCGGGAACTGGTACTGCGACTCGAGCGCGATGTCCGGTACGTTCACCGTGAGGCTCGGATCCGCCTTCGCCACGGCCGCGTTGAGTGCCTCGAAGGTGTCGGCCCGGCCGTCCGTGACGACCAGGTAGGCCGCGGCGGGAGTCTGCAGCGAGTTCAGCCCGGGAGTGCTCGGCGGCAGCAGCAGGTCGGCCGCGACGGGTGAGCTGTTCGAGACGGAGTTGAGGTCCGGCAGGGCCAGCGTCCGGGTCGGTGAGCCGACCGTCACCGACCGGCCGTCCGCCCCGAGGGTGAGCGGGCCGGTGTCGGCCGGGCCGACGAACTGGCCGGGCTTGGGCAGCCAGTAGGCCACGCCGTCCTGGCAGCCCGTCGGCCCCTGCTTGATCACGGCCGCGAGCTCCCCGCAGGAGAGCACCACGGCGCTGCGGATGGGTGCGGGAGCAGGCGTGACGGTGCCCGGCGCGGTGGGCTGCGGCGTGGTGGGCAGTGCCGTCTGGAGCCGGCGCACCGGCACCACCTGGCGGACTCCGGGGATGTCCTGCAGGAGGGAGCCCGGCAGTGGGCGGCCGTCGGCCGTGGCAGCCGGGCCCTGGTAGACACCCGGGGCCATGATCTGGGTCCAGGCCTCGGCCGAGGTCCGGGTCTGCACCGTGGCCAGCACCGACTGGCCGAACGCGCTCGCGAAGACCAGCAGGACCAGGCCCGTGACCACCCGGGAGACCGCGGCGGCTTCCACCTCCAGCCGTCGGGCACCCAGCAGGATCGCCAGCGAACGGCTGACCCGCGCCAGACCGACGGCCACCAGCCGGGCCACCAACGGGGTGGCGGCCGCGATCCCGACGAGGGTGAGCAGCAGGCCGGCACCCATCGTGTACAGCATCGAGGTGTTCGGGTCGCCCTTCTCCGGCGGGCGGCTCAGGGCGGCGTACCCGGTGACGGCCACGCCGAGCAGCAGCGGTGCCAGCCGCCACCAGGAGAGCGGCCGAGGTGCGGCGTCGGCACGGCCGGCCCGGGTGGCTCCGACCACCCGGCGGACGGCGCCGGCCCCGACCAGGACGGCCAGGACCGGTACCGCGAGCAGCAGCAGGGCGGTCTGCCAGATCGGCGGCTGGAGATCTGCGGCGAACCAGCCGTACCCGGCCACGGTCCAGTGCGCGCTCATCGGGCGCAGTGCCTCGAACGCCGCGAGCCCGCCGAGCGCGCCGAGCACCGAGACGATCGCTGTCTCGCCCGCGTTGACCACCTGGGTCTGGCGCGGGGTGAGGCCGAGCAGGCGCAGCGCGGCCAGTCGGCGGTCACGGGTAGCGGCCGAGAGCCGGGCGCAGGACGCGAGGAAGAGCAGCACGGGAGTGAGGACGGCGATCGCGCCGACCAGCAGGGTGATGGTGTTCTTGCGGGTGTCGGCGGTACCGCCGGTGCCGTCCTGGGTGACCATCGCCGGCCCGGTCAGCCCCCGCTCCGACGGCCCGTAGCCGTCCGGGTGCTGGACGGGTGCACCGGGGGTGCGCGCGGTGCCGACGTAGGCCAGCAGTTCGTCGGGCTGGAGGAGGCCCGCCGGTGCGATCTCGGCCGTGAACCGGCCGGGCAGTCTGTCCCGCAGGGCCTGGGCGGCCGGGTCGTCGTAAAGCCGGTGCAGGGCGGGGGAGAGCACGAGCTCACCCGGGCGCGGGAGCGCGGTGAGCCCGGGCGGCGGGGTCGCGGTGGTGTCTCCGGGGACGAGTTGGCGTTGCCAGGCCCGGCCGTGCCAGGTGTCGGGGACGGTCTGCCCGAGCAGCCCGCAGCCGGTGGCCTGCTGGTCGCCGTCCGCGGCACAGACCACGGTGCGGGCGTCGGTGCGGTCGGCCCGGTGGCCGAGCATGGCCGGGACGGCCACTGCGGTGATCAGCACCAGTACGCCGACGGCCGTGCCGCCTGCCATCAGGCCTACCCGGACCCAGCCGGCCCGGCCGTAGCCGCGGACCAGCCGGACGCCGAGCAGGAGGGGGTAGGACCAGCCGCGCATCACACCCGGTCCTTCACGCCGATGACCTGGCCGTTGCTCATGACCACCTCGCGGTCGGCGCAGGCGGCGACCCGGGCCTCGTGGGTCACGATGACCACGGCCGCGCCCTGTTCCCGCGCCGCCGTGGTGAGTGCTTCCAGTACCCGCTCGCCGTTGGTGGTGTCGAGCGCGCCGGTCGGCTCGTCGGCGAAGACCACCTTCGGTCGGTGGACCAAGGCCCGGGCGACAGCGGCCCGTTGGGCCTGCCCGCCGGAGACCTGGGCGGGCCGCTTGGGGCCGAGGTCGGCGATCTCCAGCCGGGCCAGCGCCTCGGCGGCCTGGCGCGTGGCGTCCTTACGGGTCACGCCCGCCAGCCGCAGCGGCAGCGACACGTTCTCCGCGATGGACAGTTCGGGAATCAGCTCCCCGAGCTGGAAGACGAACCCGAAGTCCCGTCGTCGCAGCGCACTCCGCCCGGCCTCCGGCAGATCGTCGATCCGTTCCCCGCCCAGATGCACCGTGCCGCCTTCCGGCCGCAGGATCCCTGCCAGGCAGTGCAGCAGCGTCGACTTCCCGGACCCACTCGATCCGGTGACGGCCACGATCTCCTTCGGCGCGACCTCGAACGACACCCCGTCGAGGGCCCGGGTCGACCCGAAGTCCAGCCGTAACCGGTCGGCGACCAGAAGATTCATCGTGTGCCTCCTGAGCTGTGCAGATCAGATTGGATCGTCTGGAATCGTCTCACCTGATCCCCGTTCCGGTGGGCGGTTCCCAGAAGTGGATCAGTGGCTTCCGCTTGTGGCTGCCGGAAGTCCGGAGCGGTGCTGGAAGAGTGTTCGATAGACGCTGTCGGTGACGGTCGAGCAGGGAAAGGTCTCGACGGCTGCCTGGATTTCTTTCCGGGCGAATTTCTGGTAGGCGGGTTCGGCTTTGGTGCGCCGCTCCAGCTCTTCCTGTGAGGGTGCGGATTCCATGGGAATGCTGTTGTTGATTTTCTTCATCAATTCCATGTACTCGCTGCGGAGCTGATTGATGAGGTCCAGTCGCGACCGGTTGTCGTAGCCCTTCTTCCGGGCGCAGTCCGCCCACTCGGTCAGGGCTCGCCGGTATTCGGGGTCCGACGTCACCGCTCGGTCCGTCCGGTCGTAGTCCGCGTTGCCCTGGGCGATGCCGAATTCCTTGGCCGCTCGCTTCGCCGAGGAGTCGGAGCAGGAGGTCAGCGCCGCGTCGTAGCGCTGTCTCTCCTGGCCGGTGAGTGCGGCGGTGACGTGGTCGTTCTCGTGGCTCGGGGCGAAGGTCGGCCAAGCCGCGATCCCGAAGCCGTGGGTCTGGGCATAGGCCAGGCTGGAGAAGTCCGTCGAGGTCTCCGGATCGGTCAGGCTCAGCGGGTCCTTCGGAAAGTACTGGAGCCCCTTGTCCCGCATGCAGTCGGCGATCAGCCGTTCCGTTCTTGCCGCCAGCTCGGAGTTGAAGCGGTTGCTCTCGCTCTGGGGGAGCAGTCCGGCGAGGACCGCTTCGAGCCGGCGGGCCTGGGCGGCCTCGGCCGGCGTCGGCCCGGTGGCGCCGGAGCGGGCGGTGTAGAACCAGCCCGCCCCGGCTAAGAGGACCACCGCCGCCAGCGACCACAGGAGGACCTTCTTCGGTTTGCTCATGGGAATCTCCCGGTGGCCGTCGGCTGCGGTGATCATCGGCGGTAGGTCGCCCTAGCGCCGCACTTCGAAGGCTTCTCGACCGTCAGTCGGTCAGAAGTCGACGCCGACGCCGACCAGGCCCCGGTTGTAGGTGCCGTTGTTCAGGCAGTCGTAGTGCGAGGTGCCGCCGCCGCTGGCCCGGATGGTCGACTCGTACCAGTTGGTGCCGCCGTTGCCGCGCGAGCACTGCGCGCGGTCCTGGGCGCTGCCCGAGCCGGTGACGGTGATGATCGACTGGTAGCCGCCGTCGCCGGTGGAGAAACGGGCGGTGGTGCCGCCGTAGGTGGTCGAGAACCCACTGGTCGAACCGGGGAAGTCGAGAACCTGACCGGCGGAGGCCTGGGTGGCGGCGAGTCCGAGTACGGCAGTGGCGGTGGCCCCGGCAACGGCAAGGCGGCGCACTGTGCGGCTGATGGTCATGGTGGTGCCCTTTCGCTCGTCTGAAGTGGCGTGGTGCACGTTCTGCGGATTTCTCCGAGAATTCCGGCGGCTCGGCGGGCCGGTAATGCGGCGGGACGTCTCCCGTTGGGTCGGCCCGCGATGGGGAGCTACCGGCGAGGGCTCGATCCGTTCGATCCCAATCGCCCTCGAACGGAGACAGTAGACGCACCAACGGTCGTGTGCCAAGAGAATTCTTACGCATAATTCGGAACCAGTCGCTCCGGATTGTCTATAAGCTTCCTTTGCCCTTGAGTGGTGGACTATTTGCTGAACCTTGCAGAAGATGTGGCCCTGTGCCCTAATGTCCGTCTTGTCGTCGACTCCGGCCCGGCCGGGCCGGGGAAACCGGTCGTCCGGTCACGAATCAGTGGGTGGACGCGGAACGGCGGGTGCGCGGCACAATACCGCGCACCCGCCGTTCCGTCGTCGCTCAGGCGGCCCCCGTGGCGTACCACGGGTCGGCGACGATGCGGGGGCCGTCGGGGGTGTGGAGGGTGAGCACCTGGGGCGAGGTGGAGTACTCGGCGAGGGAGACGGCGCCGTGCCGGGTCTCCAGCTCCGCCTCGACCCAGACCGGGAGTTTGCGCAGGGCCCGGCGCAGCAGCAGGGCGTCCCGGCGGCTGAACGGCATCGGGCTGCGCAGCAGTAGTCGCAGCGGGCTGGCCGGGCCCACCGCTGGTGCACCGGTGGCGAGTTCGCAGCCGACGGCGCCGATCGGGCCCCAGACCGGGCGGTAGCTGTCGATGATTTCCCCGGCCAGGGGCAGGGCGGCCAGTGCTGGGATGTGCTCGCGCCGGTTGGCGGGCAACTGGTCGAGGCGGCCGGGGAGTTGTTCGGGCCGCAGGGTGACGGCCACCGCCGAGCGCGGGGCGTAGCCGCTCACCCGCTGCTCGCGCTCGGCCCCGCGCAGGGTGATCGGGATCCAGCTCTCCGGCACCGCCGTGACGTCCCGGCGGCAGCGCACCGGCCCGTGTGCGTCGGCCGGGCCGCCGGCCAGGACCGGTGCGCGCCGGACCGTCACCCACGGGTTGCCGCGCAGCACCGCCTTGGTCCAGCCCGGCAGCGGCTCGGCCCCGGCCACGGTGCGCCGCAGCGAGTTGGGGCAGTGCAGCAGGAGCAGGTCGTGCGCGGTGGGGGTGCGGGTGTCCAGTGCGGCCACCGGCCCGACCACCCGGCGGGGGCGGCCGAGGTGGTCCTCGGTGAGGGTCTCCCGGTGGGAGCGGCGGCGCGGCGCGGCGGTGGGCATGGCGGGTACCTCTCGGTTCAGATCGCGTCGAGTCCGTGCCCGGCGAAGACCGCGCGTGCGGCGGCCACCTGCTCGGGCGTGGGGGAGGGGGTGTCGGCGAGGGCGAAACTGCGGCCCAGCGCTTCGTACTTGGCGGCTCCCAGCTTGTGGAAGGGCAGCACGTCCACCCGGGAGACATTGCCGAGCGAGGCGGCGAAGGCGGCCACCCCCTCGACGTTCGCGGCCGGGTCGGTCAAGCCGGGCACCAGCACGAACCGCACCCAGACCTCCTTCCGGAGCGAGGCCAGCCGCCGGGCGAAGTCCAGCGTCGGCGCCAACTCCTGCCCGGTGAGGCGCCGGTAGAGCTCGCGGTCCCAGGACTTGATGTCGAGCAGCACCAGGTCCACGTCGGCGAGCAGCTCGTCCGTGGCCCGGGCGCCCAGGAAGCCGGAGGTGTCGAGCGCGGTGTGCAGCCCGAGTTCGTGCTTGAAGCGGTGGAACAGCTCGCCCGCGAAGGCGGGTTGGAGCAGCGGCTCGCCGCCGCTGACGGTCGCCCCGCCGCCGGCGGCCCGGATGAAGGTGGTGTATTTCGCGGCCTCCGCCACCACCTCGTCCGCGCTGGTCCGCTTGCCGCCCCGCATCGCCATGGTGTCGGGGTTGTGGCAGTAGAGGCAGGCCAGCGGGCAGCCGGCCAGGAAGGTGACGAACCGGGTGCCGGGGCCGTCCACGCCGGTGGACAAGTCCCAGGAGTGCACCGAGCCGGTGTGGGCGTCGGGTGCGCCGAGGGGGATGTCGGTGCCGAGCAGGACGGCCATGGCCACCACCTCCTGGTTACAGCGAGCCGTGGAACGTACGGTTCACCACGTCCAGCTGCTGCTCGCGCGTGAGCCGGACGAAGTTGACCGCGTAGCCGCTGACCCGGATGGTCAGCTGCGGGTAGTTCTCCGGGTGCTCCATCGCATCCAGCAGGGTGTCCCGGTTGAGCACGTTCACATTCATGTGGAAGCCGTTGCTCGCCATGTAGCCGTCCAGCACGCCGGCCAGGTTGCGGACCCGCTCCTCGGGGGTGCGGCCCAGCGCGTCGGGCGTGACGGTGTTGGTCAGCGAGATGCCGTCCTCGGCGTGCTCGTACGGCAGCTTGGCCACCGACAGGGAGCTGGCCACGTAGCCGTGGCTGTCCCGGCCGTTCATCGGGTTGGCGCCGGGGGAGAAGGGCTCGCCGGCCCGGCGGCCGTCCGGGGTGGAGCCGGTCTTCTTGCCGTAGACCACGTTCGAGGTGATGGTCAGCACCGACTGGGTGTGCTCGGCGTTCCGGTAGGTCGGGTGCTTGCGCACCTTCTTCATGAACTCCTCGACCAGCCACACCGCGATCGAGTCGGCCCGGTCGTCGTTGTTGCCGTACGCGGGGTACTCGCCCTCGATCAGGTAGTCCACGGCGAGCCCGGTCTCGTCCCGGACGGGCCGCACCTTCGCGTGCCGGATCGCGGAGAGCGAGTCGGCGGCCACCGAGAGTCCGGCTATCCCGCAGGCCATGGTGCGGCGGACGTCCCGGTCGTGCAGGGCCATCTCGATCCGCTCGTAGGCGTACTTGTCGTGCATGAAGTGGATGACGTCGAGCGCGTGGACGTAGGTCTCGGCCAGCCACTCCATCTGCTGGTCGAACTTGGCCAGCACGGCGTCGTAGTCGAGCACCTCGTCCGTCAACGCACCGGTCTGCGGGCCGACTTGATCCCCCGACTTCTCGTCCCGTCCGCCGTTGATCGCGTAGAGCAGCGTCTTGGCGAGGTTCACCCGGGCGCCGAAGAACTGCATCTGCTTGCCGACGGCCATTGCCGAGACGCAGCAGGCGATCGCGGTGTCGTCGCCGAAGCGCGGGCGCATCAGCTCGTCCGACTCGTACTGCACGCTGGAGGTGTCGATGGACACCTGGGCGCAGAACTCCTTGAAACCCTGGGGGAGTCGGGGCGACCAGAGGACGGTCATGTTCGGTTCGGGGGCCGGGCCGAGGTTGTAGAGCGTCTGCAGGTAGCGGAAGGAGGTGCGGGTCACCAGCGGGCGGCCGTCCTCGCCGATGCCGCCGATCGACTCGGTGACCCAGGTCGGATCCCCCGAGAACAGTTCGTCGTACTCGGGGGTGCGCAGGAAGCGCACGATCCTCAGCTTGATGATGAAGTCGTCCACCAGTTCCTGGGCCTGCGACTCGGTGAGCACCCCGGCCTCGAGGTCCCGCTGGAGGTAGACGTCCACGAAGGTGGAGGTGCGGCCGAGCGACATCGCCGCGCCGTTCTGCTCCTTCACGGCGGCCAGGTAGGCGAAGTACAGCCACTGGATCGCCTCGCGGCCGGTGCGGGCCGGGCCGCAGATGTCGTAGCCGTAGGCGGCCGCCATCTGCTTCAGCTCACCGAGCGCCCGGATCTGCTCCGCCAGCTCCTCGCGCTCGCGGATGACCTCCTCCAGGCGGTTCGGGTCCCTCGGCAGCGCGTCCAGCTCGGACTTCTCCTCGCGCTTGGCCTCGATCAGCCGGTCCACGCCGTAGAGGGCGACCCGGCGGTAGTCGCCGATGATCCGCCCGCGCCCGTAGGCGTCGGGGAGGCCGGTGACGATGCCGGCCTTGCGGGCGGCCCGGATCTCGGGGGTGTAGGCGTCGAAGACCCCGGCGTTGTGGGTCTTGCGGTACTCGGTGAAGACCTTCTCCAGCTCGGGGGAGACGGGGTACCCGTAGGTCTCCAGGGCGCCCGCGACCATCCGCCAGCCGCCGTACGGCATGATCGCCCGCTTCAGCGGGGCGTCGGTCTGCAGGCCGACGATGAGCTCCCGGTCGCGGTCGATCCAGCCCGGCGCGTGCGCGGTAATGCTGGAGGGAGTGTCGTATGCGACGTCGTACACGCCCTTGGCGCGCTCCTCGGGGAAACGGTCGGTGATCTGGCGCCACACGTCGGTGGTGCGCCCGGTCGGGCCGGCCAGGAAGGACGCGTCGCCTTCGTAGGGGGCGTAGTTCTGCTGGATGAAGTCGCGGACGTCGATGGCGTCCCGCCACAGGCCGCCCTTGAAGCCCTCCCAGGCGCCGCTGCCGGTCTTCTCGAACTGCTGGGTGCTCATGGTGTCTCCGCTCCCGCCTCGATTCGATGCCCTACGGATACATTGTGAATCGATTCACAAACTCACATGGGCTCGGAAAGTCCTGAACTGCAGGGTCTTTGGACCTACTCGCCGTAGTAGGCCTGGCGCATCAGCTGCTGCATGTCCGCGATCATCGGCATCCGCGGGTTGGCCGGGGCGCACTGGTCCTCGTACGCGTTCATCGCCTGCTGCGGCAGGGCCGCGAGGAAGGCCGACTCGTCCACCCCGGCCGCCTTGAAGGAGGCGGGGATGCCGACCCGGTCGCGCAGCTCCTCCACCGCGCGGGCCAGCGACTCCACGCCCTGCTCCGGGGTGGCGGCGGGCAGACCGAGCATCTGCGCGACGGCCTGGAACCGCTCCGGGGCCGCGTAGCGGCGGTACTTGGGCCAGCTGGTCACCTTGGCCGGGGCCGAGCCGTTGTACCGGATCACGTGCGGCAGCAGCACCGCGTTGGTCCGCCCGTGGGCGACGTGGAAGGTCGCGCCCAGGGTGTGCGCCATCGCGTGCACCACGCCCAGGAAGGCGGAGCCGAAGGCCATGCCCGCGATCGTCCCGGCGTTGTGCATCTTCTCCCGGGCGACCGGGTTGTCCGGGCCGTCGGTGACGGCCTGCTCCAGGTGCTCGAAGATCAGCCTGATGCCCTGCAGGGCGAGCCCGTCGGTGAAGTCGTTGGCGTAGACCGACACGTAGGTCTCGATGCAGTGCGTCAGCGCGTCGAAGCCGGAGTCGGCGGTGACGTCCTTCGGCAGGTGGGTGGTGAGCGCCGGGTCGCAGATCGCCACGCTCGGGGTGAGCGCGTAGTCCGCCAGCGGGTACTTCTGACCGGTCTCCGAGTCGGTGATCACCGCGAACGGGGTGACCTCGCTGCCGGTGCCCGAAGTAGTCGGGATGCAGACCAGTTTGGCCTTCTCGCCCAGGTCGGGGAAGGTGAAGGCGCGCTTGCGGATGTCGAAGAACTTCTCCTTCAAGTCCGCGAAGACCGTCTCCGGGTGCTCGTACATCAGCCACATCACCTTGGCCGCGTCCATCGGCGAGCCGCCGCCGAGCGCGATGATGGTGTCCGGCCGGAAGCCGCGCATCAGCTCGGCGCCCTTGTCGACCGTGTCGATGCTCGGGTTCGGCTCGACGAAGTCGATCACCCGGATCTCCACCGGCTCGCTGCGCCGGGCCAGGATGCTGCGGACGCGTTCCAGGTGCCCGATCTCCACCATCGTCCGGTCCGTCACGATGACAACTCTCCGGGCACCCCGCATGTCGGCCAGGTACTTGATGGAGCCCCGTTCGAAGAAGACCTTCGGCGGGATCTTGAACCACTGCATGTTGGTGTTGCGCCGCCCGATCCGCTTGATGTTGACGAGGTTGAGCGCGGTCACGTTGCCGGAGACGGAGTTGTGGCCGTAGGAGCCGCAGCCCAGCGTGAGTGAGGGCAGAAACGCGTTGTAGACGTCGCCGATGCCGCCCTGCGAGCTCGGCGCGTTCCAGATCACCCGGCAGGCCTTCACGGCGTGGCCGAACTCCTCGGCGAAGGCCGCGTCCTCGGTGTGCACGGCCGCCGAGTGGCCCAGGCCGTGGAACTCCACCATCTCGGTGGCCAGCCTCAGGCCCTCGCGCCGGGTGCCCGCCTTCAGCACCGCGAGCACCGGGCAGAGCTTCTCCCTGGTCAGCGGCTCGGCCTCGCCGACCTCGCCGACCTCGGCCAGGATGATCGAGGTGTCCGCCGGCACCTCGAAGCCCGCCGCCTTGGCGATCCGCACCGGACTCTGCCCGACCACCGCCGCGTTCAGCTTCGCGCCCGCGCAGTCGCGGCCCTCGCCGACCCCGAAGACGTACCGCTCGAGCTTGGCCTTCTCCTCCTCGGTCGCCAGGTAGGCCTTGAGCTTGCGGAACTCCGCCAGCGCCTCGCCGTAGATCTCCTGGTCCAGGATCACCGCCTGCTCGGAGGCGCAGATCATGCCGTTGTCGAAGGACTTGGAGAGCACCACGTCGTTGACGGCCCGCTCGAGGTCGGCGCTCCGCTCGATGTACGCGGGCACGTTGCCGGCCCCGACGCCGAGCGCCGGCTTGCCGCAGCTGTACGCCGCCCGGACCATCGCGTTGCCGCCGGTGGCCAGGATGGTGGCCACGCCCGGGTGGTTCATCAGCGCGCCGGTCGCCGCCGTCGAGGGCTGCTCGATCCACTGCACGCAGTGCGCGGGCGCCCCGGCGGCGATCGCGGCGTCCCGGACGATCCGGGCCGCCTCGGCGGAGCAGCGCTGCGCGGCGGGGTGGAAGCCGAAGACGATCGGGTTCCTGGTCTTGAGGGCGACCAGCGCCTTGAAGATCGTGGTCGAGGTCGGGTTGGTCACCGGGGTCACGCCCGCCACCACGCCGACCGGTTCGGCTATCTCCACGATCCCGTCGATCTCGTCCCGGCGGACCACGCCGACCGTCCTCATCCCGGCCATCGAGTGGGTGACGTGCTCGCAGGCGAAGACGTTCTTGACGGCCTTGTCCTCGAAGACCCCGCGGCCGGTCTCCTCCACCGCCATGACGGCCAGTCGGGTGTGTGCGGCGAGAGCGGCGAGCGAGGCCTTCTTGACGATGTGGTCCACCTTCTCCTGAGTGAACCCGGCGTACTCCCGCAGGGCCTTCTGCCCGTTGCTCACGAGAACGTCCACGGCGGCGGCAGCGGTGTCGGCAACGGGGGCGGGGGCGGGGGCTTGCTGGCGGGCCATCTGTTCACCTCTGGCGACATGCGGCGGGTGCGGTCCGGCGGCGCTGCCGAGACCGGCTGACAGCTCCACCCTCCGTCCGCGCCGCTGCGGCCTGCTACGGCCGTACGGCGCCTCTGCCAGGGACCAAAGGCTCAAGTTCCCCGGGCCGTACGGAGTTGGGCGCGGCGGGCGGGGGCCGTCGGCCTACGCCGTCAGGGTGAGCCGTACCCCGAACGGCACCGCGGCAAAAGGTGACCATCTCATGATCGCTTCGTTGAGTAGCGGGGAGGTGGACGATGGGCTGGCGGTACGGGCGGCGGTTGGCGGCCGAGGAGGTGGTGCTGGTCGGGCACTACCGCGAACTGACCCGGCTCGCCTACGTGGTGCTGGCCGGCACCGGCGACCGGCACCGCCGGGTGCTCACCGCCCACCGCACGGTGCAGGCCGCCCTGCGCGGCACCCGCCGCGGCGACACCGAGGCCCTGGCGGCCGTCCGTGCGCGGGTGGTCCGGCGGGCCGTCCGGGCCGCCGGCCGGCACCGGCCCGGCGGGCTGCCGCAGGTGTGGGGGCTGCGGCTGTACACGGCCACCGGGGAGGCGGCGGAGCTGACGGTCGACCAGGCGCTCGCCAAGCTCTCCCCGGCCGCCCGGGCCGCCTGCGCCGTCACCCTGCTGGACGGGCTGACCGCCGAGCAGGCCGCCGCACTGCTGGCCGGGGCCGGAGCGGCCGATCCGGCGGCGGCCCTGCGGGAGGCCGAGCTGCTGTCCCGCGCCTACCCCGAGGCCGGGCGGGTCCTGGCCGAGTCGCCGGAGTTCGACCCCTGCGCCGTCCGGGCCCAGCCGGCCGACCTGATGCGCCGTCGCCTGCGGATGCACGGCTCGGTCGCCGCCCTCTGCGCCGCCGTGCTGGCCGCCGTGCTGCTCACCCCCGGGTCCGGCCCGGCCCCGCTGCCGCCGCCGCCCGCCCCGGCCACGCCGAAGCTGCTGACCGCCGACCCCGCCGCCTGGCGGCACACCGCCCGGCTGGACTTCGACGTCTGGCCTGCCCGGGGCGACCGCCTGGCCGACCAGGCCCTGATCGAGCGGGCCCGCCGCGCCTGGGCCGCGCCGACCGGCTCCGTCAGCACCGAGCCGGGCACCCCGCCCGGACCGCCCGCCGGCCCCGCCCGGCTGCTCTACGCGGGGCGGGTGGACGGCGAGAGCGTGGTGCTGCTGCAGGGCGAGGGCCGACTCGCCCGCTACACCGAGGGCGCCACCACCAGCCTCGCGTCGGCCCGCACCGACCAGGCCGACGTGACCACCGGCGCCGCGGTCGTGCTGCACCGCACCGCCACCGGGGCGCGGCTGCTGCTCGCCCCCTGGGTGGACACCGCCGACACCCGCGACCTGCGCGCCCCGGACCGTCCGACCACCCCGCTCGCCCACCCCGACGGCCTGACCGCCCCACTGCCGCCCGGCTCCGCCGACTGCGCACACCGGCCGGTGCTCCAGCTGCGCTCCTCGCCGGTGGTCGCCGAACAGCACGCCTTCCTGCTGGCCGACCTCGGCGGCCTGCTGCCCGCCCACCTCACCTACACCCCGCCGCCGCAGGCCGGCCCGGCCCGGGCGCCCCGGGAGGCGCTCCGGCCTGACGCCCTGTCGACCTGGGCCGGTACGGCCTGCGAACTGCGCACCGCCCCGCCCGGCACCAAGGCCGTCAACGCCTGGGTCTTCGCCGAGCAGCAGCTGCCGGAGAACGGCGGAACGGCCGCCTGGGTCTGCCTGCGCGGTGACCGCTGGGACGGCAGCGGTTCGGCCGCCACCGACCTGCTGCTGCCGGGCGGCGCCGCGCCGACCCGGACGGCGGCGGCCGCCGACAGCCGGGCCTGCAGCCGCTTCGACCAGAGCGTGCTCGCCGGTGCCTGGTGGCGGGCCCGCTCGGGCACCGCCTACCTGCTGGTCGCCGGGAGCCGGCGGGTGGTCTCGGTGGCCGGAGCCGGGGGATTCCCGCTGCCGGAGACCCGGACGGACGGCCACCCGCTGGCCCTGCCCGCCCACGGCTCCGGCCCGGTCCGCCTCACCGGCCGTCTCGACAGCGGCGCCCAGACGGCCACCCTCGGCTGAACGGGCCAGGTGGCAGGGGGTCGGGCGTAGTGTGACAGTGGGGGTTGCCCGTAGCCCGACGCAGTACTGAGGAGGAGACATGGGCATCCTGGACCGACTCCTGGGCCGTAGCCACCCGCAGTCGGCCGACCCGGCCGAACGCGCGGCCCTCGCCCACGACGAGGCGGCAGACGCACTTCCGACGGACGTGCAGCGCACGGCGCAGCCCGCCCAACCCCCGGCCGCCATGACGGAGGAGGACCGCCAGGCCGCCGACATGACCGCCGAGGGCGACCCCTGGGACTGAACATTCATTCCGAGGGCGGCGCCGGACTGAACGTTCATTCCGAGGGTGTCCCCGGAATGAATGTTCATTCCGACGACGACTCCGGACTGAACGTTCATTCCGCAGGGCAACCCCGGACTGAATGTTCATTCCGCAGGGGCAGGATGCACCACCCAGGGCACCCCTGGGTGGTGCACCTCATCTGGGCGGTAGCGGTGGCCGCCGGAGGTCCGGGCGGGGGGTGTCGGCCGGGGGCGGGGTGGCCGGTGGGGTGTGGTCGGCGAGGTGGAGGGCGAGGCGGACTGCTTCGGTGAGGTCGGGGTGGGTGCGGCGGGCCCAGTCGTGGGGCGATCGGACCACCTCCACGTCCGGGGCGACGCCGTGGTTCTCGATCCCCCAGCCGGTGCCGCCGGTGAACCAGGAGGCGTTCTTCGGCACCGAGATCTGCGTCCCGTCGCCGAGGGTGTGCCGCCCTGTCATCCCGACCACGCCGCCCCAGGTCCGGGTGCCGACCACCGGCCCGAGGCCCAGCAGCTTCACGGCCGCGATGATCACGTCCCCGTCCGAGCTGGTCGCATGGTCGGCGAGCGCCACCACCGGCCCCCGCGGCGCGTCCCGCGGGTAGCGGACCGGCAGCCGCCCCCGCGCGAAGTCCCAGGCGAGCACCCGCCGCGACAGCTTCTCGAGCACCAGCTCCGAGACGTTCCCGCCCGCGTTGCCCCGAACGTCCAACACCACTGCGTCGAAGGCGAGTTCACGCCGCAGGTCCCGGTTGAACTGGGCCCACCCGGAGCCACCCAGGTCCGGGATGTGCAGATAGCCGCAGCGCCCGTCGCTGTACTCGCGGACCAGCCGCCGCCGCCCCACCACCCAGTCCTGGTAGCGGATCGGCCGTTCGTCGGTGAGCGGCGTGACGGCGATCCGCCGCGAGGGCCCGCCGGGGCCGCGCCGGAAGGTGAGTTCGACCGTGGTGCCGCCCGCCCCGGCGAGCAGCGGGGCGGGCCCGCGGACCGGGTCGGGGGCCCGGCCGGCGATGGCGAGGAGTTCGTCGCCGTCCCGCAGGCCGTACCCGGCGAGTGGCGCCCGGGCGCGCGGGTCGGAGGACTCGCCCGGCAGGATCCGCCGCACCAGCCACCGCCGGTCCGGCGAGCGGTGCACGTTCGCGCCGAGCAGCCCGAGGGCCTGCTGCACCGGCTGCGGGCCCTCGGCGCGGCGCGAGGGCGTGACGTACGCGTGCGAGGTGCCGAGCTCGCCGAGGAGTTCGCGCAGCAGGTCGGCGAAGTCGTCCGGCCCGGCGATCCGCTCGAGCAGCGGCTCGTACTGGGCGACCAGCGCGTCCCAGTCCAGCCCGCACATCCCGGCGTCCCAGAACTCGCCCCGGACGATCCGGGCGGCTTCGTGGTACGACTGCCGCCACTCCGCCGCCGGGTGCACGGTGTGGCTGATCCGCCGCAGGTCGACCGACAACGGTGAGCCACCGCTGGGCAGTTGGTGGAGCGCCAGGGCTCCGGCATGGAAGATCGCGACACAGCTGCCGTCCCCCGAGACGGAGAAGCCGTCGAGCTTGTCGACCACCGTCGAGCGGGTGCCGCGCGCCAGGTCGAAGTACTCCAGGGACGGGCGGCCGGAGGTGTCGGCGGGGTTGACGAAGGTCTGGCCGAGCGCGCCGGAGATCGGCCAGCGCAGCCAGGCCACGCCGCCCCGGACGGCCGCCGTGGCGGAGTACTTGGAGGCCATCACCGGGAAGGGCACCAGCCGGTCGGCGAGGCCCTGCGGCTCGACCGTCACGGTGCCGTCGCCCCCGGCCTCCTCCGGGTCGAGGCCGACCGGGGGCCGCCCCTCGGCGGGGGAGGCGAACGGCGAGGGGGTGTCGGCGGCCAGCGGCACCAGGTAGGGGCGGCAGCCGAGCGGGAAGGAGAGGTCGCCGGTGTGCACGTCGTGGACCGGGTCGAAGCCGCGCCAGGAGAGGAAGACCAGGAAGCGGCCGTCCCGGGTGAAGACCGGGTGCTCGTCCTCGAACCGGCCGCCGGTGACGTCGATGTGCAGCGCGGGCGCGTCCACCCGGGCCAGCTTGATGCTGCGCAAGGACCGCCCCGCGACCGGCTGCGACCAGGTGAGCCACTGCGAGTCCGGCGAGAAGGCCGGGCTGGTGACCGGCCCGTACGCGGAGGCGGCGACCTCCCGTACCTCGCCGTCCTCGGCGGAGACCAGCAGCAGCCGTCCGTCCGAGCCGGTGACGGCCAGGGTGTGCCCGTCGGGGGAGGCGGTCAGCTCCAGGGCGCGGCCGATCCGCCCGGCGGCGAACCGGCGGTGCGGGCCGTCGGCGCCGCCACGCCCGGGCAGGGGGGCCAGCTCGATCGCGTCCGCGCCCTCGGCGTCGGTGAGCCAGGCGAGCCGGCCGGTGGCGCCGAGCAGCACGGGCAGCCGGGCCCGTACCCCGGGCTCGTCCGCGATCACCCGGGCCGGGCCGTCCCGGTGGGTGAGCCAGTAGAGGCTGCCCCGGACGGTGATCGCGCTGGCCCGGCCGGTGTAGTCGCAGATCAGGTCCTTGACCTGCCCGGCGGTGGCCACCGGGTAGGGCCTGCGCCCGGCCCGGGAGCCGCCGAGCGGCACCTGCAGGCGGCGTGGCGCGGGTGCGTCCAGGCTGTCCAGCAGCCAGAGGTCGCCCGCGTGCTGATAGACCACCCGGGTGCCGTCGGTGGCGGCCTCGCGGGCGTAGTAGGCGGCGTGGTCGGTGTGGCGGCGCAGATCGGAGCCGTCCGGGCGGCAGGAGTAGAGGTTGCCCACGCCCTCGTGGTCGGAGAGGAAGGCGATCCGCCCGCCGACCGGCATCGGCGCGGCCAGGTGGCCCTGGTGGCCGGGCAGCAGCTCGACGGTGTCCAGCCAGAGCCGCCCGGTGGCCCCGCCCCGGTAGCGCTTCCAGGCGGCCGGCTCGTGCGGGGCGGCGGCGGTCAGCAGCACGGTGTGCTCGCGGTCGGCCTGGGCGTCGCTGACCGGGCCCCAGGGCATCCGGCGGCCGGGGGAGCCGTCCGGCGGCAGCGCGTACGCCCAGGTGTAGTGGGCGAAGGGCTCGTGGTACGAGGTGACGGCGAGCACCTCGCCGTCCGGGAGCCAGCCGCGCACGCGGGTGTCCTGGCTGCCCCAGTAGGTGAGCCGGACGGCCTCGCCGCCCTCGACCGGGGCCGTGAACACCTCGGGGGTGAGGGTCTGCCAGCTGGTCCAGGCGATGGTGGCGCCGTCGGGGGAGAGCCGGGGGTGGCTGACCCGGGTGCGGTCGCAGCTGACCCGCCAGGCGCGGCCGACGCTGCCGTCCGGGTGCAGCGGGGCGGCCCAGACGTCGTCCTCGGCGGTGCAGGTGAGCAGCCCGCCGCGCAGGTGGGGGTACCTCAGATAGCCGGGCGCGGTCACCACTCCACGGTGCGGTGGGCCCTGGCGGGCCGCAACCGGAGGGCCCCTGACGGCCGCTCAGCACCTACTGCCCTTTCGAACCGATGGACCCATTGACACCCCGTCGGCTCTTCGCTTCAGTGGTCTAGTCCAGCCGGGCTCCCCCACCGCTCCATCCCCCACTCTCGGCAGGAGCACATCCCCCACATGCGTACTCCCAGATCGGCCCTCGCGGCCGGTACCGCCTTCGCGCTCGCCGCGACCGGCGCCGTCGCGCTCAGCTTCGGCCTGGCCTCCTCCGCCTCGGCGGGGGAGTTCCTCGCCAACGGCGGCTTCGAATCCGGCACCCTCGCCCCCTGGAGCTGCACCGGCTCCACCGGCAGCGTGGTCACCGGCCACGCCCACACCGGCAGCTACGCCCTCGCCGGGGCGGCCTCGAGCAGCGACTCGGCCCAGTGCACGCAGACGGTGGCCGTCGCGCCCAGCACCACCTACACGCTCAGCGCGTACGTCAACGGCGCCTATGTCTACCTCGGCGTCGACGGCGGCACCAGCACCTGGACCCCGGGCACCGGCGGCGCCTACCAGAAGCTCTCGGTCAGCTTCACCACCGGCGCCACCCAGACCAGCGCCTCCGTCTACACCCACGGCTGGTACGGCCAGGGCACCTACTACGCCGACGACGTCTCCCTCGACGGCCCGGGCGCGCCCTCGCCATCGCCGTCCTCCTCCCCGTCCTCCTCGCCGTCGAGCTCCCCGTCGAGCTCGCCGTCGTCCTCCCCCTCCTCCTCGCCGACCGTCACCCCGCCGCCGAGCGGCGGGCTGCCCGCCCACGCACTGGTCGGCTACCTGCACGCGAGCTTCGCCAACGGCGCCGGGTACCTGCGGATGGCGGACGTGCCGGACAGCTGGGACGTGATCGACCTGGCTTTCGGCGAGCCGACCTCGGTCACCTCGGGGGACATCCGCTTCAACCGCTGCTCCACCACCGACTGCCCGACGGCCGAGTCGGACGCCGACTTCAAGGCGGCGATCGCGGCCAAGCGGGCCAAGGGCAAGAAGGTGCTGCTCTCGATCGGCGGGCAGAACGGCGAGGTCCAGCTGACCACCACGGCGGCCCGGGACACCTTCGTCTCCTCGGTCGCATCGATCATCGACAAGTGGGGCCTGGACGGGCTGGACGTCGACTTCGAGGGGCACTCGCTCTCGCTGGGCACCGGCGACACCGACTTCAAGAACCCGACCTCGCCGGTGATCGTCAACCTGATCTCCGCCCTGAAGACCCTCAAGGCCAGGTACGGCTCGGGCTTCGTGCTGACCATGGCGCCGGAGACCTTCTTCGTCCAGCTCGGCTACCAGTACTACGGCTCCGGGCCCTGGGGCGGGCAGGACCCGCGGGCGGGGGCGTTCCTGCCGGTGATCTACGCCATGCGGGGTGATCTCACCCTGCTGCACGTCCAGGACTACAACTCGGGCTCGATCATGGGCCTGGACAACCAGTACCACTCGATGGGCGGCGCCGACTTCCACGTCGCGATGACCGACATGCTCCTCAAGGGCTTCCCGGTGGCCGGCAACACCGCCAACATGTTCCCGCCCCTGGCCCCCTCCCAGGTCGCCATCGGCATGCCCGCCAACTCCTACGCCGGCAACGGCTACGTCGCTCCCACCGAAGTCACCAAGGCCCTCGACTGCCTGACCAAGGCCACCAACTGCGGCAGCTACGTCCCCCGCAGCGGCCCCCAGCCGAACCTCCGCGGCCTGATGACCTGGTCCGTGAACTGGGACCAGTACAACGGCAAGGAGTTCGCCACCACCTTCCACTCCTACTTCGGCTGACGCCGGGGCAGCGGCCGGCTGACCGCCCGGAGCGGGTGGTCAGCCGGCCGCTGCCGCCGCGACCAGCGAGTCGAGCGCCGCGCGCAGTCCGGCCAGTTCGGCCTGGGTGGGAGCGACCGGTTCGTGCGGCACGAGCGCGGCTGGGTTCACCACGATCGAGGCGGCCTCCGCACCGGCCGTGGCGAGGGCGAGGATCTTCCCCGGGTCCGGCGGCGGGGTGCCGAGGCCCTTCCCGAGCCGCCGCAGCGCGACCGGGAGCGGGGGCAGCGGGAGCGGGAACGCCGCCGGGAGCAGCCCGGCCTGCCGGGTGTGGTCGTCGCCGTGGAAGTCCAGGGTCCAGCCCTCCCAGCCGGGCAGCGGCCAGTCGTGGACACCGACCACGGTCTGCACCGCCCAGAGCGAGACGGTGCGGGCCGCCGGGTCGAAGTGGACGCCTCCCAGGGGCATGTCCGTGGGCACGGCGGAGGCGGGGGACGTGCCGAGCAGGTCGATCAGGCCGGGGCCGCCCGTGAGGTGTTCGTACGGCTCCCGGCCGCTGCCCCAGGCGCGCACGCTGCCGTCGGGCAGCCGCAGCGAGACCACGGACCACGGCTCGGTGTCCTCGTCGTCCACGTACCAGAAGGGGTCGGAGGTCTCGGCCGGGCCCGGCGGACGGGTCAGGCCACGGCCCAGGCCCAGGTGGTGGGTCAGGTCGCCGATGCCGTCGTGCGCGAAGCGCACGTCCCAGCCCGGCCAGGTCCGGGCGAGTGCGGTGCGGGCGGCGGCGTGGTCGCTCCAACTGTCCGCGAAGGTGAACCAGAGCAGGACCTGGCGGTCGTGGTCGACGAGGGCCGCGCCTTCGCACCACGTGCCGTCGAGCCAGGTGTCGGTCTGCTCGTTGGCGCGGAAGCAGCGGGTCGCCGCGGCCGGGCCGGGCAGCAGATCGGTCACCACCCGGCCGGCGCCCCAGTGCGAGTAGTACCGCTGCCAGGCGCCGCCTTCGACCACCACGTACTGCGCTCGTGCTCCCATGGCCGGCCACGCTAACGCCGCGGACGGACGGGCGGCGAACCCTTTACGGGTGAGGACCACGGCCGGGAACGACTGAAGGCCCTTCGCGTGATGCGAAGGGCCTTCGGCCTGTCTGTGCGCCGCCAGGGACTCGAACCCCGGACCCGCTGATTAAGAGTCAGCTGCTCTAACCAACTGAGCTAGCGGCGCTTGCTGACGTCGAGAACATTACCTGGTCAGCGGCCGAAAGCAGAAATCGGGGTCAGTCGGTGGCCCAGGGAGTGAGGACGAGCTTGCCGCGGACGTGGCCGGCTTCGACCTGGCGGTGGGCTTCGGGGGCCTGGGAGAGGGGGAGGGTGGCGGCGATCTCCAGGTGGAGGGCGCCGGTCTGCCAGAGGTCGGTGAGTTCGGTGAGGCGGGCGGCGGTGCGCGGGCCGCGCAGGGAGCGCAGGCCCAGGCGGACGGCGGCGGGGTAGTCGACGATGGTGCCGATCCGGTCGGGAGCGGCGCCGAGGTCGAGGGAGGCCTCGAGCGAGCCGTGTCCGGCGGCGTCGAGGACGGCGGTGACGCCGTCCGGGGCGGCGGCCCGGACCCGGTCGGCCAGTCCGGGGCCGTACGCGACCGGCACCGCGCCGAGCCCCTGGAGGTAGTCGTGGTTGCGCTCGCCGGCGACCCCGATCACGGTGGCTCCCCAGGCCCGGGCCAGCTGTACGGCTACCGTGCCGACCCCACCGGAGGCACCGTGCAGGAGGAGGGTGTCCCCGGCCCCCACCCCCAGCTCGCTCAGTGCGACGTGCGCGGTCTGCCCCGAGGCGGAGAGCGAGCCGGCTTCGGCCCAGCCCATCCCGGCGGGCTTGGGCACCAGCTGGTCGCCGGGCACGGCCACGTACTGGGCGTGGCCGCCGAGCAGGCGGAAGCCGAGGACTTCGTCCCCCTTCTCCCAGCCGTAGCTGCCCGCGCCCAGCTGCTCGACCACCCCGGCGAACTCGTTGCCGGGCACGGCGGGCAGTGCGATCTCCGCGCCCGGCGGCGTCCAGCCGCCACGGATCGCCGCATCGGCGGGCTGCACCCCGGCGGCCAGCACCCGCACCAGCACCTCCCCGGGCCCGGGCAGCGGCACCGGCACCTCGGCCAGCTCCAGCACCTCGGGCCCGCCCGGCGTGCGGAACAGTGAAGCCAGCATCAGGTCTCCCCTCCAAGTCGGTGTCACCACTCTGCAAGTTCAAGTCCGCTTGAGGTCAACACCCTGCGGCGAGCCGCGCCGGAGTGACGTTTTGTCACATTTATCCTGGCCGCGAGTCGACGAGAGGACGTCCGGACGTGGCCCAGCTGTCCCTGCTCTTCCTGGTGCTGCTCGCCTCGGTGGTCACGATGCCGCTGGCCCGCCGCACCGGCGTGCCGCAGCCGGTGCTGATGACGCTGCTCGGGCTGGTGATGGCGGTGGTGCCGCAGATCCCGGACGTCACCATCGACCCCGAGCTGATCCTGCCGCTGGTCCTGCCGCCGCTGATCTTCGCCGTGGCCCGGCGCTCCTCGGTCGGGTACTTCAAGGCCAACGGCCGCTCGATCCTGCTGCTCGCGGTGGCCCTGGTGATCGTCACCACCAGCGCTGTGGCCGGGGTGTTCCACTGGCTCACCCCCGCCCTCCCGGTGGCCGCCGCGGTGGCGCTGGGCGCGCTGGTCTCACCGCCCGACCCGGTGGCCGCCGTCGCGGTGGCGGGCAGCATCGGGCTGCCCCGGCGGCTGGTCGCGGTGCTGGAGAGCGAGGGCCTGTTCAACGACGTCACGGCGATCGTCGTGTACTCGCTGGCGGTCTCCGCCGTGGTGGACGACGACTTCTCGGTGCCGCACGCGCTGCTGCGCTTCCTGCTCTCCGCCGTGGTCGCGGTGGCGCTCGGCATCGCGCTCGGCTGGCTCACCACCAAGCTGACCGCGATGCTGGACGACCCGACCCAGCAGGTCGCGCTCAACCTGCTGGTGCCCTTCGCCGCCTACAGCCTGGCCGAGGAGGGGCACGGCTCGGGCGTGCTCGCCGTGGTGGTCTGCGCCCTCTACCTGGCCGACCGGGCCGCCGACGCCGACGAGGTCGCCTTCCGGCTGGTCGGCAACGCCTTCTGGGGGATCGTCGAGATCCTGATCACCGGCGTCGCCTTCGGCCTGATCGGCCTGGAGCTGGCCACCGTGCTGAGGGACGTCGGCGACAGCTGGCGCGACATGCTCGGCGACACCGCCTGGGTGATCGCCACCGTCGTCCTGGTCCGGCTGGCCTGGCTGCTGCCCGCCTCCTGGATCTCGCACCGGGTGACCAAGGGCGAGGAGGACACCCCGCTCACCTGGCAGGAGACGGTGGTGCTCTGGTGGTCCGGCATGCGCGGGGTGGCCACCGTCGCGCTCGCCATCGGCATCCCGTACACGCTGCACACCGCCGAGCCCTTCCCCGGCCGCAGCGAGATCGTCTTCGTGGCCTTCGGCGTGGTGCTGTTCACCCTGGTGGTGCAGGGGCTCACCCTGCCGTGGCTGGTCCGGCGGCTGCGGCTGGACAGCGGGCACGACCTGCACGAGGAGGCCGTCAGGCTGCTGTGGTGGCGCTCGGCCAAGGCGGGGCTGCGGCGGCTGGCCGAACTGGAGGAGGAGCAGAGGCTCCCCACCGAGCTGGTCGAGCGGCTGCGGGAGCGTCAGCACGACCGGCTGG
Source organism: Kitasatospora sp. NPDC002227 (assembly GCF_040296285.1). Classification (NCBI taxonomy): domain Bacteria; kingdom Bacillati; phylum Actinomycetota; class Actinomycetes; order Kitasatosporales; family Streptomycetaceae; genus Kitasatospora; species Kitasatospora sp. NPDC002227. Next base: position 212,181 of record NZ_JBEOWY010000004.1, read on the forward strand.
CCAAGCTCTGCCCGGAGAAGTACGAGGAGCAGGAGGCCGCCGACGCCAAGCAGCGGATGCAGCTGTGGAGGACGGCCGTGGAGGTCGAGCAGGAGATGATCGCGGCCTCCCGCCGGGAGATCCTGGCGGCGCGCGGCGAGCCGGGCGCCGACCCGGAGCTCGCCGACGAGGTGCTGCGCGGACTCGACCTCCGCTCGGCCCGCCGGTGAGGCTGCGGCCCGTGCAGCCGCGGCCTGTGCAGCTGCGGCCCGTGCGGCCGCTGCCGGTGAGGCCGCTGCCCGTGCGGCTGCTGCTGGTGGGGCCGCCGCCGGTGACGGCGAGCCAGTGGCGCCTGACGGGCAGCCAGGCCGCGTAGGCTGGCCCGGGCGAGCGCCGTCGACGGAGTCGGTCGCCCGCCGCCAGGGCATCGGACCGACCCTGGCTCACCGGCCCGGCACCCGTACGACCCTCCGCCGCGCCCGGCCGGACCCCGCACCGACCGACCGCGCCCCGCCGACCACAGACGGCGCGGCGCACCGGACGACCCAAGGAGAGACACCGAATGTCGCAGACCCAGGCAGGCGGCGGCGCCCCGCTCAACCAGCTTCCGCAGTGGGACGCCCTGGCCAAGCACCGCGAGGAGTTCGGGGAGAGGCACCTGCGCGAGCTGTTCGCCGAGGACTCCGAGCGCGGCAGCCGCTACGCCCTGCGAGTGGGGGACCTGCTGGTCGACTACTCCAAGCAGCTGGTCACCGACGAGACGCTCGGCCTGCTGCGCGAGCTGGCGGCCGCGACCGGGGTCGCCGAGCTGCGGGACGCGATGTTCCGGGGCGAGAAGATCAACATCACCGAGGACCGCGCCGTCCTGCACACCGCCCTGCGCGCCCCGCGGGGGGCCGTGATCGAGGTGGACGGCGAGAACGTCGTGCCGGCCGTGCACGCCGTGCTCGACAAGATGGCCGCCTTCGCCGACCGGGTCCGCTCCGGCGAGTGGACCGGCTCCACCGGCAAGCGCATCCGCACCGTGGTCAACATCGGCATCGGCGGCTCCGACCTCGGCCCGGCGATGGCGTACGAGGTGCTGCGCCCCTACAGTGACCGCGGCATCGAGGTGCGCTTCGTCTCCAACGTGGACGGCGCCGACCTGCACGAGGCCGTCCGTGACCTGGACGCCGCCGAGACGCTGTTCATCGTCGCCTCCAAGACCTTCACCACGATCGAGACGGTCACCAACGCCACCTCCGCCCGCAGCTGGCTGCTCGGCGAGCTGGGCGCCGGCCAGGAGGCGGTGGCCAAGCACTTCGTCGCGCTCTCCACCAACGCGGCGGGCGTGGCGGACTTCGGCATCGACGTGGCCAACATGTTCGAGTTCTGGGACTGGGTCGGCGGGCGGTACTCCTACGACTCGGCGATCGGCCTGTCGCTGATGATCTCGGTGGGCCCGGAGAACTTCCGGCAGATGCTGGACGGCTTCCACCTGGTCGACGAGCACTTCCGCACCGCGCCGGCCGAGCAGAACGTGCCGCTGCTGCTCGGGCTGCTCGGGGTCTGGTACGGCGCGTTCTTCGACGCGCAGGCGCACGCGGTGCTGCCGTACTCGCACTACCTGTCCAAGTTCACCGCCTACCTCCAGCAGCTGGACATGGAGTCCAACGGCAAGTCGGTGGACCGGGACGGCAACCCGGTGCAGTGGCAGACCGGGCCGGTGGTCTGGGGAACGCCCGGCACCAACGGTCAGCACGCCTACTACCAGCTGCTGCACCAGGGCACCAAGACCATCCCGGCCGACTTCATCGGCTTCGCCCGGCCCTCGGCCGAGCTCTCGCCGGAGCTGACGGCCCAGCACGACCTGCTGATGGCCAACTTCTTCGCCCAGACCCAGGCGCTGGCCTTCGGCAAGACCCCCGAGGAGGTCGCCGCCGAGGGCGTGCCCGCGCGGCTCGTCCCGCACAAGACCTTCCGGGGCAACCACCCGACCACCACGATCCTGGCCGGGGAGCTCACCCCCTCGGTGCTCGGCCAGCTGATCGCCCTCTACGAGCACAAGGTCTTCGTGCAGGGCGCGGTCTGGAACATCGACTCCTTCGACCAGTGGGGCGTCGAGCTCGGCAAGGTCCTCGCCAAGCGGATCGAGCCGGTCCTGCTGACCGGCGAAGGCACCGAGGCGCTCGACAGCTCCACCGCCGCCCTGGTCGCCGACTACCGCTCCCTGCGCGGTCGCTGACGCCTCTGCTCCGGTCCGGGAACCCCGGGCCGGAGCCCGGCCTGCTATGGCCGGGAACGACTGAAGGCCCTTCGCGAGAAGCGAAGGGCCTTCAGTCTGTCTGTGCGCCGCCAGGGACTCGAACCCCGGACCCGCTGATTAAGAGTCAGCTGCTCTAACCAACTGAGCTAGCGGCGCCTGCTGACAGAGAAGACTTTAGCAGTGGCTCCGGCCGCAGCCAAAATCGAATACCGCCGAGCGCACGGTGGCCGGTGGGTGGCGGCCAGGTGGCGCTCAGGCGGACGGCAGCGGGTGGGGGGTCTCGTCCTGCCGGGCCGGGGCGGTGGTGCTGCGGGAGGCGCGGACCGCCGCCCAGAGGACGACGGCCGCCCCCGGCAGCCAGGGCTCCTTGCCGTCGGGGGCGACGATCCAGCGCCCCGCCCCCTGGCCGGGGGACTCCGGGGCGTCCACCAGCCGCTGCACGGGCGGGACGGTGACCGCGTCACCCCGGCCGTGGCAGAGCAGCGGCGGCACCTCCCGGGCCCACTCCTCCCAGGCCAGCAGGGTCCGTAACCGGGGCGCGGCCCCCGGCTGGACGAACAGCAGGGTCCGCCCCCGGTAGGAGGCCACCGGCCCGCACCCGGGCCCGGAGGCCCAGAGCTCGTCCAGCACCCTGCGGCCGAACAGCGCCGGCATGCTGATCACGTCGAAGACCCGGCCGCACGGCAGCACCGTGGGCGCCCAGGGGCGGGAGTGCCAGAGCGCCCGCATGCTGCGCGGGTACTCGCTCGCCGAGGCCAGCCAGGCCTCGCCCGCGACGGTGACGTACTCCACGGATTGATACGTCCAGATGTCCACGCGCAGCAGCGTGGCGTGGCGCCGTGGCCAGGGGGAGGGAAACCCCGGTTTGCCGGACACCGGGGCCCGCAGGGGCGTACCCTTCCCACCCGCATATGCCAGAGGCGACCCTGGCCCGGTCAGTCCTCGGAGCTGCGCTGCTGCTTCAGCAGGCCGCGGCCGTGCTCGACCATGCGGACGGCGTAGTCCGGGGTCCAGTCGGCCCGGTCGGCGATCTCGGCGGGGGAGAGGGCGTCGAAGCGGCGCGGGTCCGCCAGCTGGGCGGCGGCCACGGCCTGGAAGTCCGCGGCGCGGTCGGCGGCGGCACGGAAGGCGAGGGTCAACTCCGTCGAGCGGCGGAGAAGTTCGGCCGGGTCGTCGATGGACTCGAGGTTGAAGAACCGTTCCGGCTCGGGGGTCTCGGCCTGCGGCTCGAACAGCAGCTGAGCCGGGCGGAGCCGCCGGACGGGGGTGCCAGAGCCCGCGGCGGCCGGTGCGGCGTCGCTGCCGCTCTGGTCGGAGAGCTGGGGTTGGCGGTCGGGCATGTGTGCGCACCTCCGGGGTTCACGGCTGGAATCCGGCCGCCGTCCATTGTCGCGCGCGAGCGGCCGGTAACGGAACGGTGCGAGTGCGGGCGCTATTCCCCCGGCTCGCGCCCCTAAGAAGCAGACAGTGCAACTCGATGTCGCTGCAGATGGGCGAGGACGGCATGGTTGGCCTCCCAGCCGTCGGGGAACTGGACGGTGACGCCCAGCGACACCGGGTCCGCCGAGGGGTGGTCGGCCAGGACTTCGGCGATGCCGGCGCGGGCGACCACGATGCAGGCGTGCCGGTGCCGCGAGGCGAGCACACACAGGCGGCCCGTCTCCAGGTGGAAGGCCGTCGCGTCGGCCCGGCCGGAGAGCGGGTGCAGGACGACCGTCACGTCGTACTCGCGGCCCTGCAGCCGGTTCGCGGTGTCCACCGTCACGGCCGGCCCGGCCGTCTCGTCCACCGGCACGCCGAGCGCGACCAGCGCGGCCCGGACGGCCGCCGCCTGGTCCCGGTGCGCCGTGCCGACCGCGATCCGGTCGGGCGAGACCGGGGTGGTGCCCAGCTCGGAGTGCGCCGACAGCTCGCGCTCCAGCAGCCGCCGCACGGTGTCGGCCACGGCCGCGACCGCCTGCCGGTCGGTCCGGACCGTCCGCCGCGCCGGCAGTTCGAGCAGGGCCCAGCCGTGCTCGGCGGCGACGTCGATCGCGGCGTCCACCGCGCCGCCGTCCGTCCGGCGGGCGGCGGTCAGCCGGCGCTCGCCCGGGCCGGTGCCGGAGCGGAACGGGGTGTACGGGTAGAAGGCGTCCGAGATCAGCCCGGCCGCCGAGTGCGGCAGCCGCCAGGAGACCGGCAGGCGGTGCGGGCGGATCTCGGGGTTGTGGGCCAGCAGGGTGACCACCGCGCTGCCGGACGGGTCGTAGCTGAGGCCCGCCCACTGCTCGGTGCCGACCACGGTGAACGGGTCCAGCTGGCCCGGGTCACCCACGAAGAGCGCCCGCTCGAACAGGCGGGCCACCGCGAGCAGCGCGTCCGAGCGCATCTGGTACGCCTCGTCCACGATCGCGTGCCGCCAGGGCGCCTCCGTCTTCACCCACTGCCACTTAGCGGCGGTGGAGATCACCACGTCCTGCTCCAGCAGGTCGGCGACCTTGGCCGAGGCGGTCACGTTCTCGTGCCGCAGCGCCTCCGCCGCCGGGCGGGTGTCGCTCGCGTGCAGGCGGCCGATCCGCAGCTCGGGGCCCTTGGCGGCCAGTCGGTCGACCAGGTCGTCCACCTGGCTGTTGGTCTGCGCGACGATCATCAGCTTCTCGCCGGCCGCGACCAGCTCCCGGGCGGCCTTGACCACCAGGGTCGACTTGCCGGCGCCGGGCGGGGAGTCCACCACCACGCCGCGCGGCGCGCCGGGGGCGGGGGCCACCACGGCGGCCAGGATCGCGGCCACCGCCCGGTCGGCGGCGGCTCCGGGGGTCAGGTCGGCCGTCATTCCCACTCCTCCTCAGGGCTCGCGGCGCCGCCGCCGGGCGGGCCGCCGTGAGTCCACGGGGTCTCCTCCGGCTCCGGCAGCGGCGCCGACTGGCGCGGGGCCAGCTCGAAGAGCGTGAAGGTGACGGCCTCGCCGGGCTCGGGCAGCGAACCGGGCTCGGGCTCCTTCTTGCGGCCCATGCCGGAGACCACCCGGACGGTGACGGTGCCCGCCGCCAGGTCACCCGCCACGATCACCGCGCGCTGCGCCGTCGGGCCGCCGACCCGGTGCACCTCGCGCCCGGCATCGGCGTGCGGGCGGTCCGCGGTCCGGACGGTCACCAGCGGGCGGGGCTTGGGCGAGCGCCCCGAGGTGTCGTAGTCCGGGGTGACCTCCTCGACCACGCCGCTGAACGCCTCCCCGGCCAGCCGGTACTCGGCCATCGCCAGCGGATCGTCCAGCGCCTCCTGGACCTCCACCCTGGTCTGCTCCCGCTCGCGCTGGGCCAGCTTGCGGGCGGCCGTCACCGCGTCGTCCTGCTTGGGCTGCGGCGGCTCGCCGGCCGCCAGCCTGTCCCGGTGGCCGGTGTACGACCAGCGGTCGCTCTCCCAGCGGTCGGCCAGGTGCGCGGCCGGCGGCAGGGCGCGCAGCAGGTCGATGCCCTGCCAGACGTCGTGCCAGGTGGGCAGCAGCACGCTCTCGAGCGCGGCGGCCAGCTGCTCGGTGGCCGCCTTGAGCAGCAGCTCGGCCCGCTCCTGGCCGCCCGTCGCCGTGGCCAGGGCGGTCTGCGCGGCGTCGTGCCGGGCGATCGCGGGGGCCAGCACCAGCTCGTCGAAGGCCGGGTCGGTGGCCGGGCCGGCCGGCGGGTGCAGCAGCTGGCCGCGCTCGTCCCGGGCGGACTCGGCCCGCTCGGCCGCCTCGGCGCCGGTCAGCGGGGCCGGCCGGCGGTGCCAGGCGAGCTGGGCGGCCAGGTGCTGGTCCTCCAGGTGGCTCTGGCCGGTCGCCCAGTGCCGGGCCAGCAGGCCGGTCATCGGCAGCAGCAGGCTGGCGCCGGGCACCTGGGCGCGCTCGGTAAGATGGGTCAACCAGCGCCCGAACAGCGGTACTTGGGTGGGTGCCGGGTACTGCCCGGGGTCGGGGTCCTCGGCCGTGCGGCGGAACCGGGTGGAGCGCCCGAGCAGCGCGAGGTGCCGGACGGCGCCCGGGTTCGGCACGATCAACTGGGGTGCGTCCACGCAGAGTTCGCGGAAGACCTGGGTCTTCTCGCCGGTCTCGGCGTCCTTCTCGCTGGCCTCGACCTGCTCCACCTCGGAGCCGAACTGCTCCAGGTACGGCAGGAGTTCGGCGGCGAACCGGGCCAGGAACTCGAAGCGCTGCGCCCGGTTCAGCGGCTGCGGCACGAAGTCGAGCCGGGGCGCCGCGCGGTCCGTGCCGTACATGACGGCCAGCGGGGCGCCCGCCTCACCGGCCGCCGCGAGCGGCACGAGCACCATCGGCCGCTCGGCCAGGTGCCGGTGCCGTACGGTCGCCAGCGGCTCGGCCCGGCCGCTGCGGACGGCCTCCAGCCGGGCCAGGGTGCTGAGCAGGCTCACCGGCTCACCCCGCCGCCCAGGGCCTGTGCCCGGAGGGCCGCCGCGTACGCCAGTCGTTCGGCGCCCTCGCCAGGGCCGCCCGGCACCGGGCGGCCCTCGGCGGCGGCCAGCGCGGCCGTGACGGTCTCCAGGCCGCCCAGCTCGCCCCGGACGCCGGGGCCCAGCTGGTCGAGCGAGTCGGAGCAGCGGGCCTGGGAGCGGCAGTGGAAGCCGAGCTCGCAGGTGGAGAGGCAGTCCGGCCGGTAGGCGGCGGGGAGGTGCTCGACGGCGCCGGCCAGCTCATCGGCGGGCCTGGTCGGGCTGCCGGCCTCGTCGGGGGCCAGGTCGAAGCTGGTGCCCGGCGGGAGGATGCCGAGCAACTGGTCGATCCTGGTCAGCTGGGCGAGCTGACGCCGCGTCGTGGCCAGCTCGCGGCGGACGTCCACCACGGCGGACGTCGGCCGGTTGCTGAAGTCCTTCGGGCAGACCAGCAGCACGCCCGGCTCCGGGCTGCCGGGCAGCTCGGCCGTGGCGTAGGGGGAGGTGCTGACCGGCTGCCCGGCGAGCGCGGCGGCCAGCTCCTGCAGGGCCAGCACGTAGACGGCGGCCTGGCGGGCGGCGGCGCCGACCTTGGCCGGATCGGCCGAGCCGTCCAGGATCGGGAAGGACTTGATCTCCACCACGGTGCAGCGGCCGCCGTGCACCAGCACCGCGTCCGGCTCCAGGTAGGCGGGGCTCCCGGCGACCTCCAGCCGGAGCATCGGGTGGTCGAGCAGCGTCCAGCCGGCCTGGTCGGCGGCGGCCTCGGCGAGGGCCTGCCGCGTCCGCTCGGCCCGGACGGCCGGGCCCGCAGTGGCCAGCAGGTCCGGCACGGCGAGCGGGGTGTCGGAGTCGGCGGGCAGGCCGAGGCGGCGGCGCAGCGGCTCGAGCAGGGCGGCGTAGCCGTTCTCCTTCAGCCGCCGCTCGAAGATGTTGCCCCGGGCGATCGCGAACGGCGACTGCCCGAACGGGGCCGGGCGGCCCAACCGGCGGGCGACGGCGGCCTTGTCGACCCCGACCGCGTCGAGCACGGCCCGACGGCGGCAACCCGGATTGGCGGCGAGCGCGGCGATGGCACGGGCGTCGAGACTGCGCTGCGGCGCCGGGCCGCGCAGTACGGCGAGCCGCTGCGCGAGCGGATCGGCCTGCCCGAGGTGCGAGACGTTCATGGTGCGGTCAAGTGTCGCATCCGCCACCGACACTGAGGGCCCGGCCCGGAGCCGGCGGGGAAGCGTCGGCCACGAACCCCTGCGCGAGGGCTGCCGCCCGCCGCGGGGCGGCGCTAGCCTCGGCGGACATGAGCGTCCCCCTCCCCCTGCAGATCGGGGTCAGCCTCGGCTGGCTGCTGGGCTACCTGCTGCTCTCGATCCGCTACGACCGGGTCTGGGACGGCCGGATCCGGGCGGAGCTCTCCCGCCGGCTGGGCACCGAGGTGCGCTGGGGCTCGATCGGCGGCCTGGGCATGATGGACGGAGCCGGCGGGCCGCCCGCCCCGGCCTGGGTGGCCGAGGGACGCGGTGGTTGGGGGCAGCAGCTGCGACAGGCGGCGGTGATCCGGTGCACCCAGCTCGCCGTGCTCGTGCTGCTCGGCTGCGGGCCGGTGGCCGGGCTGCTGGGGCTGCAGTTCCTGCTGGACTTCAACGGGCTGGTGATCGGTGCCACCGCCTTCCTGGTCATCCCGGTCTTCGCCCTCTACTGGGTCGGCAACCACCGGCGCGGCCGGTGACGGGGGGGGTGTGACGCGGGGGTGGCCGGTGACGCGGGGGTGGCCGGTGACGCGGGGGTGGCCGGTGACGTCAGAGTCGCGGGCCGCTTCGCCGCCGGGGACGGGTGTGGGCGATCATGGGTGTCGGCATCGACGGCTCGATGGCGAGCCCGCCCGCTGACCTCTCCACCCAGCTGTGAGGAGCCCCTCCATGCCCGCGCGTATCGTGCTCGTCCGCCACGGTGAGACCGCCTGGTCGGCCTCCGGCCAGCACACCGGCCGCACCGACATCCCGCTCAGCGAGGAGGGCCGGGGGATGGCCCGGGCCCTCGGTGCCCGCCTCGCCAAGGCGCCCTGGAACGGGCTCCCGGACGCGGTCGTCTACACCAGCCCGCTCTCCCGGGCCAAGGAGACCTGCGAGCTGGCCGGCTTCGGTGACCGGGCGATCGAGCGCCCGGAGCTGCTCGAGTGGGACTACGGGCAGTACGAGGGCCGCACCGGTGCGGAGATCCGGGCCACCGACCAGCCGGGCTGGCTGATCTGGCGGGACGGCGTGCCGGGCGGCGAGAAGCTGAGCGACGTGGCCGCCCGGGTCGACGGCTTCCTCGCCGGGCTCCACGACGAGCACGGCACCCCGCACCCGGACACCACGACGATGCACTGTGCCGACCAGGACGTGGTGGTCTTCGCCCACGGCCACCTGCTGCGCATCCTCACCGCCCGCTGGCTCGGCCTCGCGCCCGAGTACGCCCAGCGGTTCAAGCTCGGCACCGCCGCGCTGTCCGTCCTGTCCTGGGAGTACGGCCTGCCGGCCGTCGAGATCTGGAACGACCACAGCCACCTCCAGGGCTGACCCGGCGGACAGCCACCTCCAGGGCTGACCCGCCGGTCCGTCAGGCCGCCAGCCGGTCGTACTCGGCGAGGAAGCTCCCCACCTCGGGCACCGCTCGGTGCGCCCTGAGGTGGTCGGCGGTGTCGGCGACCATGCCGCGGACCCGGGCCGACCGGACTTCGCCGAGCAGGGCCACCGCGGTCGAGGCGTGGTGCGCGGCCCCGGCGAGGTCACCCCGGCCGAGCCGGTCGTGGGCCAGCTCGGCGGTGTAGAGCACGCGGTTGCGGACGAACTGCGTGCCCTGCAGCGCTATGGCCTGCTCGGCCCGCTCGCTCGCGCGGTCCCACTCGCCGAGGGCGGACCAGCACTGGGCCTCCAGGCCGGCGATCTCCGCCTCGCCGAAGAAGGACATCCACTCCGGATCGGCCTCGGACTCGCCCCGCTCGAACAGCGTGTACGCCCGGACCAGCGCCCGCTCGCAGGCCGACCGGTCGTCCAGCAGGGCCCAGGCACCCGCCTCGCGCAGGGCGAGCAGGGAGAGCAGCCGGTCGGAGTCGAGGTGCCGGGCGGCGGCCTGGCCGGCCTGGGCGGCGCGCAGCGCCTCGCGCGGGCGGCCGGCGTCCCTGGCGAGGAAGGCGCTGTTGCAGAAGACGTGTGCCTCCAGGGCCGGGTCGCCCGCCATCCGGGCGGTGGCGAGCGCCTCGGAGTAGAAGGAGCGCGCGTCGGCCAGCCGGTTGGAGTCGTGGGCCAGCCAGCCGACCGAGATGGCCAGCTCGCCCGCCCCGGACTGGAGCCGGCGCTCGACGGCGGTGCTGTAGTCCCCGTCGTTCAGCAGCACGTAGGCGCTGCGCAGGGACTGGCCGGCCAGCTCGAAGAGCGCGTCGGCACCCTTCGCGTCGTCGAGCACCCGGATGTCCCGGACGGCCTGCTCGACGCTGTTGACCTCGGCCGCGCCCACCTTGCGCCGCAGCGGCGCGGTCTGCTGCGGCAGCAGACCGCTGCCGGGCAGCGGTGGGAGCGACCGGGGAGCGGCGGCCCGGGCCGGCCCGTCCAGGCCGATCACCGCCGCGAGGGCCGTGGGGCCACTGCTCAGGAATGTACGGCGACGCACGTCGTCGTTCTCCTCGTCGGGATGGTGCGGATCGTGGAGCCGCAGCGCCTCACGGTGCAGCAGCGCACCGGCGTCCCCCGGGGGCGGAGGACGGTCCGGCCCGCCCGTGGCCGGGCCCGGCGGGGCTGCGGCCGCGCCGCGGCGGCGGACCTCGGTGCGTGGTGCGAAACCGAGCTCCGCCAGTGAACGGTCCGGCCACATGTGCCGGAACACCCGCTCGTAGGCGTAGTTGGGGCAGCGGATCTCGCCGGTCTCGACGCGGCCGATGTACCGGGCGTCGCAGGACACGTGCTCGCCGATCTCCCGGGCGGCCCGCCGGATCGCCATGGCGAACTCGCCCGGGGAGCGGTCCCCGCGCAGGGTGCGCATCGCGGTGTTGGGGGCGGGCGCGGCGGTGGTGCTTCTCGTGGCTGCCATGGTGTGCGCTCCGAGCTCGTACCTGGTGCTGCCGATCGTGCTGCTGTTCGGTTGCCGCTGGGGTGACGGCCGGTGTGCCCGGCGCGGCTGGGGGGCTGCTGACGGGTGACAGTACCCGGAGTCACCGGATGGACACAGCGTGTTTCCGGATCATGTGCCCGCAAAACGGTACAATTCGGGCTCTGTCGCTGAGTTTCGCCATGAAATGCCATGGCTTGCTGTAGGGCTCCCCGTGGCCTCGCGTGCACCATCCGCGTTGTCCTGATACGTGGAGACCCCCGTCCGCACCCCCAACCGATCGAGCGGACGGGTCTCCGAGTTGACGAGCTGACAGGAGAGCTCCATGGTCGTCGGAGTGCCGCAGTTCCACCGCCCGGCGATCGCCGGCGGATTCCCCGGGCCGGGGCCGGCCCTGCTCGGCGGGCCAGTCGTCCCGGGGCGGTACGACACCGTGACCGTCGCGGTGCGGCAGGGCCTGGAGACGGTCGACATCCTGCGGCTGCGCCGGGCCTGCGGCTCGGTGTTCCAGAGCGCCGCCGGTACGGCGATCGCCTTCCTCGTCCCGGCGGGCACCGTCGACCGCTGGCACCTCCCCGGCAGCAGCTGTACCGCCGGTGCCCTCCTCCTCCCCGCCACCGACCCGCTCTGGGTCATGCCCCCGGCCGGGCCCGCCGCCCTCGCCCGCGCCACCGACGCCTGGGTGCTCCGCACCGCCCTCTGCGAAGCCGCCTGCACCCTGACCGCCAGCGGCCTCGGCCCGTTCTGACCCCTCCGATCCCCCTCCGGCCGGGCTGACGCCCCCTTCGCCGCAGCTCAGCGCAGGTCCCCTCGAACGTCCGGGCGATAATGGTCGCCATGGGACGCAGGAACAGGGCCGACCGCGGCCAGGCCGAGAGCGAGCTCGCCGCCGTCGAGGGCCGAGCCGCCCGGGCCGGCCGAGCCGGTCGCACCGAGGAGGCTCGCGGCGCCGGCCCCCGTACGCACACCCAGGGCCCGCTGGCCCGCCAAGTCCGCTCCGGGCTGGCCGAACTCGTCCCCGACCGTGACCGCGCGCAGGCCTGGACCCTGCTGGTGGACGGCGCCCCGCAGTCCCTGGTGGACCTCGCCGACCCCGGGTACCTGGGGTTCGAGTACCAGCGCCGGCTGGGCCACCTGATAGACCTCGCGGCCGCCCCCGGCAAGCCGATATCCGCGCTGCACCTCGGCGGCGGCGCCCTCACCCTCGCCCGCTACGTGGCGGCGACCAGGCCCCGCTCCCGCCAGCAGGTCGCCGAGATCGACACCGAGCTGACCGAACTCGTCCGGGCCGAGCTCCCGCTGGAGCGGGGCTGGCAGATCAAGGTCCGCGGCGCCGATGCCCGCGCTGTTCTGGAGCGCACTCCGGATGGCAGCGCCGACCTGGTGATCGTGGACGTATTCGCCGGTGCCCGGGTGCCCGCGCACTGCGCGACGCTGGAGTTCACCACCCTGGCGGCCCAGGCGCTGGCACCGGGCGGCCGGTACGCCGTCAACCTCGCCGACGGCGCCGGGCTGAACTTCGCCCGCTCGCAGGTGGCCACGCTCCGCGCGGTCTTCCCCGAGGTCTGCCTGGTCGCCGATCCGGCCGTCCTGCGGGGCAAACGTTTCGGCAACCTGATCCTGGTGGCCGCCCACCACCCGCTCCCCATCGAGGAGCTGGCCCGCCGGGTGGCCTCCGACTCCTACCTCGGGCGGCTCGAACACGGCCGCGCCCTCGCCGACTTCACCGCCGGCGCCGCCCCCGCCACCGACGCCACGGCGGCACCGTCCCCCGCGCCGCCGCCCACCGTCTTCCGCTGAGGCCCGGCGGCTGGGGTTCGGCTGCTGAGGCTCGGCAGCTGGGGCTCGGCGGCGCTCAGTGACCCCGGGGCAGACCGCGGTGCTTGTACATGGCCGCGCCGGTGAGCAGCAGTCCGGCCGCGATCGGGACCAGGACGGCGGTGTATTCGTCGCCCCCCGACACCGGGGCGGCGGCGGTCAGCCCGAGGTCCTGCTGCTCCGGGCCCTGGCCGCCCGGGAACTGCGCCGGGACGGCGGCGCCGGGGCTGTCCACGGCGGGTTCGGCGTCGGCGCGGGAACGGTTCGGCGTGGTGGCCCCGGCCATGGCGGCCGACCCGCCCGCGGGCTGCGGGCCGGTAGCGGCCTGGCCGCCGGGCCGCCGGGTGTCACCGCCCACCGGGAGCGAGCGGGAGGCGCGCTGGGCGTCGTCGCCGCGTGGTTGCGGCGGTACGGAGGGCAGCAGCACGGCCGCGATCGCGAAAGCGTCCGGCACGGTGGTGGCCTGTCCGGGCAGCGGGAGCCCGCCGGACCTGATCCGCTCCTGGAGCACCTGCCCCACCGGCGCGGCCGGGTGCTCCACGAGCGGGACGGCGGTCGAGGACAGCTGGTCGAGCAGCGCGGGGGTGTCGGACCGGCCGACCGGGCCCGCACCCGGCTCGCCGGACGCGGCGTACGCGGAGGTCAGCCCGAGGCCGAGCCCCCACACCTGGGCGAGCACCGCCCCACCGGCCGCCAGCGCACGGGGGCGGGGCAACCGGCCGCCCTGGCGGCCGACGCGCGGGGCGGCGGAGGCTTCGGGCTGAGTCGCGTGATTGGCTCGCACGTGAGGGGAGAACGAGCGGCGGGGGGAGAAGGTCACGCTCAGGAGTGAGGCCGGGTGACGGAGCGTCACCCGGCCCGGTGGCCTCTCAGCGGCCGGAAGCCCCGGGCCCGGCCGACCGCGCCGGCTCTCTGCTCGGCAGCCCGCCCCGGCCGCCGGAGAGCGCTTTTCGGCCGAATACCGGCGATCGGCGGCCGGACGGTCACGGGGAGGCGTGCGGGCCTCGCCGTGCCTCAGCTCGGGCGTGGGGGCACGAGCGGGTCGGGCCGCGGCGCGGATCAGGCGTTGGGGCGGATCAGGCAGCGTGGCGGGTCGGGCCGCGGGCCGGATCGGGCAGCGGGGCGGGTCAGGCGTTGGGCCGGATCGGGCAGCGGGGCGGGTCAGGCGTTGGGGCGCAGCGTCCAGAGGATCGTCATGACGCCGGTGACGGCGCCGTCGGCGCGGGTGATCTCGACGGTGACCGGGATCTCCGGGCGCTCGCCCTTGTCCAGCTCCGCGACGACCTCGTCCACCGGGCGGCCGATCGTGGCGGTGGCGGTCACGACGCCCATCGCGAGCTTCTTGTACTCGACCTGGGCGTTCACCACGAGCGGCACGGCCCGCCCGAGCTGGTCGCCGAAGGCGGCCAGCACGACGCAGCCGCTGGCCGACTCGGCCAGGGTGAACATCGCACCGGCGTGCGGGCCACCCACGTGGTTGTGGAACTCCGCCTGGTCCGGCAGCTGGAGGACCGCGCGCTCGGCACTGGTCTCCAGGTACTCGAGCTTGAGAGTGTGGGCCATGGGCACGGTGGAGTCGAGCAGCTGGCCGATCGAAGGTGTGGTCATGCGGACGATGTTACTAGCCGGTAGCTAAATGGGAAGAGGGTGCCGCCGATTCGTCCGTGCGACGGGGGAGAGGTGCCGGGCTGCGGGGGCCCGCGGGGTCGAGTGACCTACGACACAAGGAGGGTGACGGGCCGCCTGCCGGGCGGAGCGGCGGGAGCCGGAAACGCCTTGAGGGGCCGGTCTCCAAGAGACCGGCCCCTCAAGGCTGTTGGGGTGAGTGACGGGACTCGAACCCGCGGCCACCTGGACCACAACCAGGTGCTCTACCAACTGAGCTACACCCACCATCTTTCGGGGCGTTCCCGCTCCGACAAGAAGAACTCTACAGGATCGGAGAGGGTGCTCGCGCCAGGGTTTCGAGCGGGGGGACTCCGGGGGCCGGAACTACCCATGCCAGGTCAGGGCGTGGGCAGCTGGTACTTGGCCGCGATCTCCTTGGCGGCGTCGCCGTCCGGGCCGGGCGGCGCGACGAAGACGGCCTCGCGGTAGTAGCGCAGCTCGGCGATGCTCTCGCGGATGTCCGCGAGAGCGCGGTGGTTACCGCCCTTCTGCGGGCTGTTGTAGTAGGCGCGCGGGAACCACCGGCGGGCCAGCTCCTTGATCGAGGAGACGTCCACGATCCGGTAGTGCAGGTGGCTCTCCAGGGCCGGCATGTCCCGGGAGAGGAAGCCGCGGTCGGTGGCCACCGAGTTCCCGCACAGCGGCGTCTTCCCGGCCTCGGGCACGTGCTCGCGGATGTAGGCCAGCACCTTGGCCTCCGCCTCGGCCAGCGTGACCCCGCCGTCCAGCTCGGCCAGCAGCCCGGAGGAGGTGTGCATGGCGCGGACGAACTCCGGCATCTGCTCCAGGGCCTCGGCCGGTGGCCGGATGATCACGTCGACACCCTCGCCGAGGATGTTGAGCTCGGAGTCGGTCACGAGCGCCGCGACCTCGACCAGGGCGTCCTGGTCGAGGTCGAGCCCCGTCATTTCACAGTCGATCCATACCAAACGGTCGTTCACGCCACTCACCCTACGGCGCGATCCCGCGTCCCGGACAGCTCCCGGCCGCCCTCGGCGGGCCGCTCCGACGGTTCGGCGGCGGTCGCCTGCGACCCGGCCTCCGCCAGGACCGGACCGTCCGGGACGGCTCCGTCCGGACGGTGCCCCTGGCCGAGACCCCGGGCGGTGGGCTGGCCGTGGCCCTCCTCCTCCGCCACGGCGTGCTCCACGGCCTGGCGCTCGGTGAGCTCCGGCGTCACGGGCACCTGTTCGGGTGTCCGTCCGACACCGGGGCGCCCGAGGCCCGGACGCCCGGCCCCCGGCCCGCCGCCGACCGGGTGGCCGACGCCGTGCTGCCCGATCGCGTGATGGCCGACCGGCTGGTGCGGCCCGGACTGGTGCGCCGCAGGCTGGTGCGCCGCCGGTTGGTGCCCGGACAGCGGTCGGTCCGCCGGCTCGGCGGGCCGACCGGGACGCCGGACGCCCGGACCGGGCTGCGGCGGCACCATGGCTCGGCCCCGCACCTGCCCGGCCGCGCCACCGGCTCCCACCGGACCGCCCGTGCCCACGACGGTCGAACCCGCCGACCCCGCGGCCGCAGCCGTGCCCGGTGCTCCCGCCGCAGCGGGCATCGACCCACCGGTGAGCGGAGCGCCCACGGTCGGGCCGGCACCGCCGACGACCGTGCCCGCCATCGACGGACCGGCCCCCGGGGCGCCGCTGCCCGCGGTGTGCACGGACGTGGTGGCACCCGGCAGCGGCCGCCGTGCCCGGTAGCTGGTCCGGTACGTGGCGGGAGAGACCCCGAGCTGGCGGCGGAAGTGACCGCGCAGCGCGACCGGCGAACGGAAGCCGCAGCGCCGGGCCACGTCGTCGACCGACAGCTCCGAAGTCTCCAGCAGCCGCTGCGCCTGGAGCACCCGCTGGGTGATCAGCCACTGCAACGGCGCGCTGCCGGTGAGGGTCCGGAACCGACGGTCGAAGGTCCGACGGCTCATGTACGCGCGGGCCGCCAGCACCTCGACGTCGAACTGCTGGTTGAGGTTCTCCAGCGCCCAGGTCACGACCTCGGCGAGCGGGTCGTTGCCGATCTCTTCCGGTAAAGACTGATCGATGTACTGGGCCTGTCCACCGCCACCGCGGCGGCTGGGCACCACCAGTCGGCGGGCGAGCGCGTTGGCCGCCTCGGCGCCGTGGTCGCTGCGCACCACGTGCAGGCAGAGGTCGATGCCGGCCGCCGTACCGGCGGAGGTCAGCACGTCGCCGTCGTCCACGAAGAGTTCGCGCGGGTCGACGTGGACCCGCGGGTAGCGCTTGGCGAGCGTCGGCGCGTACATCCAGTGGGTGGTCGCGGGGCGGCCGTCGAGCAGGCCGGCGGCGGCCAGCACGAAGGCACCCGTGCAGAGGCCGATGATCCGGGCCCCCTCGTGGTGGGCCTTGCGCAGTGCGGCGATCGCCTCGACCGGCGGGGGCTGGGAGATCGAGCGCCAGGCGGGCACCACGATCGTCCCGGCGCGGGCCAGCGCCTCCAGGCCGTAGGGGGCGCTGAGGGTCAGCCCGCCGGTGGTGGCCAGCGGGCCGTCCTCACCGGCGCACACCAGCAGCCGGTAGCGGGGCACGCCGGCGTCCTGGCGGTCCACCCCGAAGACGGAGAGCGGGATCGAGCTCTCGAAGATCGGTGCCCCGCCGAAGATCAGAACGGCCACGGTCTCCCGGCGCCGACGCCCCGAGAGTTTCCGAGGGGCCGTCAGCACGCTTGACCCGGTGGCCCCGGAGCCGCCAGCACCGCCCAGCGGGCCGGTGGTTGCCAGGCCGGCGGAGCCACCCGGCCCGAGGGAGCCGGACAGCGCGGCCAGCCCGACCGGGTGCTGGGCGCCCGTGTACTGCGCCGAGGCGTACGGGCTGCCGGGGTGGGAGTGGGCCGGGGCGGCCGGGTACTGGTGCGACGGCTGGTGGGTCTGCTGGTGCGGCTGCGCGTGGGCCGCCGCATGGGCCGAGGCGTGGTGGGCGGGCGCCTGCGCGGAGCTGGGGGCAGCGCCACCGTACGGGGCGGAAGTCGGGTGGCCGGTCGGCGAGTTCAGTCTGTGGGTCGAAGCGTTCTCGACTCGCGGCACGGGCACGGCGCTTCGTGGGGCCTGGCTCACGGGGCCGGTCGGTGACTGGCCTCCGTCAGGACCCGTGTCGCTCCTGCTCACCCTGCTCAAGGCGCTCCAGCCCCCTCGGTGGTGTGGTGTGGTGGTGCCGCACTGCTCGCCAAGATCGAATCTATCGGGTGGACCGTTCCCGTTGTGACAAGTTCACCATCCGACGCTATGTCGACATGGCAATTTGGCGTGATGCATTCGATCACGAAGCGTGGCACCCGTCGACCCCTCTGGGAAGGGGGCCTGGGGATCGGTGGCTTGTTGTTGCACGACCCACCGGACGCCGGTCCGCGGCACCCCGCCCCGCCGAGGTGCCTGGGCTGCAGCTTTCCCCAACGCGGTCTGTCCGAAGCTAGATTGACTGAAAATGAGCGGTTCACGAAAGGGCGCGCGAGGTAGCGCAGTGCGCCGCCGTGAGCCCCCTGGGCGCTGTGCCAGAGCGCCGGAAGCGGCCTCGGCGGGCCCGGTGACAGTGGCCGGCCGGCCCTCACCGGGGCTCGTCGGGCCGACTCGAACAGGCCATCGGGGGTACCGACTTGCCGAGGGCTCCCGGCGGCGGCCCCGGACGGTGTCCGGCGGCGGCTCCGGACGCGCTCCCGGTGGCAGCTCCGGGCGGGCTCCCGATGGCAGCTTCCAGTGGCAGCTCAGTGTGGCGGTCACGGCGCGACGGCCCGCAGGGCCGTGACGGCCCCCAGGCCCGCACCGGCGGCCGTCCGAGGTCGCCCCTGGGGGCGCGGGCGGCTCTGCGGCCCAGGGGCGTTCCGGGCGGCCAGGATCAGCCCGACGGCCTCGGGGAGCCCGGCGGCGCTGAGCGTGGGCCGGTAGCCGGGCTCGGCCCACGGGCGGCCGTGGTGCAGCCAGACGCTGCGCAGGCCCGCCACCTCCGCGCCCGCGATGTCGGCCGGGGCGTGGTCTCCCACCATCCAGGTGTGCGAAGTCCAGTCCCGGGTCAGGGGGAAGCCGCAGCGCCGGGCGGCGATCTCGAAGATCAGCGGGTCCGGCTTGAGGCAGCGGGCCTCCTCGGAGATCACCCAGCCGTCGACCAGCGGCACCAGCCCGGTGCGGCGGATCTTCTCCAACTGCGGCCGGGTGCCGCCGTTGCTGACGATGCCGATGGTCCACCCGGCGGCTCGGGCGGCCCGCAGCGCGGCCGTGTGCGAGGCGGGGCACCGGATGTGCGAGTTGATGCCCCGTCGGTAGTGGGCGAGCAGGAAGTCGAGGGAGTGGTCGAGGCCGTAGCGGCGCTTCGCGGCACCGAGCACGGTGTCGCGCGGCACGTAGCCGCCGCCGTCGATGGTGGCGAACCAGCTCAACTCGGCGGCGGGCAGCTGGTGGTCGGCCAGGAAGTCACGGGCCCAGTCGAGGTATGCGGCGTCCCGGGGAATGAGGGTGTTGTCGAGGTCGAGCAGCAGCAACGGCATGGGCTGCATGGTGCCAGCGGGTGAGCCTATGCAGGAGGCATTTGCCAGCGGACGGCCCGAACTTCCGTAAGTGGCCGAAAGCGGAGCGTCACGGGTGGTGCGGGCCGGTCGGGGGTTTCGCCGGTGGTCGCAGGTGGTGGCTGGTGGATGACAGTCGGATCACGTTGTGTGTCTGCCCTGTTGCGCGAATTGGCCTCCTCGGTCAAGCTCCAGGGAACTCCTCGGACGGGCGAGCGCGCGCGGCCCGCGACGGGGCGTGAAGCAGGCGGTGCGCGCATCCTCCGTCAGGGGGATCGTGGCCGTTTTGGGGCTCTACTGCTGGGCTGGGCCCTGCCCCCGTCGTACTCTGAAAGGAACAGGTCACATTCGGTGGTGCTCGGCGGAGACCGGCTCGGAGCCGTGGGTAGACCTGTTGCCTGGGCAGCACTGTCCTTTCCTGTCGGCCCATCTCACTCGAAGAGCTTTGAGCCATGGCTGGTTTTGAGCACCCCAGGTCGGCCGGAGCGGACGCTGCCAGGTCGGTCGAGGAGTCTTCCCCCGTCGTCCCGCGCGATCGGCGGCACACAGCCGCGTTCGTCCGGGACGTGGTGCGTCGCGGCTGGCCCCGGCCACGCCAACGCAGGGGCGGAGCAGGGGAAGAGCGCACGGAGGGTGCGGTGACGGACGGTACGGGGTCGGCGGTCGGCAGGTCCGGCGGCGTCGGTCAGGGCGGTGGTGGTCAGGGCGGTGGCGCCGACCGGCAGCGCGGGGCCGGTGATCCGGTGCTCGAGGGCCAGGCGGCCCGGGCCTGTGATCCGGTCTTCCAGCACGGAGTGGTGGTCGGGTTCGACGGCTCGCTGTCGAGCGAGCGCGCCCTGGCGTACGCGGTGGGGATGGCGCGGCGGTCCCAGTGCGGTCTGGTCATCGTCCACGTGGCGAACAGGCTGCCCACGACGGTCTGGGCCGGGTGCGAGCCCCCGGTCTTCGTGGACCTGCCGGACCACCGGACGGAGATCCTCGGCCTGGAACTGGCCTGCGCCGACTACCTCTCGGGCGTGCCCTGGATCCTGGTCGAGCGCGGCGGGGACATCTGCCACGAGATCGAGGAGGTCGGCCGGGAGTACGCCGCCGACGCCATCGTGGTGGGCAGCACGCACGGCATCCTCGGCAAGCTCTTCGGTTCGGTCTCCAGCCGGCTGGCCCGCCGCGCGAACCGACCGGTCATCGTCATCCCGTAGCCGAGGCCGCCCTGTAGGTGAGGGAACCGTAAGTGAGGGAACCCCGTGGTCGAGGGCGGATCGACCGCCCTCGGACGGCCGGGGTGGGAATTCTCGGAATCCTGGGGAGAATCCCCACCCAACGGCCGGAGTTCGAGCGTCAGGCCTTGATGCCCAGCTCGCGGGCGATCAGCATGCGCTGAACCTCGGAGGTGCCCTCGCCGATCTCCAGGATCTTGCAGTCACGCCACATGCGGGCGACCGGGAATTCGTTCATGAAGCCGTAGCCGCCGTGGATCTGGGTGGCCTCACGGGCATTGTCGACGGCTGCTTCGGACGAGTAGAGCTTCGCGATGGCAGCCTCCTTCTTGAACGGCTCGGAGTGCAGCAGCCGGGAGGCGGCGTCCCGCCAGGCGATGCGGGAGATGTGTGCGCGCGTCTCCATGTCGGCGAGCTTGAACTGGATGACCTGGTTGGCGCCGATGGCCTTGCCGAAGGCCCGGCGGGTGTTGGCGTACTGGACGGACTGGTCGACGCAGCCCTGGGACAGGCCGGTGGCCAGGGCGGCGATGGCGATGCGCCCCTCGTCGAGGATGCGCAGGAACTGGGCGTACCCGCGGCCCCGCTCCCCGAGGAGGTTGGCGGCCGGGACACGGCAATCGGTGAAGGACAGTTCACGGGTGTCGGATGAGTTCCACCCGACCTTGGAGTACTTCTTCGAGACCTGGAACCCCGGGGTTCCGGTGGGCACGATGATGGAGGAGATCTCGCGGGTTGGCGAGACATTTCCACCGTCTTCACTCGAACGGGCGATCGGTTCGGTGAGCGCCGTCACGGTGACCAGGCCGGTGATGTCCGTGCCCGAATTGGTGATGAAGCACTTGGTGCCGTTGATGACCCACTCGTCGGTCTCCGCGTCGTAGCGGGCCGTGGTGCGGGTCGCGCCCGCGTCCGAGCCGCCCTCGGGCTCGGTCAGGCCGAAGCCGCCCAGCATCTCGCCGGAGGTCAGCTTCGGCAGCCACTCCCGCTTCTGCTCCTCGGTGCCGAAGCGGTAGATCGGCATCGCGCCCAGCGAGACGGCCGCCTCCAGGGTGATCGCCACCGAGGAGTCGACCCGGGCCAGCTCCTCCAGCACGAGGCAGAGCGCGAAGTAGTCGCCGCCCATGCCGCCGTACTCCTCCGGGAAGGGCAGCCCGAAGAGCCCCATCCGCCCCATCTCGCGGACGATCTCGTACGGGAACTCCTCCCGCTCGTAGAGGTCGCCGATCTTCGGCGCGACGAAGTCCTGGGCGAACTCCTCGACGGTACGCCGCAGTTCCTCGTACTCGTGGTCCAAGCGGTGGTCGAGCATGTGACTCTCCTCGGTCGGGGCCCGAACGGCGGCGCCGCAACGGGAAGGTGGCGCAGGGAGCGCCGGAGGGTGGGGGAGGGCGAGTGGGGCGGCCGGTCAGCCGGCCGTGCCGCCGAGCAGTGCCTGGACGGCCCGGGAGGGGCTGGGGCGGCCGAGCCGCCCGGCCATCCAGCCGCTGGTGGCCACCAGGGCCCGGAGGTCGACGCCGGTCTCGATGCCGAGGCCGTGCAGCATCCAGACCAGGTCCTCGGTGGCCAGGTTGCCGGTGGCGCTCTTGGCGTACGGGCAGCCGCCCAGGCCGCCGGCCGAGGCGTCCACCGTGGTGACGCCGCAGCGCAGTGCGGCGAGGGTGTTGGCCAGGGCCTGGCCGTAGGTGTCGTGGAAGTGCACGGCGATCCGCCCGACCGGCACGCCGGCCCGGTCGAAGGCGGCCAGCAGCTCGGTGACCTGCCCGGCGGTGGCGACGCCGATGGTGTCGCCGAGACTCAGCTCGGTGCAGCCGAGCTCGAGGAGCCGGACGCCGAAGTCCACCACCTGGGCGGCCGGGACCGGGCCCTCCCACGGGTCGCCGAAGCACATCGACAGGTAGCCGCGGGTCGGCACCCCGGCCTGCCCGGCCCGCTGCACGACCGGCCGGAACATCTCCAGCGCCTCGCCCGCCGAGCGGTTGAGGTTGCGCCGGGCGAAGGTCTCGGTCGCGCTCGCGAACACGGCGATGTCGGTGACGCCGAGCTCCAGCGCCCGGTCGAGGCCGCGCTCGTTGGGCACCAGCACGGGCAGCCGCAGGCCCGGGTGGGCCTCGGTCAGACCGTCGAGCCGGGGCATCAGCTGCTCGGCGTCGGCCAGCTGCGGCACCCACTTCGGGTGCACGAAGCTGGTCGCCTCGACGGTGCCGAGCCCGGCTGCGGCCAACCGGGTGATGAACTCGGCCTTCACCTCGACCGGGACGAGCGAACTCTCGTTCTGCAGGCCGTCGCGCGGGCCGACCTCGTGGATGCGTACCCGGGCCGGCAGGCCCTCGGCGCGCACCGGCATGGGCAGCCCGAGGTCGAGGGTGTCGCGGTCCTCGGTGGTCACGGCAGTGGTCTCCACGGTGGTCTCCTGCGGGGTCTCCGGGCGGTCTGCCGGGCGGGCGTCCTGATGGTTCGTCACAACGCCACCGCCTGAGTCGCGTCGGCGTTGCCCGCGCCCTCGGCGGGCGCCCCCGCGAGCTCCTCCGCCGGAGTGACGACGGCGAGCACCTCCTCCATCGCCACGGTGCCCCCGGCAGTGGCCCGCAGCTCGGTGACGGTGCCGTCGTGCGGCGCGGTGATCACGTGCTCCATCTTCATCGCCTCCAGCACGAGCAGCGCCTGCCCGCGCCGGACCTGCTCGCCGAGGGCGGCCTTCATCACGGTGACGGTGCCCGGCATCGGCGCGGTCAGGGCGCCGTGGTGCGCGGCGCCGTCCGAGGCCCGGTCGGCGACCGGGTCGTGGGGGTGCACGGCCCAGGCGTCGCCGTCCAGCCCGAGCCAGGTCACCGGGCCGGTGGTCGAGCCTGGGGTCGGGCCGCTGTCGGTGGTGTGTGCGAACGTCGTCTGCACACCGTCGACGGTGAGGTGCAGCCGGCCGGGGCTCTGGGCGGCCCGGGCGGTCCGCACCGGTCCGTCGCCGAGTCGGACCTGCAGCTCGGAGGTGGCGCCGGCGGGAATATCGAAGCCTTCTGACGTGTTGTCAGTGCGCGTGGGGCGGACGGAGACGGTGACCGGGTCGTGGCCCGGGAGGCGCAGGCGGTGGTGGGTCCAGGCCGGATCGCCGCCCAGCCGCCAACCGGACGGTACGGAGAACGGGCTGGTCCAGCCGGCGGCCGGGGCGGCCGGGGCCAGCGCCAGCTGCCGGGTCAGCGCGGCGGCGTAGTAGAGCAGGTCGATGCCCGGCACCACCACGGAAGGAGCAGAGTCCGCAGTACCGCCGGCGGCAGGCGCGGCCGGTGAGGCCAGCAGCTCCGGGTGCTGCTCGACGGTCCGCTCGACCAGGCCGGTGTCGAGCCGGCCGGCGGCGACGTCCGGGTGGGCCAGCAGCCGCCGGAGGAAGCCGGCGTTGGTGGTCACCCCGAGCACGCGGGTCTCGGCGAGCGCGGCCCGCAGGCGGCGGAGCGCGGTCGGGCGGTCGGGCCCGTACGCGATCACCTTCGCCACCATGGGGTCGTACAGGCTGCCGATCTCGCTGCCGACGGTGACGCCGGAGTCGACGCGGATGCCGGGGCCGTGCGGTTCGTCCATCGCCAGGATGCGCCCGCCGGTGGGCAGGAACTCACGGTCGGGGTCCTCGGCGCAGATCCGGGCCTCGATGGCGTGGCCCAGGAAGGAGATGTCCGACTGTTCGAACGGGAGCGGCTCGCCGGCCGCCACCCGCAGCTGCCACTCGACCAGGTCGAGCCGCTGCGGGCTCGGGGTGTCGGCGCCGACGGCGATGGCCAGCTCGGTGACCGGGTGTTCGACCTGGAGCCGGGTGTTCATCTCCATGAAGAAGAAGTCCAGGACACCCTCGGGGGCCGGTGCCGAGGGGTCGATGCCCGGCACGATGAACTCCACCGTGCCCGCCCCGGTGTAACCGCACGCCTCGGCGGCGCGGACGGCCGCCGCGCCCATGGCGGCACGGGTGTCGGCATTCAGCAGGACGGAGGGAGCCTCTTCGATCAGCTTCTGGTGGCGGCGCTGCAGACTGCACTCGCGCTCGCCGAGGTGGATGGTCCGGCCGTGGGTGTCGGCCAGGACCTGCACCTCGATGTGCCGCGGCTGGTCCACCCAGCGCTCGAGCAGCAGCGTGTCGTCGCCGAAGGCGGTTCGGGCGACGCGCCGGGCGCCCGCGATCTCCGCCGGGAGGTCGGCCGGGTCGCGGACCAAGCGCATGCCCTTGCCGCCGCCACCGGCCGAGGGCTTCAGCAGCACGGGGTAGCCGATCTCGGCCGCTGCGACGACGAGTTCCTCGTCGGTCGGCGAGCCGCCCTGGCTGCCCGGCACCACCGGCACGCCCGCGGTCCGGACGGCCTCCTTGGCGTTGATCTTGTCGCCCATCAGCTCGACCGCGGCCGGCGGCGGGCCGATGAAGACCAGCCCGGCCTCGGTGCAGGCCCGGGCGAAGGCCGCGTTCTCCGCGAGGAAGCCGTAGCCGGGGTGGATCGCCTGGGCGCCGGTCCGGCGGGCGGCGTCGAGGATCTGCTCGGTGCGCAGGTAGGTCTCGGCCGCCGTGCTGTCGCTGCGCCCGGCCGGGCCGAGCCGGACGGCGACATCGGCCTCGCGCACGTGCGGCGCGTCGGCGTCGGCGTCGCTGAAGACGGCGACCGAGCGGACGCCCAGCTGGCGCAGGGTCCGGATCACCCGTACCGCGATCTCGCCTCGGTTGGCTACCAGAACAGTGTCGAACATGGGAGGCGTTCCTCCAGAGCGAGGGCCGGGGCCGGGGGTGCCGGGGCCGGGGTGAGAGCGAGGGAAGGCGAGGCGGGGAGCGGGCCGGGAGCCGGCGGAGCGGCAGGAGGGAGTGCCCTGCCGCCCCCGGTCACATCCGGAAGACGCCGTACGGTCGGGGCTCGGCCAGCGGGGCGTTCGCGCAGCTGCTGAGCGCCAGGCCGAGCACGGCCCGGGTGTCCATCGGGTCGATGACGCCGTCGTCCCAGAGCCGGGCGGTGGAGTAGTACGCGTTGCCCTGCCGCTCGTACTGCTCCCGGACGGGCCGCTTGAACTCCTCCTCGGCCTCGGTGGCCCACTCCTCGCCCTGCTTCTCCAGCTGGTCCCGCCGGACGGTCGCGAGGACGGAGGCGGCCTGCTCGCCGCCCATCACCGAGATCTTCGCCCCGGGCCACATCCACAGGAAGCGGGGCGAGTAGGCCCGGCCGCACATCGAGTAGTTGCCTGCGCCGTACGAGCCGCCGATCACCACGGTCAGCTTCGGCACCCGGGTGCAGGCGACGGCGGTGACCATCTTGGCGCCGTGCTTGGCGATGCCGCCGGCCTCGTACTGGCGGCCGACCATGAAGCCGGTGATGTTCTGCAGGAAGAGCAGCGGGATGCCGCGCTGGTCGCACAGCTCGATGAAGTGCGCGCCCTTCATGGCGGACTCGGCGAACAGCACGCCGTTGTTGGCGACGATCCCCACCGGGTGGCCGTGGATCTTCGCGAAGCCGGTGACCAGCGTGGCGCCGTACTCGGCCTTGAACTCGGCGAAGCGGCTGCCGTCCACGATCCGGGCGATCACCTCGCGGACGTCGTACGGGGTGCGCGGGTCCACCGGTACCGCGCCGTACAGCCCGGCCGGGTCGACGGCCGGCGGCTCGGCGGGGGTGAGCGGCCAGGGGGTGGCCGCTCGCGGCCCGAGCCCGGCCACGATGTTGCGCAGGATGGAGAGCGCGTGCGCGTCGTCCTCGGCCAGGTGGTCGGTCACGCCGGAGGTCCGGGAGTGCAGGTCGCCGCCCCCCAGCTCCTCGGCGGTGACCACCTCACCCGTGGCCGCCTTCACCAGCGGCGGCCCGCCCAGGAAGATGGTGCCCTGGTTGCGGACGATCACGGCCTGGTCGCTCATCGCGGGCACGTACGCGCCGCCCGCCGTGCAGGAGCCGAGCACGGCCGCCAGCTGCGGGATCCCGGCGGCGGAGAGCCGGGCCTGGTTGTAGAAGATCCGGCCGAAGTGGTCGCGGTCGGGGAAGACCTCGTCCTGCATGGGCAGGAAGGCACCGCCGGAGTCGACCAGGTAGAGGCAGGGGAGACGGTTCTCCAGCGCGACTTCCTGGGCCCGCAGGTGCTTCTTGACCGTCATCGGGTAGTAGGTGCCGCCCTTGACGGTGGCGTCGTTGGCGACCACCACCACCTCGCGCCCGGCGACCCGCCCGATCCCCGCGATCACGCCGGCCGCGGGGGCGGCGCCGTCGTAGAGGCCGTCGGCGGCCAGCGGGGCGAGCTCCAGGAAGGGGGAGCCGGGGTCGAGCAGGGTGTCCACCCGCTCGCGCGGCAGCAGCTTGCCGCGTGAGGTGTGCCGGGCCCGGGCCTTGGCGCCACCACCTTCGGCGGCGGCGGTGAGCTTCTGCCGGAGTTCGGCGACCAGCGCCTGGTGGGCCGCGGTGTTGGCCGCGTACGCCGCCGAGGACGGGTCGACCCCGCTCTCCAGCCGGGGCGCGGGTGCGGCGGTGGCGTCGATCGGCTGCTGGTGCGGACCGGCGGCCGGGTCGACGATCGGTCCGGAATAGGTGGGGACCATCCCAAGAGCTCCCTTGCCCTCGGAGCAGCCGGACCGGTGGACGGATGGACTCGCCGACCCGGCTTGGTGAGCGGTGACTCGTGTGAGCGAGTGCTGCCAGACACGTTAGTGAGCGTTAACTCGTGCTGCCAGGTTAACGCCCGATAACCCAGGTGTCTACGATGGATGTCATGTCGAACCAGCCCGCTCCCGCGCCCTCCCGCCGAGACCAGATCCGCCGGGAGGCCGCCCGGCTGTTCGCCGCACGGGGTTTCCTGGGCGTCGGGGTGGACGAGATCGGCAAGGCGGTCGGCATCAGCGGCCCAGGTCTCTACCGGCACTTCTCCGGCAAGGACGCGATGCTCGCCGATCTCCTGGTCGGCATCAGCGAGCGGCTCCTGGAGGAGGGGCGCCGCCGGGTCGGTGAGGCCGGCAGCGCCAGCGGGGCGCTTGACGCCCTGATCGGCGGCCATGTCGACTTCGCCATCGACGACCGTGACCTGATCACCTTGCACGACCGCGAACTGCTCCATCTGAAGGAGGAGGACCGCCGCCGGGTGCGCCGCCTCCAGCGCGGCTACGTGGAGCTGTGGGTCGACGTGGTCCGCGAGGCCTTCCCGCCGCTGGCCACCCCCGAGGCGGCCCCACTCGCCCGCTCCGCCGTGCACGCCGTGTTCGGCCTGCTGAACTCGACCCCGCACAGCGCCGGCCGCAAGTCCGGCGACAGTGAGCGCGGCCTGCCCCGCGATGCGATGGCGGCCCTGCTGCACGACCTGGCCCAGGGCGCCTTCTCCGCCGCGGCCGAGGCGGCGGCCCGCGCCGAGCGCGCGGCCTGAGGTGAGCGGGCGCCTCGAGGCGAGCATACGGCCTGAGGCGCCCGTACTCGGGGGGTGTAGGACCAAGGGCCGAGCCGCCCGGACCGGCGGGCAGGTGTGCCAGGCTGTCGGCGCGGGGGAGTCTGGGGCGCTGGGAAGTTCCCAGCTCGCCGCAGCGTTCGAGTGTTCTGCGTGTCGGGAACTCCGTGGACGACCCCTGAGGGGACTGTTAGTGTCGCTAAATATGTCTGAGACTCAAAGATCCACGGTCGAGCTTGCCTCAGGAGCCCCCGACAGCGTCTCCGACCGCACTCAGGAGCCCCGGCCGTCGCCACCCGCCGCCCCCGCCACGCGGACGGGGCCGGCCGAGCAGGCCGGCTGGCTGCGCCGCCTGAGCGGCTACTGCTGGCGCTACCGCCGCAACGTGCTGATCTCCTTCGGCGCCTCGCTGCTCGGCATGGCGATCACCTCCGTCGTCCCGCTGATCACCCGGGTGATCATCGATGACGTCATCACCGAGCACTCCCGCCCGCTCACCCCGTGGGCCGTCGCCCTGCTGCTCGCCGCCGCCCTGGTCTTCCTCTGTGTCCAGCTCCGCCGCTACTACGGCGGCCAGCTCGCCCTGGACGTCCAGCACGACATGCGCGCCGACCTTTTCCGCTCGCTCACCCGGCTCGACGGCGCCCGGCAGGACGGACTCGACACCGGCCAGGTGGTCGGCCGGGCCACCTCCGATCTGCAGCTGGTCAACGGCCTGCTCTCGATGCTGCCGATGATGACCGGCAACTTCCTGATGTTCGGCATGTCGCTGCTGGTGATGCTCTGGCTCTCCCCGGTGCTGACCCTGGTCGCCGTGGTCATGGGCCCGGCGCTCTGGCTGTTCGTGACGCTCAGCCGCAAGCGGCTCTTCCCGGCGACCTGGGCCGCCCAGCAGGAGGCGGCCGCCGTCGCGGGCGTGGTGGACGAGGCCGTCGGCGGCGTCCGGGTGGTCAAGGGCTTCGGCCAGGAGGCGCAGGAGCGGGCCAAGCTGGAACGTGTCTCCCACGCGCTGTACGCCGCCCGGCTGCGCACCATCCGCCTGAACAGCCGCTACAACCCGGCCATGCAGGCCATCCCGCCGCTCGGCCAGGTGGCGGTGCTGGCCCTCGGCGGCTGGCTGGCCGTGCGCGGCCAGATCTCGCTCGGCACGTTCGTGGCCTTCTCCACGTACGTCGCCCAGATGGTCGGCCCGGTGCGGATGCTCACCATGCTGATCACCGTCGGCCAGCAGGCCCGGGCCGGCGTGGAGCGGGTGCTCCAGCTGGTGGACGAGCGCCCGCTGGTGCGGGAGCGGCCGGGCGCCGTCGACCTGCCCGCCGGCCCGCCCGCCGAGGGCGTTCCGGCCCTCGAGCTCGACCAGGTCGACTTCCGCTACGGCGAGGACGGCCCCCTGGTCCTCGGCCGGCTCTCCCTGCGGCTGGCCCAGGGCGAGACCCTCGCCCTGGTCGGCGGCTCGGGCTCGGGCAAGTCCACCGTCGCCCAGCTCCTCCCCAGGTTCTACGACCCGACCGCCGGCGCCGTCCGGCTGCACGGCCACGACCTGCGCGACCTGACCCTCGACTCACTGCGCGGCGCGATCGGCATCGTGCCCGAGGACAGCTTCCTGTTCTCCGACTCGGTGAGCGCCAACATCGCGTACGGCCGCGCCGACGCGACCGAGGATCAGATCCGCGCCGCCGCCCGCGCCGCCCAGGCGGACGGCTTCATCCGGCGGCTCCCGGACGGGTACGACACCAAGGTCGGTGAGCAGGGTCTGACCCTCTCCGGCGGCCAGCGCCAGCGCATCGCACTGGCCCGGGCGATCCTCAGCGACCCGCAGCTGCTGCTGCTCGACGACGCGACGTCAGCCGTCGACCCCCGGGTGGAGTCCGAGATCCACGAGGCGCTGCGCGGGGTGATGGCCGGCCGCACCACGCTGCTGATCGCCCACCGGCAGTCCACCCTCCAGCTCGCCGACCGAATAGCCGTGCTCGACCGCGGCCGGCTGGTCGACCTCGGCACCCACGAGGAGCTCGAGGCCCGCTGCCCGCAGTACCGCGCGCTGATCACCGACCCGGACGGCGGCCTGGACGGGCCCGCCCCCGAGGCCGAGGCCGTACCCGCCCCGGCGCCACGGAAGAAGCACGCCGACACGGCCGACCTCGAACTGCGGGCCCAGGTCGAGGCCCTGCCGCCCGCCACCGACACCCCGGGCATCCCGGTCGCCGCCGCCGAGGCCGCCGACCCGGACTTCAACCTGCTGCGCCTGCTCGCCCCCTTCAAGGCCCAGCTCGGCCTGGCCCTGGTGCTGCTCGCGCTGGACGCCGCGGCCGGCCTCGCGATCCCGGTGCTGATCCGGCACGGCATCGACAACGGCGTCAGCCGGGCCGCGATGTCCGGCGTCACGGCCGCCTCGCTGGCCGCGCTGGTGATCGTGCTGCTCGACTGGCTGGTGCAGAGCGCCGAGACCAAGGTCAGCGGCCGCACCGGCGAGCGGGTGCTGTACACCCTGCGGCTGAAGATCTTCGCCCACCTCAACCGGCTCGGGCTCGACTACTACGAGCGCGAGCTCTCCGGCCGGATCATGACCCGGATGACCACGGACGTGGACTCCATCTCCTCGTTCCTGCAGACCGGTGTCGTCACCGCCGTGGTCAGCCTGCTGACCTTCGCCGGCATCTTCGTCGCCCTGCTGGTGATCGACCCGGGCCTGGCCCTGGTGGTCTTCGCGGTGCTGCCGGTGCTGGTGGTGGCCACCCTGGTGTTCCGCCGCAAGTCCACCGCGCAGTACCAGATCTCCCGGGACCTGATCAGCACGGTGAACGCGAGCCTGCAGGAGAACGTGGCGGGCATGCGGATCGTCCAGGCCTTCCGCCGCCAGGAGCTCAACACCGACCGCTTCGTCGCGGCCGGGATCGACTACCGCAACGCCCGGGTCCGGGCGCAGCTGTACATCTCGCTGTACTTCCCCTTCGTGCAGTTCCTCTCCAGCGTGGCCGCCGCGCTGGTACTGATCGTCGGCGCCTCCCGGGTCGGCTCGGGCACGCTCACCATCGGCGCCCTGGTGGCGTACCTGCTCTACATCGACCTCTTCTTCGCCCCGGTCAACCAGCTCTCGCAGATCTTCGACGGCTACCAGCAGGCCTCGGTCGGCCTCGGCCGGATCCGGGAGCTGATGCGGACGCCGTCCAGCACGCCGGACGCCGAGCGGCCGGTGGCGGTGGAGAAGCTGCGCGGCGAGGTGCGCTTCGAGGGCGTCAGCTTCGCCTACAACGGCGGCGGCGAGGGCAACCCCGAGGTGCTGACCGGCATCGACCTGCACATTCCGGCCGGGCAGACCGTGGCCCTGGTCGGCGAGACCGGCGCGGGCAAGTCGACGCTGGTCAAGCTGGTCGCCCGGTTCTACGACGCGACCGGCGGCACCGTCCGGGTGGACGGCACCGACGTCACCCGGTACGACCTCGCCGGCTACCGGCACCGGCTCGGGGTCGTCCCGCAGGAGGCGTACCTGTTCGCGGGGACGGTCCGGGACGCGATCGCCTACGGGCGGCCCGGTGCCACCGAGACCGAGGTGGTGGCGGCGGCCAAGGCGGTCGGCGCGCACGAGATGATCACCGGCCTGACCGGCGGGTACCAGCACGAGGTGGCGGGGCGCGGCCGCAACCTCTCGGCCGGCCAGCGCCAGCTGATCGCGCTGGCCCGGGCGCAACTGGTCGACCCCGACGTGCTGCTGCTCGACGAGGCCACCGCCGCCCTCGACCTGGCCACCGAGGCCGCCGTCAACCACGCCGCCGACCAGCTCAGCGGCGGCCGGACCACCCTGGTGATCGCCCACCGGCTGACCACCGCCCAGCGGGCGGACCGGATCGTCGTGCTCGACCGCGGCCGGGTGGTGGAGGACGGCGCGCACGAGGAGTTGCTGGCGCGCGGCGGTGCGTACGCCAAGCTCTGGGACGCCTTCGTCGGGGCCGACCACGAGGCCCGATCCGGCCGCTGATCAGGGCCGTTCGATCACGGAGCGATATCGGCTGGGAACCAACTGCGCAGCCCCGCCCGGAACACCCCGCACGGGGCCCGGGCGGGCTGGTAGACAGTGCGTGCACTCCCGGACGACGGCCGGGCGCACCCCCCACCACTCCTGGTCGAAAGGCCACTGCCCATGTCTCCGCGCGCCCGCGGGACGGGGCGCAGCACTGCGCACCAACCCTCCACCCCTGGCCCCGCCGACGCCCGCCCGCGTTCCGCCCTGCCCGTCCGGCCGGTGGCCGCGACGGCCTTCCGGGCGGGCACCGACTTCCGGGCTGACGCCGAGTCGGTCCCGCCCGACCGTACGGGCACCCCGGCCGGGCCCCGCACGGCCCCGGTGCCGTCCGATCCGGCGTCAGCCCCGCCCGGGCGCCCGCGCCGTGCGCCGAACCGTCACGCCCCGGCCGCCCGTACGGCCCCGCTCGCCGGTACCCGCGCCGTGCCCGCCGGCCGGGCGGCCCGTGCCGTCCGCTCCGCCGGTGGGCCGCGGCCCGGTCCGCCATGGGCGCCGCCGCCAGGGCCCGGCGAGCCGACGGGGCCCACGCCGCACCGGCGCCACCGCCTGCACCGGCGGGCCGGCTCGCACCGCACCCCGCGCACGCCCTCGCCCCGAGCCGCCTTCCCCCTCGCGGCGGTGGCGCTCTTCTCGGCGGGATACCTTCCGGCGTACCTGCTCCCCGCGATCGTGGCCCGGGTGGTCGGCGACCTCGGGGTGACGTCCACTCAGGCCGGTGCGGTCGGCAGCGGACTCCTGCTTGCCTCGGCCGCCGCCGGGCTGCTGCTCGCCGCACGCGTCCACGCGACCGGCGCGCGGCGGCTGGCGCGCGCCGGTCTGGTGCTGCTGGTGCTCGGGTTCGCGCTGGCCGCCGCCGCCACGGCGCTGCTCCCGCTCGTGCTGGGCTGCCTGCTCGGCGGTCTCGGCACCGGCACGGTCGCCGCGGTGGCCGGCGTGGAGGCGGCCGCGGCCGCTCAGCCGCACCGCGTCTCCGCCTTCGGTCTGCTCGCCGCCTCCGCCGGTGCGGGGTCGCTCTTCCTCGCCCTGCCCCACCTCGGCGGCGGCCACACCCTCCCCTTCGCCGCACTGGCCGCCTACGGCGCCGCCACCTGGCCGAGCCTGCGCCGCCTGCCGAACCCCGCCCCCGCTCCCACCTCAGCCGTCCCCCACCAGCGGGGCCGCGCCGCCGTGCTTCCCGTCGCCCCACGCCACCCCGACACGGTCGCCCGCAGCAGTCCGGTTCCGGCCGCCCGGCCATGGCTCCCGCACCGGCTCGGCGGCAGCGTCCTCGCGGGTGGCATCGCCCTCTGGTCGATGGCCCAGAACGCCCTCTGGGGCGTCAGCGGCCAGATCGGCCTGCACCGGGTCGGCCTGACCGAAGCCGCCCTCGGGCTGGTCTTCGCGGGCGCCCTCGGCGGCGGGCTGCTCGGCGTCGCGGCCGCCGCCGCGTTCGGCTCCCGTCTCGGCCGCGCGCTGCCGGTCGGCCTCGGCACGGCGACCATCGCGGCTTGCGTCGCCATGGCGGGCAGCGCACACACCGCGGGGCCGTTCGCCGTCGGCGAGGTGCTCTGGAACACCGCCTACCCCATCGTGCTGACCAGCCTGCTCGGCCTGGCCGCCGAGCTGGACCAGCGCGGCCGCTGGGCCGTCCTGGTCGGCGCGGCCTCCGCCCTCGGCGTCGCCTGCGGCCCCTTGGCGGGGACGACCCTGGTCACCACCGTCGGCTTCCCCGGCACCGGCCTGGCGCTCGGCGCCCTGCTGGCCGCCGTGGCGGTGCCCCTCACCGCCGTCGCGACCCGCGCCGCCGTCGCGACCCTCACCGCCGTCGCGACCAGCGCCACGGAGCCCGCCGTGCCCGGCCGCGCGATGACCCTCCGGCAGGCCCGCCCGCCGCAGCCACCGTCAGCCGGCTGTCAGGCGGCGATCAGCGAGGCCAGCAGCCCGCGCACGTCCACCCCGCGCGGCAGGTCGCTCACCTGACCGTCCCCGACCTCGACCACCCGCCAGCCGCCCTCGGCCAGCTGGGCCAGATCGGTGGTGACGAACCGGCAGCCGAGCGAGCGGACCAGCGGCTGCACCTCGGCCAGCTCCGGCTCCGGGTCGGCCTCGGGGCAGTCCGGGTGCGGCCCGGTCAGCACCGGCTCCCCGTCCAGCCACCACACCCGGGCCTCCACCGCCCGGCCCTCGGCGTCGCGGACGAACGCCTCGAACCGCCGCAGCACCACCCCGCCCGTCAGCGAGTCGTCCTGGAGCTCGACGAACCGCGCCACCACCCGGTCCAGCGCGTGCAGATCCGCCAGCTCCGGCACGAAGCACGCCTCCAGCCACTCGTGCTTGCGCGACTTCACGAAGTCCTTCACCACGGCGGGCCCCCGGCCGCCGAGCCGCCCGGCCAAGGCCGCCAGCTCCACCGGTCCGGGCGCCCCGCCGTCCGTCCACGCGCTCTCGGGCGTCGCGCCTTCGAACACCGGGTACCACCCGGGCAGCTCGTGCGCGCTCGCGTAGGAGGAGGGCGAGGTCAGCAGCTCGCACCCGCGCGCGGCCAAGGCCGCCGCGAGCCTGCCGTACTCGCCGACCGACACCATCCAACCCCGGTACCAGAGCGGTCCGGTGCCCTGCGGCACCCGCCGCACCGCCTCCTCGACGGCCCCCGCGGTCAGCGCGTCGTGGTCGAGCAGCACGTACTGCCCGCCGAGTTCGCGCACCTGCTGGGCCTCCCAGACGTAGTGCGGGTCGGGCCGCCTGGGGGCGAGCGGGTCGGAGGGGAAGAGGAGCACAGGTACCGTCATGCGGCCACAGCGTAAGGCGCGCCCGCACCCGCCGGGCCCGAATTCCGCGGCTCATGGCACCGGACGGTGACGGGAAAGCGGATGACACCCGGGGAGGGCTCTGCGAGGGTGCCGGGATGGGATCCTCTTCGACACGAACTCCCCGACAGGCGGCCCGCACGGTGGTGCTCGCCCCCGATGGCTCCGTCTTCCTGCTGCGCTCCGACAACGTCGAGGTCGGGGTGCACTGGTCGCCCCCGGGCGGCGGCATGGAGCCCGGCGAGAGCCCGGCCGAGGCGGCACGCCGCGAGCTCGCCGAGGAGACCGGCTGGCAGGACCTGGCCCCCGGCGTGCTGCTCTGCACCTGGGAACACGACTTCACCTGGCACGGCACCCGCGTGCGCCAGCACGAGCACATCTACCTGACCCGGGGCCCGCACCGCGCCCCGACGGGTGACCTGAGCGAGGCCCATGCGGTGGACCGCATCCTCGGCTGGCGCTGGTGGAGCGACACCGAGCTGACGGCCCCGGATGCGGACCCGCTCTGGCCGCCGCAGCTGCCCGCCCTGCTCGCCACCGCCCAGGAGCAGTGGCCCACCGGCGAGGCCCCCGTCCACCTCGGGTACGTACCGAACGCCCGCTGAGCATCCGGCGCGCCCCACTACCGGGCGCGCCGCCCGAGCGCCTCCGGGCGCCACTCGGCGAGGTCCAGCTCGCGGTCGTGCAGCGCCTCCGGGTTCATCCGTACGGTCAGCCGGGCGCCGCTCAACTGCTCGGGGCGCAGACCCGTCTCGCGCACCAGCAGCTCGGTCGGGACCGAGACGGCGATCGCGGTGCGCCAGCTCGGCAGCACCACCAGGCTGGTACCGCGGCCGACCCGGACAACCTGGGCCGGGACTCGCCGCGGCTCCCGGCTCTCGGGCTGGCCCGGCGGCTCGGTGTAGCTGGGGGAGGCGCCGATCAGGATGCCCAGCGGAGCCGAGGTGGCGGCCGCCGCCGGAGCCGGGGGAGCCTCGGCCGGGGGCGGCACGACCGGCGCGTCCGACTTCGGGTGCAGCCGGCTGAGCCGACGGGACGGAGTCGGCCGCCGCACCCGGCGGAGCTGCTCCGAGGGCGTGGGCGCGACCGGCGCCTGCTCCTCCGCCGACAGCACGACTCCCGTCGTGCGCAGCAACTCACGGACCTCGGCGGGTGACTGATGGCAGGCCAGCGCGAGGGCCGCGATGTCCGTGCCGCGCTCGTACGCCACGCGCAGCCGCGCGGCCAACCCTGACCTCAGGTTGGCCGTGGTGGCGGCCTCGGCGTCCAACCCGCGCGGGGCGGCCGGCCCCGGCTCCCGCAGCGAGTCGTCCCGCGGCGAGTCGTCCCGGGCGGTCCGGTCGAGCGTGGTCATGGGTACGGGCCCTCCGAGCTGTCTTTCGGATGATCCTCCCGCACAAGCCGGTGGCGGCCAAGGCCCGGCCGGGTCGCCCGGCCCTCCTCGGAGCGCCCCCGGAGCGCCGATTTCCCTTGCAAACACTGGGTCGTTCGTGCCGCCGACCACCGGACTGGCCTGACCCAAGTCTGACGAGCCCATGGGGCAGCCTTTGCCAACCGGCGCCCACGGACGGCTTTTGGAGCTCCCGGCACCCGTCCGACCGCGCGCGGCGGTGGTTCAGCGGGCCGTCGTCACGAACCCGGTGACCCCAGTCGGCGTCCGCCCGGTCGATCTGCTCGGGGCTCACCTCTAGGCCAACTCCTTGACCTGCTCGATCTTCGGCCGCGGCAGCGGAAGGCCGGGCATGGACTTCGAACCGGAGGAACCCCCTTGGGCTGGCCGGTAAATCATCGGCCGCCCGATGGGAACACCGTTACTGTGAGCAGCCCCGCCCGCCGCCCGGCCCTGACGCCCCGTCGGGCAGCCGCGCCGGGAATCCCGCCGCGCACCCGGGCTGCGCACCTCTGCCAGGCAGCCGTGCCGGGCGTCCGTCCCACCTGCGCCGATCACCAGGAGGATCCGCCGATGCCCACCCCGACGCCCCAGCAAGGCCTCCGCCGCCCTCCAGCCCTCACCTCCGGCGACCGGGTGGCTCTCGTCGCACCGAGCGGACCGCTCGACCCGGAACGCCTCGCCGCCGGAATCCGCGTACTCGAATCCTGGGGCCTCGAAGCAGTCCCGGCCGAGCACCTGCGCGACACCCACCCCACCTTCGACTACCTCGCCGGCGAGGACGCTCACCGAGCCGCCGACTTCCAACGCGCCTGGCTCGACCCCACCAT
This sequence comes from Kitasatospora sp. NPDC002227, assembly GCF_040296285.1. Classification (NCBI taxonomy): domain Bacteria; kingdom Bacillati; phylum Actinomycetota; class Actinomycetes; order Kitasatosporales; family Streptomycetaceae; genus Kitasatospora; species Kitasatospora sp. NPDC002227. Next base: position 248,496 of record NZ_JBEOWY010000004.1, read on the forward strand.
CGCGGCAGTCGTCTGCGCCCGCGGCGGCTACGGAGTCCAGCGCATGGTCGACCAGCTCGACTGGGACCTGCTGCGCACCGCACCCCCGAAGACACTCGTCGGCTTCAGCGACGTCACCGCCCTGCACGAGGCGGTCGCTCAGCACCTCGGCGTCGCCACCCTCTACGGCCCGATGGCCGCCTCCACCGCCTTCGTCGCCGACCACGCCACGTCCGACCACCTCCGCCGGACCCTCTTCACCCCGGCCGAGACCACCGTCCTCACCTCCACCGCCGCCGGCCCCCTGCTCCCCGGCACCGCCCAGGGCATCACGGCCGGCGGCTGCGCCTCCGTCCTCGCCGCCGACCGGGGCACCACCACGGCAAGGCCCTCCTTCGCCGGAACGATCCTGCTCCTGGAAGACGTCAACGAGCACCCGTACGCCCTCGACCGCATCCTCACCCAGCTGATCCGCTCCGGCGCCCTCGAAGGAGTCGCGGGAATCGCACTCGGCTCCTGGGCCGGCTGCGGCCCGCTCGCCACAGTCCGCGAGCTGATGCGCGAGCGCCTCGCTCCCCTGAGCGTCCCCGTCCTCTGGGAACTCGGCTTCGGCCACGGCCCCTCGGCCCTCACCGTCCCCCTCGGCACCCCCGCCCGCCTGGACGCCGACGCCGGCACCCTCACCCTGGACCTTCCCGCACTGTGCCCCGCTCCCGAAGCTCTGCCGAACCCGCCGAGCGGTGAGTAAGGTGCGCCCCATGCACACGGACGGCCCCACCCCACCCTCCGACGCACCCGCGCCGGGCCCCGCTTCGGCCCCGGGCCCCACGGCCGCCCCGAACCGAGCGCAGACCGGAGCCGAGCTGACCGGAGCCAAGCTGGCGGCCGACGCACTGGCGCTGCTGCACCGGCAAGGAGCCCGCACCGGCCGAGTCCTGCTCGGCCTCACCGGCCCGCCCGCCACCGGCAAGTCCACCCTGGCCCACCACTTGGTCACCCGGATCAACGAGACCGAAGGCCCGGGCACGGCCGCCTACCTGCCACTCGACGGGTTCCACCTCTCCAACGCCCAGCTCGACCGCCTCGGCCTGCGCCACCGCAAGGGCGCTCCCCAGACCTTCGACGCGCTGGGCTACGTCACCCTGCTGCGCCGCGCCGCCACCGACCGCTTCCACGACCTCTACGTCCCGGACTTCGACCGCACTCTCGACGAACCGGTCGCCGCTCGCCACGTGATCCACCCCCACACCCGCCTGGTCATCACCGAGGGCAACTACCTCGCCAACTCCGAAGCCCCCTGGTCCGAAGCCCGCGCCCTCCTCCACTCCATCTGGTACCTCCACACCGAGGACACCGTCCGAGCAGAGCGCCTCCTCCACCGCCACCTGGCCTCCGCCGGTGACCGCGCAGCGGCCCAAGACCGCGTGGACTCCAACGACCACCCCAACGGTGAGTACGTGAAGTCGGCCCGGTCGGCCTGCGACCGGGTGGTCCACTTCGCTGATTTGCCCGAGCTCCCGGACAGGGGTAGTGTTCTCTAGTCGCTCGGCAGGGAGCACCGGACACGCAGCAGCGCGGACGGTCCCGGGGCGGCCAATCCCTTGAACCACCACTTCGCTCGCGGCGGAGTCATGTCTTCGGCATGCCTCGGCTCGAATTGTTGTGCGTGTTTATCGGATTGGGGTCGGATTCGCTTTTCGGAGCGGGGATCGGCTAAGGTTTGAGACGTCGGACGGGCCGTCAGGTCGCGGTCCGGCAGGGAAAACCGAGTGGAAAGTGAAGCAGAAATCATCTGCTAAGCTGGAAACACGAAAGAACGAAGCCCGGAGGGTTGGCCGGAAGGCCGCTCGAAGGAAGCATCCGTTCCTTGAGAACTCAACAGCGTGCCAAAAGTCAACGCCAGATATGTTGACATCCCCGGCCTTGATCCTTGTGGATCGGGGTTGGAGATTCCTTTAGTAATAAAACACAGCGAGGACGCAGTGCGCGGGATCACCCTATTCCGGTGGTTGCCGTGCCGCTCAACGCGAGTGTC
>NZ_JBEOWY010000005.1:0-244530 GCF_040296285.1 Kitasatospora sp. NPDC002227
AGCTTCCGAGGACCCTGCGGTGTCCGGTCCTCACGGATCTCGAAGTCCATCGCACCCCTTGAGCTGGGGTGTTGCGACGACCACTAGAACCCAAGGTAGGCGTTGAGCCCCTCGTCCCTCGGTACGCGACCGCTCACCTCATGACGTCACGGTGGGCATGCCCAGCCGTTCATCTGTCATGCATTGGTCATTTTCCACCTCTTCGGCCTGCCCTGCCCCATCCCCGGACGTACCCGTCCCTCACCACGAACGGAGACACCGGTGCCCCTCACCGTGCCCCGACCCTCCCGAGCCCGGCGTACCCGGGCGAGCGGCGCCCTCCGCGCCACACTCCTGCTCGCCACCACCGCCCTCGTTCCGCTGCTGCCGACCGCCCCGGCCGGCGCCGTGACCCCGCCCTTCTCCGCCGGACCGCAGCCCTCGGACGCCTTCGAGACCCTCCAGTCGAGTTCGCAGCCCGACTGGATGTCCCGGGTGCCGGACCAGACCTGGCTCGCGGGCATGTCGATCCCCGGGACGCACGAGAGCCTGGCCATCCACGACGCCATTCCCGGCGGCGACACCACTCAGGCCCAGCAGGACTTCGGCGACAGCGGGCAGACCCTGACCGCCCAGTACCAGGCCGGCATCCGGGCGGTCGACATCCGGGTCCAGGCGATGAACGGCAAGTTCGACATCCACCACGGCGCGGTCTACCAGCACGCGGTTTTCGACGACGTCCTCGACAAGACCCAGGCGTTCCTCGCCGCACACCCGAGCGAGACCGTCCTGATGCGGCTGCACTCCGAGTGCACCGGTGCGGCGGTGACCGGCTGCACGGACGTCCCGTCGACCACCACCGACGCGGACCGCCAGCAGATCTTCCGGCAGTACCTGAGCCAGTACCCCGGGCTGTTCTACGCCCCGTCGGTGACGGGTACGACGACCGTGCCGCAGCTCGGGCAGGTCCGCGGCAAGATCGTCCTGCTGGCCTTCGAGGACCCCCACGGCGGTGGCTACGGCCTCGGCATCAACGGGTACGGCGACCACACCGAGGACCACTACCAGACGGGCGACCCCAACCAGAAGTGGCCGCTGGTCAAGGCCAACCTGGACCTCGCCGCCGCCGACTCCACCGGCAGCCTGTTCATCACCTACAGCAACGCCAACAGCTGGGGTCAGTTCGACGTGCTCGGCCCCGCCGGGGTCGCGGGCGGCGCCACGACCAGCAGCGGCGTGCGCCCGGGCGTCAACCAGTACCTCTCGGACTACCTCGGCAGCGGCGGCGACGCGGGCGCCCACCTCGGCCTCGTCATGATGGACTACCCCGGCTGGTCCCCCATCGCCCAGATCATCTCCCGCAACCCCGCCGCCCACGCGGTCGGCCCGGCCGTCTGGCAGGCCAACTCCGACGGGAGCTACGTCAACCTGCGGTACGGCCAGTGCATGAGCACCGGCTCCGCGCTCGACAGCACCGGTACCGGCGGCGTGGTCGTCGACCGCGCCTGTCAGAAGCCCGTCCCCACCGGCCAGCGCTGGACCGCCACCAACCCGTCGGCCTACTTCGACGGCAAGGGCTACTACTGGATCAAGTCCGGCAACGGGAAGTGCCTCACCGTCCCGTACAACAACGGCGTGACCCCGCCGGCCGGCACCCAGCTCCTCTGGTGGCCCTGCGAGACCCGCCAGTTCTCCGGCAACCAGATGTGGAACGTCCTCCCCACCCAGCTCCAGGGCAGCTCCGCCTACCGCTTCGCCAACCAGTGGACCGGCCTCTGCCTGACCATGGACCCGGCCAGCGTCGGCCAGGCCCGAGGCGGCAAGGTGACCCAGGACACCTGCCCGAAGTAGCCCTCGGGCCCCGCCGGCCAGCTCCAGGCCGGCGGGGCCTCAGCTCCCCCCCTGGCCGAACCCGCCCGCCCCGGCGGACGTGGCGGTGACGGGGTATCAGGCCTGGGCGTTCCTGACGGCCCAGAGGGCGGCCTGGGTGCGGTCGGCGAGGTCGAGCTTCATCAGGATGTTGCTGACGTGGGTCTTCACCGTCTTCTCGGAGAGGTGGAGGCTGCGGGCGATCTCGCGATTGGAGCGGCCGTCGGCGATGTGGCCGAGGACTTCGCGTTCGCGTTCGGTGAGGGTGCCGCCGCGGCCGGCTGGGGTGCGGGGGGCGTCGTCGGAGAGCAGGGCCTCGGCGAGCTCGGGCTGCAGCAGCACGTGGCCGGCGTGGACGGAGCGGATGGCGCCGGCCAGGGCCTCCGGGTCGACGTCCTTGTAGACGTAGCCGGCGGCGCCGGCCCGCAGGGCGGGGACCATCGTGCGGTGCTCGGTGAAGCTGGTGACGATCAGGATGCGGGCCCGGCTGCCGAGGGCCTTGAGCTGCTTGAGGGCCTCCAGCCCGTCCGTGCCGGGCATCTTCAGGTCCATCAGCACGACGTCGGGCAGCAGCTCCTGGGTCTTCTCGATGCCCTCGGCGCCGTCGGCGGCCTCACCGACCACCTCGATGTCGTCCTGGACCTCCAGGAAGGTCCGCAGGCCTCGCCGGACGACCTGGTGGTCGTCCACCAGCAGGACGCGGATCGGTGACGTGGTGTCAGGCACCGGGGACCTCCAGTTCGACGACGGTCCCCTTGCCCGGGGCCGATTCCAGCGTGAGGCGGCCGCCGACGGCCGCCGCGCGGTCCCGCATGGAGACCAGCCCGAGGTGCCGCCCGGCCCGCCGGACGCCGTCGGGGTCGAAGCCCCGGCCGTCGTCGGCGATCCGCAGCACGGCGCCCCGGCTGGGCGTACCGGTCAGGCTGACCTCGACCCGGCCCGCGCCGGAGTGCCGCAGGGCGTTGTGCAGCGCCTCCTGGGCGACCCGCAGCACGGCAGCCTCCTGGGCGGGCGGGAGGGTGCGGACGCCCCGGGTGGTGAAGTCCACGGTGGCGCTGTGGGCCCGGTCGAGCACCTGCGCCTGGGAGGCGAGGGTGGCGACCAGGCCGTCCTCGTCCAGCGCGGCGGGCCGCAGCTCGACCACCACGGCGCGCAGTTCGTCGGCGGCCTCGGCGGCGAGGCGGGCCACTTCGGCCAGTTCGGCCCGGGCCCGGGCGGGGTCGCGGTCGACCAGTTTGGCGGCGGCCTTGGCGGTCAGGCGCAGCGAGAAGAGCTTCTGCGAGACGGCGTCGTGCAGCTCGTGGGCGATCCTCGCCCGCTCTCCGGCCAGGGTGAGTTCGCGGCTGCGCTCGTAGAGGCGGGCGTTGCCGAGGGCGAGGGCGGCGTGGGCGGCGAGGATGCGGAGCAGTTCCTCGTCCTCGGCGGTGAAGCCGCCCTCCTTGTTGGCAAGAAAAACAGCGCCGAGGATCTCCTCCCCGTCGACGATCGGCATGCCGAGGAAGTCCCGCATCTCGGGGTGGGCCTCGGGCCAGCCGCCGAAGGCGGGGGCCTTGCGGACGTCGGACAGCCGGGTGGGGGTCATCTCGTGCAGCATGGTGGCGAGGACGCCGTGCTGGCGGGGCAGCGGGCCGATGGCCTTCCACTGCTCGTCGGTGACGCCGTCGACCACGAACTGGGCGAAGCCGCCGTGGTCGTCGGGCACCCCGAGCGCCGCGTACTCCGCCCCCAGCAGGCTGCGTGCGGAGGCGGTGATCCGCCGCAGCACCTCCCGCACCTCCAGGTGACGGCTCATGTCGAGCACGGCGGCGCTGACGGCCTCGATGCTGCTCAGGCTCAGGTCCCGGGGCGGTCGTTCACTCGGCATGCAGCCAACCTACCGGTCAGGATCACCCCTGACCTCGGCCTCCGGCCGCAGTAGCCCTAGGCCTTAGGGCGGAGGCCCGGTGGCAACCACCAGGGGCACGGGGAACTGCGCGCTGCGGAAGGCACCGGCCTGCGGCCTCCCGCTTCGCGCAGTTCCCCGCGCCCCTTGGTGGTGCAACTTAGTGGCTGCGCATGACCTCCGGCTCGTGGCGGCGCTGGAGGCGGCCGACCAGGAAGGCCAGGGCGGTGGCGAGGGCCAGCAGGGCGAACCAGTTGATGAAGAGGTGGCCCACGGTGTGGTCCCAGAGGGGGTCGATCAGCGGCTTGGCCGGGGGGCGGGCCACGACGACCGGGCCGGTGTGGGCGAGGTCGAGGGTGTTGCCGGTGGCGGCGACGCCCCAGCGGGCCGGCATCAGCCAGGCGAACTGCTCGAGGCCGGGCTTCTGGAAGAGCTGGAAGATCGCGCCGGTGAAGACCATCTGGACGATCGCGAACATCACGAGCAGCGGCATGGTCTTCTCCGCCGTCTTCACCAGCGCCGAGATGGCCAGGCCGACCATCATCGAGGTGAAGCTGAGCAGGATCACGCCGATCGCCATCTCCACCGCCGGGGCGTGCTTGAACAGCAGGCCCTGCGCCGGCAGGTCACGGAAGCCGAAGCTGATCGCCGAGATCACCGCGCCCTGCAGGAAGCTGATCGCCCCGAGCACGATGACCTTCGAGCACAGGTACGCCGACCGCGACAGACCCGTCGCCCGTTCCCGCTCGTAGATCGCCCGTTCCTTGATCAGCTCTCGCACCGAGTTCGCCGAGCCGGACAGGCAGGCGCCGAATGCGATCACCAGCAGGATCATGCGGGCGATGTCGTTGCGCCCGTTGTCGCAGGGGGCGAGGCCGCAGTTGTCGGGGATCAGCGTGCTGACCCCGCCGAGCACCAGCGGCAGCAGCAGCGAGAGCCCGATGAAGCCCCAGTCGGAGCCGATCACCGCCAGGTAGCGGCGGATCAGCGTCCACAGCTGGGAGCCCCAGCTCTGCGGCTTGGGCGGCCGGCCGTGCTCGCGCGCGATGGCGGGCGACTGCGCGGCCTCGGAGTCCACGTCCGCCGAGTACTGCTGGTAGTGCACCGAGCCCCGGTAGCGCCCGGCCCAGTCGTGCTCGGGGTAGTTCTCGAAGGCCTGGAAGACGTCGGCCCAGCTCTGGTAGCCGAAGAAGTGCAGCGCCTCGTCCGGCGGCCCGAAGTACGCCACCGAACCGCCCGGGGCCATCACGAGCAGCCGGTCGCACAGGGCCAGCTCGGCCACCGAGTGGGTGACCACCAGTACGGTGCGGCCGTCGTCGGCGAGCGTGCGCAGGGTCTGCATCACCTCGCGGTCCATGCCCGGGTCCAGGCCCGAGGTGGGCTCGTCCAGGAAGATCAGCGAGGGCTTGGTGAGCAGCTCGAGGGCGACCGAGACGCGCTTCTGCTGGCCGCCGGAGAGCGCGGTGATCCGGTTCTCGGCGCGCTTGTCCAGGCGCAGCTCGTGCAGCACCTCGTCGATCCGGCGCTCGCGCTCGGCCGGCTCGGTGTCGCCGGGGAAGCGCAGCCGGGCGGCGTACTTGAGGCCGCTGCGCACGGTGAGCTCCTTGTGCAGGATCTCCGACTGCGGCACCAGGCCGATCCGCGAGCGCAGCTCGGCGAACTGCTTGTAGAGGTTGCGCCCGTCGTAGAGCACGTCGCCCCGGTCGGCCGGGCGGTAGCCGGTGAGGGCACGGAGCAGGGTGGACTTGCCGGAGCCGGACGGGCCGATCACCGCGACCAGGGACTTCTCCGGCACGGTGAAGCTGACGTCGTTGAGCAGCACCTTCTTGCCGCCCTTGTGCTCGACCTCCACGGTGAGGTGGCGGGCCGAGAAGGTGACGGCGCCGGTGTCGACGAACTCCTGCAGCTGGTCGCCGACCAGCTGGAAGGTGGAGTGGCCGATCGTCAGCCGGTCCTCGGGGCCGAGCAGCTGACGCTGCACCGGCTGGCCGTTGACGAAGATGCCGTTGTGGCTGCCGAGGTCGACGATCTCGTACCGGCCGTCGGCCAGCTGGCGCAGCTCGGCGTGGTGCCGGGAGACCTGGAGGTCGGCGAGGGCGATGTCGTTGTCCAGCGCGCGGCCGATCCGGACCACCCGCATGGCGGCGGACAGGTTCCGGACCATGGTCGGCGCGACCGGCGCGGGCGCCGGGGTGGCCGCCGGGGTCGGGCCGCCGCCCTGCACCGGGAAGGCCGGGGCCCGCCGGGTCGTGGCGTCGAACCAGTACGGCTCCTGCTCGGGCGCCGCGTCCTCCGGCACCGTGACCGGCGCGGAGAACTCCAGGCGCGGGCCGTCCTGGGCGTTGCCCAGGTGCAGCACGCTGCCGGGGAAGAGCGAGACCTGGTTGGTGCGGCCCTGCAGGCCGAACGTCCCGTTGGTCGAGCCCTGGTCGGCGTACAGCCAGCCGCCGCCCTCGTACGCGATGGTGGCGTGCCGCCAGGAGACCCGGGCGTCCTCGAACCGCAGATCGCAGGCCGGGTCCCGGCCGATGGTGTACGTGCGGCCGGGCTCGAGGGTCCGCCGCTGCCCGTTGATGTCCACTACCAGTTGCGGCACTGTCCGCCCGCCCGCTCTCCGGGTGCCCCGGTTGATCCATTCCGACTGTCCGGCATCATCCCAGCACGGCGCGGCCGGGAGAAAGTCGCGGTGGCGAGTTGTGACCGAGCTGGTAAGCAGGCTGTTGACAGACGGTCCGCCGGCGTCCCACGGGGCGGACGGGTGCGCGGGGGACCTGACCTGGCCCGGTAGCGTGGGGGGCACCATGAACGCTACGCCTCCGGCCGCTGAGCCCGCCCCCGCCGACCAGCCCCGGACCTTTGACGACGAGCGCACGCTGCTGGTCAAGGTGTTCGGCAAGGACCGCCCCGGTATCACCACCGGCCTGTTCGCCACCCTCGCCGGCTTCGGCGTCGAGGTCCTCGACCTCGAACAGCTCGTCACCCGTGGCCGGATAACGCTGTGTGCCCTGGTCACTCCCCCGCCCGGCGGCTCGGCCGAGGCCGAGAGCGCCCTGCGGGTGACGGTGCACCGCTGGGCCGAGGAGCAGAAGCTCCAGGCCGAGATCATCTCCGGCATCGGCGACAACCGGCCGCGCCGCGAGGGCCGTTCGCACGTCACCGTGCTCGGTCACCCGCTGACCGCCGCCGCCGTCTCGGCGCTGGCCGCCCGGATCACCGACATGGGCGGCAACATCGACCGTATCTTCCGCCTCGCCAAGTACCCCGTGGTCGCGGTCGAACTGGCCGTCTCGGGTGTCGTGACGGAGGAGCTGCGCCCGGCGCTGGTCGCCGAGGCGACGGCGCAGCGGGTGGACATCGCCGTGGTGCAGGCCGGTCTGCAGCGGCGGGCCAAGCGCCTGGTGGTGATGGACGTGGACTCCACGCTCATCCAGGACGAGGTGATCGAGCTCTTCGCCGGGCACGCGGGCTGCGAGGAGCAGGTCGCGGAGATCACGGCGGCGGCGATGCGGGGCGAACTCGACTTCGCCGAGTCGCTGCGGGCCCGGGTCGCCCTGTTGGCCGGTCTGGACGCCGGGATCACCGAGAAGGTCCGGGCGCAGGTCCGGTTCACGCCGGGGGCGCGGACGCTGATCCGTACGCTGCAGCGGCTGGGCTTCCAGGTGGCGATCGTCTCGGGCGGTTTCACCCAGGTCACCGACCATCTGGTGGAGCGGCTGGGCCTGGACTTCGCGGCCGCCAACACCCTGGAGGTGGTGGACGGGAAGTTCACCGGCCGGGTGACGGGCGAGATCGTGGACCGGGCGGGCAAGGCCCGCTGGCTGCGGCGGTTCGCCGAGCAGGCGCGGGTGCCGCTGGAGCAGACGGTCGCCATCGGTGACGGGGCGAACGACCTCGACATGCTCAACGCCGCCGGCCTCGGCGTCGCGTTCAACGCCAAGCCGGTGGTGCGGGAGGCCGCCGACACGGCGGTCAACGTGCCGTTCCTGGACACCGTGCTGTACCTGCTGGGCATCACCCGCGAGGAGGTCGAGGCGGCCGACGCCGTCGCCGACTAGGTTTTCCAGGGGCGCGGGGAACTGCGCGAAGCGGTGGGCCGCAGGCCGGTGCCTTCCGCACTCGCGCAGTTCCCCGCGCCCCTGATGGTCAGCCACTCACTCGGGGGGTGTGTGGAAGGCGTCCAGCTGGGCCGCGGCGGGCTCCACCGAGGTCCACGGGCCCGTGAAGCTGAGCATCGCGATCGCCGCGGTCGGGAAGCCGCCGAGGCTGAGCCGCTTGAGCGCGTCCGGATCGCCCGCGTCGCCGGCCAGGATCTGGGTCAGGCCCATGACGCCGGGGTTGTGGCCGACCAGGATGAGGTCGGTGTACTCCTCGGGGGTCTCCTGCAGGACGGCGATGATCTCGCCGGGGCTGGCCTCGTAGATCCGGTCCTCGTAGACCGTGCGGCGGGTCCGCTTGGGCAGCTCGTGGGCGGCGAGCTTCCAGGTCTCCCTGGTCCGCAGGGCGGTGGAGCAGAGCACGTAGTCGGGATTGGCCCCGGAGTCGGCGAGCCACTGGCCGGCCTCGGGCGCCTGCTGGCGGCCCCGGTCGGCGAGCGGGCGCTCGTGGTCGGCGACCTGGTCGGGCCAGTCCGCCTTGGCATGACGGAGAACGATGATCCTTCGCGGTGTGTCGGCGCTCATACCCCAAGAGCTTTCCAGAAAACGCCGCCCCGGGCGCGGCACCCGCAGCCCCACCACCCTCAGGAGTGGAGCCACTGCGCAGCGTGCCGCCGGGCCTGGCCCGACCGGGGCACACCGGGCCCGACCGCGTTTGCCCGGCCGGCCCGCCGGTGACGTCTGGTCCACACCCGACGCTCCCCCGGAGGCCCCACCGTGCCCTCAGTCCCCCGCCGCCCGGCGGTGGCCCTCGCCGCCGCCCTCGCCCTGACCTGTCTGCTGCCCACCCCCGCCCTGGCGAGCCCCCGCCCCACCCTGCGGCAGGAGCTGCGGGAGCTGGTCGACGCGGTGGGCGGGCCGCCCGGGGCGATCGCGCTGCTGCGCCGCGGCGAGCACACCGAGGTGCTGCGGGCCGGCTCCGCCGAGCTGGGCACCGACCGCCGCCCGAGCCCCACCGACCACATGCGGATCGCCAGCGTCGCCAAGGCGTTCAGCGGGGCCGTCACCCTGCGCCTGGTGGACGAGGGGGTCCTGACCCTGGACGACACCCTGGGCCTGCGGCTGCCCGACCTGCCGGCCGCCTGGCACGCCGTCACCCTGCGCCAGTTGCTCCAGCACACCAGCGGCCTGCCCGACTACAGCGGCTCCGACGACTTCCGCGCCCTGCTCCGGGCGGACCCGCACCACGTCTTCGCCCCCTCCGACCTGCTGGGCTTCGTCGCCGGGCAGCCGCTGGGCTTCGCCCCCGGCAGCCGGTACCAGTACTCCAACTCCGACAACGTCGCCGCCGCCCTGATGGCCCAGGCGGCCACCGGCTGCCCGTACGAGGAACTGCTGGCCGAGCTGGTCACCGGGCCGCTCGGCCTGCGGGAGACCACCCTGCCCTCGGGGTACCAGCTGCCGGAGCCGTACCTGCACGGGTACGACCTCGCGCCGCCGGAGCCGCCACTGGACTACTCCACCCTCTTCGGCGCCTCGGGCGCCTGGGCCTCCGGCGGGATCGTCTCGACGCCGGCCGATCTGAGCGCCTTCATCCGCGCGTACGGCAGCGACGACTTCCTGAGCCCGGCGACCAGGACGCAGCAGACGGCCTGGGTCGACGGCGCCTCCGAGCCCGCCGGGCCGGGCGTCAACTCGGCCGGGCTGGCGCTGTTCCGCTACACCACCCGCTGCGGCACGGTGTACGGCCACACCGGCAACACCGCCGGCTACACCCAGCTCGCGGTGGCGACGGCTGACGGGCAGCGCTCGCTGACCTTCTCGGTGAGTGAGCAGATCAGCAAGTCCACCCGGCCCGCGCTGCTGGAGCGGCTGCGGGCCGTCCAGGAGGACTTCGTCTGCGCCCTGCTGGAGTAGGGCCACCGATGGCGGCGCAGAAGTGAGCGGGCCCCGCCCGCTCACCGGATGCTCGAACCAGCATCGGCCATCGGTCCGGTGGGGCGCTGGGAGGCAGCTTCGTGTCGACGTACCTGTTCCGGCTCGGCCGGTGGTCCTTCCGGCACCGCCGGGTCGTGCTCGGGCTCTGGCTCGTGGTCGTGGTGGCGGCGGTCCTGCTGGGCACGCTGAGCGGCGGCAAGACCAACGACACGTTCACCATCCCCGGCACCGAGTCGCAGCGGACGGCGGACCTGCTGAAGCGCACCATGCCGGCCCTGGCCGGCGGGCAGACCCAGCTGGTGCTCGCCGCCCCCGCCCAGGCGAAGATCACCGATCCGGGGCCCAAGGCCGGGGTCGAGGCGGCCCTGGCCCAGGTGCGGGGCGTCCCGCAGGTGGCCTCCGCCGCCGACCCGTACCCGGCGGGCATCTCCCCCGACGGGCAGGTGGCGCTGGTCACCGTGCAGTGGACCGACCAGCCGGCCGACGTGAAGGACTCCTCGCTGGACGCGCTGAAGGCCGCCGTCGTACCCGCCCAGCAGGCCGGTGACCAGGTCGAGTACTCCGGCAGCGTCTTCCCGGGCTGGCGGCTGGCCCCCTCCGAGCTGCCGGAGGTCATCGGCCTGGCCGTGGCCTTCCTGGTGCTCCTGGTGACCTTCGGCTCGTTGGTGGCCGCCGGGCTGCCGATCCTCACCGCGATCCTCGGGGTGGCCGTCACCCTGATGACCGTGACGGCGCTGGCCGCCATCACCAACATCGCCTCCACCTCCACCACGGTGGCGATCATGCTGGGCCTGTCCTGCGGCATCGACTACGGCCTGTTCATCCTCTTCCGCCACCGCAACCAGGTGCTGCAGGGCATGCCGCTGGAGGACTCCGCCGCGCTGGCCGTCGGCACGGCGGGCGGCTCGGTGGTCTTCGCCGCGCTGACCGTGATCATCGCGCTGTGCGGGATGGCCGTGGTCGGTATCCCGTTCCTGACCGTGATGGGCCTCGCCGGGGCCGGGGCGGTGGCGATGGCGCTGCTGATCGCGCTCACCCTGCTGCCGGCCCTGCTCGGCTTCGCGGGACGCCGGATCACCGTCTTCGTCAGCACCCGGCTGCGCCCGGGGCACCACGAGCGGGTGGCCAAGACCTCGGCCGCCGAGTCCCCGCACACCCTGGGGGCGCGCTGGGCCCGGTTCGTGGTGCGGTACCGGATCTGGGTCTCCGTGGTCGGCGTCGGGCTGCTGGTCGTCCTCGCCCTGCCCGCCTTCTCGATGGAGCTCGGGCTGCCCAGCGGCGCCTCCCAGCCCACCTCGAAGACCCAGCGCCGCGCGTACGACCTGATCAGCAACCACTTCGGGCCCGGTTACAACGGCCCGCTGCTCGTGGTGACGGAGACCGGCGCCACCCCCGCCGCCGTCCAGGGCCTGGCCGCCGCGCTGACCGGCCAGCCGGACGTCGCGGCCGCCGTGCCGATCGCGGCGAACCCGCAGGTCGCGATCGTGCAGGTGATCCCCAGGAGCGGCCCGGACGATCCGGCCACGGCCGGGCTGGTGCACGGGCTGCGCGACAACCGGGCCGCCATCGAGGCCACCGTCGGCACGCCGGTGCTGATCGGCGGCACCACGGCCTCCAACATCGACGTCTCGCAGAAGCTCTCCGACGCGCTGCCGGTCTTCCTGGTGGTAGTGGTCGGCCTGGCCTTCTTCCTGCTGACGCTGGCCTTCCGGACGATCCTGGTGCCGATCAAGTCGATCATCGGCTTCCTGCTCTCCGTCGCCGCGGCGTTCGGCGCGCAGGTGGCGATGTTCCAGTGGGGCTGGGGGCGGCACCTGTTCAACATCACGCCGACCGAGACGATCAGCTTCCTGCCGCTGATCATGCTGGCGATCATCTTCGGGCTGTCCAGCGACTACGAAGTCTTCGTGGTCTCCCGGATCAAGGAGGACTTCACCGCCCACGGCGACGCCCGCGGCGCCGTCGAGCACGGCACCGCCCGCTCGGCCCGGGTGGTCACGGCGGCGGCGCTGATCATGTTCTCGATCTTCGTCGCCTTCATGTTCACCAGCGATCCGATCATCAAGGCGATCGGCTTCAGCTTCGCGACCGGCGTCTTCCTGGACGCCTTCGTGGTCCGCCTCACCGTCGTCCCCGCCGTGATGGCGATCATCGGCGCCCGGATCTGGTACCACCCCGACTGGTTCGCCCGCTACGTACCGGACCCCGACATCGAGGGCACCCGCCTCGAGGAACACCTGGGCCTGACTCCCGGCGAGCCGGTGCAGAGCCCCAGGTGAGCGGCTAACCGAGGCTGGCGGCCACCGAGGCGACGATCGCGACGACGACCACGACGGCCGCGATGGCGCCGAGCAGCTGGAGCAGCTTCTTCTGGCCGTCCTGGGGGTTCGGTTCAAGTACTGGCATGCCCGTGAGTCTCGCACCCCGCACACCACTCCCCGAAACCGGGCCCCGGCTCTTGACCAGCTCTTGGGCCGGTCAGTACGGGGGCACCGCGTCGTGGATCGCCCGGAGCCAGGGCTCGCGGAACGCGGGCAGCCGGGCGAGCGTGCTGCGGAGCAGGCTGCCGTCCGGGCGCAGCCGCCACGGGGCGTGCGGGGACAGCGGATCGTCCCGCTCGACCCCGCCGGGCAGGCCGCCGGTGACCGGCAGCCGGGTCCGTTCGCCGGGGTGGACCAGCTCACCCCACACCCCGGCGGCCACCGGAACCGGAACGGCCGGGCTGAGTGGCTGCCAGACCACGCCGGTCTGCGGGTGCACCGGGACGAGGGCGAGATCGGTGGCCGGTTCGGGCAGCCCTGGTCCCGCCGGGGCGAGCGTCCTCGGCGGCAGTCCGGGCGGAAGGTAGCGGTCGAGGTACGGGCGCAGGTACTGCCCGAGTGGCCCGTCCGGGACGGTCACGGGAGCACCACCGGACGCGGCGAACAGGTGGGCCAGGACCACACCCGTCGCCGCCGCCCACGTCGCCTCCCCCGCTCCGGGGTCGGACGGCGAGACGGTCTCCTGGACCACCTCGGCCCAGGGACGGGGCCGGTCGGCAGGCAGCTCGACGAAGACGGCGCGGACGGCCTCAGCGGCGAGCTCGACGACCTGCCAGACCGAGCAGTCGTCCACCCTGGTCGCCACCGGCAGCCCGCAGGACTGACAGGCCAGATTCGGCCCGCCCCCGCCGTCCAGGCCGCAACAGCCGGTACCGTACGACCAGTCCGGCCGGAGTTCCACGCCCCGCACGTCCCCCGGCGCCATCACCACGACTCCCCAGGGGGGAGCCGGCGGCGCCTCGCGGACCGTCGGCACGTCCCAGGGCCGCACCGGCAACTCGGGGTCGAGCGCGTAGGTGCCGGCGGCCAGCAGGACCGGAATACCGGCCTTCTCGTTGCCGTACCGCTGATGTGCGTGCACCGGCAGCGCGACCCGCGACAGCGGGCCGGTCAACACCGCCCCGCAGCCCGCGCACGTGAACACCCTGCCCAAAAACACCCTCCCCCGGACGACCGCCGCATTCTGCCGGTGCGGCCGCCCGGGAGCCAACGGGTTTTCAGCGGGCGTCTGCCTCAGGCCTGGGCAGTTCGTCCAGGTCGAGGGTGTAGATGCGCCCATCGGCCAGTTCGACGGGCAGCTTGCCCGAGCCGTACTTGTGCGTATGGGCCGCGATGTAGCCGGCTCCGGTGGGCTGGGTGTGGACGACGACCTCCCCGGCGTACGGGTCCACCACGATGTAGACCGGGATGCCGTAGCGGCCGTACTTCGCCGTGCAGTCGTCGTAGTCCTTGCGCGCGGAGGAGACCGACACCACCTCGGCGATCAGCAGCACGTCCTCGAAGCTGTAGCGCTTGCCCTGCCGCTGCGCGTCCTCCCGCAGGATCGCGAGATCGGGGGCCGAGTTCTCGTCCGCCGGGAAGTCGATGTAGACGTCGGAGACAGTCTTTGCGTGGCGCCCGAACGACAAGATCGTGTCGTACTGCATCGACTTGATGGTGCTGGAGTGCTCTTCGCTCTGCGGGGTCATGACCACCTTCCCGTCGGCACCGAAGAAGACCACGTACCCGGCGGGGAACTCGGTGTGCATGACCGCGTCGACGCTCATCAACGGCTCCTTCCTGTCGCCTCTCAGGATATGGGGCACGGACCCGCGCGGAGTCCGTTCACGAGCGCCGACCGGACGAGGGCAGCAGGGGCGGCCGGGCGGGGTCTACGCCTGCGTCATGCCCGTCTCGTCCTCGATGTGGCGGGGGCGGGCGGCGCGGGAGCCGGTGAGGATCTGGGGGACGAGCAGGAGGGCGAGGAAGCCCAGCGGCAGATACCAGGCGTGGGTGTGCTGGTAGAGGGTGCCGATCAGGATCGGGCCGGGGATGGAGATCAGGTAGCCGAGGCCCTGGGCGAAGGCGGAGAGCTGGGCGACGCCGCCGGAGGTGCGGGCGCGCAGGCCGATCATGGTGAGGGCCAGCGGGAAGGCGCACATCGAGAGACCGACCAGGGTGGCCCAGAGCCAGGGGGCGCTGTCGGCGGCCAGGGCGAGGCCGGTGTACCCGGCGATGCCGCACAGGCCGAGCACGACCACGAAGAGCCGCTGGTCGCCGCGGCGGGCCGCGAGGTTCGGCAGGATGAAGGAGGCGGGGATGCCGATCGCCATCACGTACGCGAGCAGCACACCGGAGGTGCCGGCCGAGACGCCCGCGTCCTGGTAGATCTGCGGCAGCCAGCCCATGGTGGCGTACGCGCTGGTGGCCTGGAGGCCGAGGAAGAGGGCGAGGGCCCAGGCGGTGCGGCTGCGCAGGATCGGCAGCTTGGCGGCGGCCTGGGCGCCGGTGGCCCCGCCGCGCTCGCGGCGCAGGAAGGCGACGACCAGCCAGAGCACCACGGCCCCGGCGGCCAGCAGGCCCCAGACGCCGAGGCCGAGCCGCCAGCTGTCGCCGAGGGCGCTGGTGAGCGGCACGGTGACGGCGGCGGCCACGGCGGTGCCGGCCGAGAGCGCCATCGAGTAGAGGCCGATCATCGGGCCGACCCGGTCGGGGAAGTACCGCTTGATGACCACCGGGATGAGCACGTTGGAGACCGCCACCCCGGCCAGCGCGAGCGCGGTGAGCAGCAGGAAGACGGCGGTGCCGCCCGCGAAGGAGCGGGCCAGCACACCGAATGTGATCGCGAACATTCCGGCGGTGACCACGACGACCGGGCCGAGCCTGCGGGCCAGCGCGGGGGCGGCCAGGCCGAAGACGGCGAAGCACAGGGACGGCACGGCGGTGAGCAGGCCCGCGACGGTGGCGCTCATACCGAGGTCGGTGCGGACCTTGTCGAGCAGCGGGCCGAGGCTGGTGACCACCGGGCGGAGGTTGAGGGCGGCGAACGCGATCGCGAAGGCGAGCAGCCAGCCGAGGCGGGTGGCCTTGGCTGGCTTGGTGGCAGGGGTGGTCCGTGGGGCGGTGGGGCTCTCGACTGTGGTCGGCATAGCGCCCATCATAGAATCATGGGATGAATTGGCGCACCCCGCTATCCTGACCGTTGTCCGAACTTTGACGGAGAGGAAGCCATGGCGCTGTCGACCACCCGCCGCACACCGCTGTCAGACCAGGTGATCGCCCAGCTGCGGGCACAGATCACCTCGGGCGAGTGGCCGGTCGGTTCGCGCATCCCCACCGAGGCCGCGCTGGTCGAGGAGCTGGGGGTGGCCCGGAACACCGTCCGGGAGGCCGTCCGGGCACTGGCCCACAACGGGCTGCTCGACATCCGGCAGGGCTCGGGCACGTACGTGCTCGCCACCAGCGAGCTGGCCGGGGTGATGCACCGGCGCTTCGCGGACGCGGACCAGGAGCAGGTGGCCGAGCTGCGGTCGATGCTCGAGACCTCGGCGGCCGGCCTGGCCGCCGCCCGCCGCACCGAGCGCGACCTCGAGCTCCTGGAGACCGCCCTGGCCCGCCGCGAGGCCGCCTGGGCCTCGGGCGATCCGGAGGCCTTCGTCCAGGCCGACGCCGCCTTCCACCAGGCCGTGGTGGCCACCGCTCACAACGACGTCATCTCGGCCGTCTACGCGGACCTCGGCGAGGTGCTCCGGGCGCACCTGCGCCACGACGTCGGCCCCGAACTCATCGCCGAACGCTACGTCGGCCACGACGGCATCCTGGACGCCATCCGCGGCGGCGACGCGGCCGCGGCCTCCTACGAAGCGGGACGCTCGATCGGCGCCTGCAAGGAGTAGGGAAGTTGCACTATCAGGGGCGCGAGGAACCGCGCGAGGCGGGAAGGGGGCACCTCCCGGCCGAAGGCTGGGGGAGACAGGCCGTCACCTTCCGAACTCGCGCAGTTCCCCGCGCCCCTGAATAGTGCAACTCACCCGGGTGCCGGAAGGCGCAGGCTCGCTTCCTTCCGGCTTCGCGCAGGCTGCGTTGTCAGGCGCCGATCGCGTGGAGACCGCCGTCGACGTGGATGATCTCGCCGGTGGTCTTGGGGAACCAGTCGGAGAGCAGCGCGACGACACCGCGGGCGGCCGGCTCCGGGTCGCTGAGGTCCCACTTGAGCGGGGAGCGCTTGTCCCAGGTCTCGGCCAGGGTCTCGAAGCCCGGGATGGACTTCGCGGCCATCGAGCCGATCGGGCCCGCAGAGATCAGGTTGCAGCGGATGTTGCGCTCGCCCAGGTCACGGGCGAGGTAGCGGGAGGTGGCCTCCAGCGCGGCCTTGGCCGGGCCCATCCAGTCGTACTTCGGCCAGGCGACCTGCGCGTCGAAGTCCATGCCGACCACGGAGCCGCCGTCCTGCATGAGCGGCAGGCAGGCCATGGTGAGCGCCTTCAGCGAGTACGCGGAGACGTGCATCGCGGTGGCGACCGACTCCCACGGGGTGTTCAGGAAGTTGCCGCCCAGGGCGTCCTGCGGCGCGAAGCCGATCGAGTGCACGACACCGTCCAGCGTCGGCAGGTGCTCGCGGACGCGGTCGGCCAGGGTGTCCAGGTGCTCGGTGTTGGAGACGTCGAGCTCGAGGACGACGGGCGGGGACGGCAGTCGCTTGGCGATCCGCTCGACCAGGCTCAGGCGGCCGAAGCCGGTGAGCACGATCTCCGCACCCTGCTCCTGCGCGAGCTTGGCGGTGTGGAAGGCGATCGAGGACTCAAGCAGCACACCCGTGACCAGGATGCGCTTGCCTTCGAGGATTCCGCTCATGCTCAGTGACCCATGCCCAATCCGCCGTCCACGGGAATGACGGCACCAGTGATGTATGCGGCCTCGTCCGACGAGAGGAAGCGCACCACGGACGCGATCTCGGCGGGTTCGGCGTAACGGCCGAGCGGCACGCTCGACACGATCTCCTTGCGGCGCTCGTCGCTGAGCACCGCGGTCATGTCGGTGGCCACGAAGCCGGGCGCCACCACGTTGACCGTGATGTTGCGCTGCCCCAGCTCACGCGCCAGCGACCTGGCGAAACCTACCAGCCCGGCCTTGGAGGCGGCGTAGTTCGCCTGGCCGGTGGAGCCCAGCAGGCCGACCACGGAGGAGATCAGCACGACCCGGCCCTTGCGGGCGCGCATCATCTTCGAGGAGGCCCGCTTGACCACGCGGAAGGCGCCGGTGAGGTTGGTGTCGATGACGGAGGAGAAGTCGTCCTCGGTCATCCGCAGCAGGAGCATGTCCTTGGTGATGCCGGCGTTGGCGACCAGCACCTCGACCGGGCCGTGCGCGGCCTCGATCTCGGTGAAGGCGGCGTCCACCTGCGCGGTGTCGTTGATGTCTGCGCGGACGGCCAGTACGTCGTACTTGGCCAGCTCGGCGGGCACCTCGCCCGAGCGGCTGGTGATGGCGACCTTGTCCCCCGCCTCGGCGAAGGCCAGGGCGATCGCGAGGCCGATGCCCCGGTTACCTCCGGTGACGAGAACCGAGCGGCTCAACGATCCACCTCTCTCCTGGGTTGACGACGGCCGGATCGGTCGAACACGTCCAGTGCTGACCAGGCCGTAGCGGCACGCGGCGTGCGCGTACGCAGTGTGACGCTATCGGTCCGGTCCAGCCTGCGACGGGTTCAGCTCCCACAGGTCCCGCTGGCGCGATCTGTCGCATCCCGACAATCGCCCCCCCCGGACTGACACGCTGGCGAAACGCTCGGCGACGGGCCGTCGACGGGTCGGCGCCCCGGGAACATCCGCTCCGCCGAGGCCGTTGCCCTCAGGGCCCCGGATGCGCGACGGTGTCGCACAGGGCGACGGCGCCCCGGCCCGTGCGAGGACAGGTGCACGGGGCGAGCTGCACGACGACGAGAGCGATGAGACGGATGAGCGAGCAACGACCCGGACACCGGCGCACCCGCCTGGCCCTGGCGGCCCTGACGGCCGGCGCCGCCACCGCCGCCTGGGCCCTGCGGGACCTCCCCGCCGCCTTCGGCCGCCGCCCGGACGGCCGCTCGGCCCGCATCCGCAACTCGCCGCAGTACCGCGACGGCGTCTTCCACAACGCCCCCTCCGCGCTGGCCGGCAACGTCACGGCCCCGCACCTGGACCGCCCGACCCTGGCCCGGATGATCAACGATCGGCACCTGGGCCGCCCGACCCACCCCGTCCCCACCGTGCGGCCCGCCCCCGCCGGGCCGGCCGCCGAGGGCGTCGAGGTGGTCTGGTACGGGCACGCCTCGGCGCTGGTGGAGATCGAGGGCAGCCGGGTGCTGCTCGATCCGGTCTGGAGCGACCGCTGCTCGCCCGTCGCCCAGCTCGGCCCCAAGCGGCTGCACCCGGTGCCGGTGAAGCTGGAGGAGCTGCCGCAGGTCGACGTGGTGCTGATCTCGCACGACCACTACGACCACCTGGACATGGCGACCGTCCGCCGCCTGACGGACTCCCAGTCCGCGCCGTTCGCCGTGCCGCTGGGCATCGGCGGGCACCTGCGGCGCTGGGGCGTGCCCGAGCACCGGATCATCGAGCTGGACTGGGACGAGACCTGCACCCTGGGCGAACTGACCGTCACCCTCACCTCGGCGCACCACTTCTCCGGCCGCGCCACCACTCGCAACACCACCCTGTGGGGCTCCTGGGTGATCGCCGGGCCCACCCGCAAGGTCTACTACACCGGGGACTCGGGGTACTTCGAGGGCTACGCCGCGATCGGCGAGCAGCACGGCCCGTTCGACGCCGCGCTGGTGCAGATCGGCGCGTACGACCAGGCCTGGGCCGACATCCACATGACCCCCGAGGACGCCGTGCGTGCTCACCGCGACCTCCAGGCCGGGCTGCTGGTGCCGGTGCACTGGTGCACCTTCAATCTCGGGCTGCACCCCTGGGCCGAGCCGGTCGAGCGGCTGCTCGCCGAGGCCAAGGCGCAGGCCGTGCCGGTCGCGGTGCCGCGCCCGGGCGAACGGGTGGACGTGGACAGCCCGGCCGAGCCCGACCGCTGGTGGGAGCAGGCGGTCTGACGCGGTGGGAGATTGCAGGTAGCTGAGGGGTCGTCGGGCGGTTAATCGGTTGCGCGGTTTGCGATGATTCCAGCGGACCGCCTTGACCCTCTCACTCCCCAGGGAGCCCGATGCCGCCGACAGCCCGCGCCGTCGACCCGCTGTTCCTCGCGTACCCGCTCACCGCACTCGCCGACGCCGCCCTCGACGCCGCCCGCAAGCTGGGCGCCAGCCACGCCGACTTCCGCCTGGAGCGGGTGCGCAGCGCCTCGCTGCGGCTGCGCGACGCACGGCTGGCCGGCAGCTCCGACACCGTGCAGCTCGGCTTCGCCGTGCGCGTGCTGCTCGACGGTGCCTGGGGCTTCGCCGCCGGGGTCGACCTCGACCCCGCCTCGGCCGCGCTGGTGGCCGAGCAGGCCGTCGCCGTGGCCCGCCTCTCCGGCGGGATCAGCCGGGCGGCCGGGGCGCCTCCGGTCGAGCTGGCCGAGGAGCCCGTGCACGCGGACGCCACCTGGATCTCCGCGTACGACATCAACCCCTTCGACGTCAGCGCGGCGGAGAAGACGGCGCTGCTCGCCGAGTGGAGCAGCCGCCTGCTGGCCGCCGACGGCGTCAGCCACGTGCAGGCGCAGCTGCTCGCGGTGCAGGAGAACAAGTTCTACGCCGACACCTCGGGCACCGTCACCACCCAGCAGCGGGTCCGGGTGCACCCGCACCTGGACGCCACCTCGGTGGACGAGAAGACCGGCGCGTTCGACTCGATGCGCACCATCGCGCCGCCGGTCGGCCGCGGCTGGGAGTACCTGCTCGGCACGGGCTGGGACTGGGACGCCGAGCTCGCCGAGCTGCCCACCCTGCTGGCCGAGAAGATGAAGGCCCCCAGCGTCGAGGCCGGCCGCTACGACCTGGTGATCGACCCGTCCAACCTGTGGCTGACCATCCACGAGTCGATCGGCCACGCCACCGAGCTGGACCGCGCGCTCGGCTACGAGGCCGCCTACGCGGGCACCTCCTTCGCCACCTTCGACCAGCTGGGCAAGCTCAAGTACGGCTCCGAGCTGATGCACGTCACCGGTGACCGCACCGCCGAGCACGGCCTGTCCACCGTCGGCTTCGACGACGAGGGCGTGGCCGCGCAGTCCTGGGACTTGGTCAAGGACGGCACCCTGGTCGGGTACCAGCTGGACCGCGCGATGGCCAAGCTGCAGGGCCTGGGCCGCTCCAACGGCTGTGCCTTCGCCGACTCGCCCGGCCACGTGCCGGTGCAGCGGATGGCCAACGTGTCGCTCCAGCCCGTCGCGGGCGGCCCCAGCACCGAGGGCCTGTTCGAGGGCGTGGAGAAGGGCCTGTACATCGTCGGCGACCGCTCCTGGTCGATCGACATGCAGCGCTACAACTTCCAGTTCACCGGCCAGCGCGCCTTCGCCATCAAGAACGGCAAGCTGGCCGGCCAGGTCAAGGACTTCGCCTACCAGGCCACCACCACCGACTTCTGGGGCTCGATGAGCGCCGTCGGCGGGCCCGAGACGTACGTCCTCGGCGGTGCCTTCAACTGCGGCAAGGCCCAGCCCGGCCAGACCGCGGCCGTCTCGCACGGCTGCCCCTCCGCGCTCTTCCGCGGCGTCAACGTCCTCAACACCCAGCAGGAGGCGGGGAACTGATGAGCGTCCAGCCCCACGAACTCGTCGAAGCCGCCCTCGCGCTCTCGCAGACCGACGGCTGCGTGGCCATCGCCACCGAGTCCTCCACCGCCAACCTCCGCTGGGCGGGCAACGCCCTCACCACCAACGGCGTCACCCGGGGCCGCAGCCTCACCGTGATCGCCACGGTGGACGGCCCCGAGGGCACCTCCTCCGGCGTGGTCACCCGCGAGGCCGTCACCCTGGCCGAGGTGGAGTCGCTCGTCCGGGACGCCGAGGAGGCCGCCCGCGCCGCCGGGCCCGCCGAGGACGCCCAGCCGCTGATCCCGGCCGGCGCCACCGCCGACAACTTCACGGCGCCGCCGACCGTGACCTCGATCGAGGTCTTCGCCGAGTTCGCCCCCGCGCTCGGCGCCGCCTTCGCCCGTGCGAAGGAGGCCGGGCAACTGCTCTACGGCTTCGCCAACCACGAGATCGACAGCAGCTACCTGGGCACCTCCACCGGCCTGCGGCTGCGCCACGACCAGCCCAGCGGCACCGTCGAGGTCAACGCCAAGACGGCCGACCTCGCCGCCTCCGCCTGGATCGGCGCCGCCTCCCGGGACTTCACCGACGTGGACCTCCCGGCCCTGCACGCCGAGCTGACCCGCCGCCTCGGCTGGGGCGCCACCAAGATCGACCTCCCGGCCGGCCGGTACGAGACGCTGCTGCCGCCCTCGGCCGTGGCCGACCTGCTGGTCTACCAGTCCTGGTCCTCCAGCGCGCGGGACGCCGCCGAGGGGCAGACCGTCTTCTCCAAGGCCGGCGGCGGCACCCGGGTGGGCGAGAAGCTCAGCCCGCTGCCGCTGACCCTGCGCTCCGACCCGGCCGAGCCGGGCCTGGAGGCGGCGCCGTTCGTGCTGACCCACAGCTCGGACGAGATGTCGGTCTTCGACAACGGCCTGCCGATCGCCGCCACCGACTGGATCCGGGACGGCGAGCTGACCGCCCTCTTCACCTCCCGCCACACCGCCGGTCTGACCGAGCTGCCGGTGCGGCCGCCGATCGACAACCTGATTCTGGAGACCGCCGACCAGGCGGCCGCGCCCACGCTGGACGAGATGATCGCCCGCACCGAGCGCGGCCTGCTGCTCACCTGCCTCTGGTACATCCGCGAGGTCGACCCGGCCACCCTGCTGGTCACCGGCCTCACCCGGGACGGCGTCTACCTGATCGAGAACGGCGAGGTCGTCGGGGCGGTCAACAACTTCCGCTTCAACGAGTCGCCGGTCGACCTGCTGAGCCGCATCACCGAGGTCGGCAAGACCCAGCAGACCCTGCCCCGTGAGTGGGGCGACTGGTTCACCCGGGCGGCCATGCCGCCGGTCCGGGTGCCGGACTTCAACATGAGTTCGGTCAGCCAGGCTTCCTGAGCCGACCAGGGGCGCGGGGCTTTCGCCTCGCGCCCCTCCCCCTTCGAAAGGAATCCCTACTTGCTCGACGAGAAACGGACCGTCAAGGTCTCCAAGCGACTCGCCAAGGTACTCCGGCACGACCCGGGCTCCATCGGCCTCACCCTGGACGAGGCCGGCTGGGTGTCCGTCGACTCCCTGCTCCGTGCCCTCGGGCTGCGCCGGGAGGAGCTGGACCACGTCGTCGCGAACAACAACAAGAAGCGGTTCGCCTATTCGGAGGACGGCCTGAGCATCCGGGCCAGCCAGGGCCACACCGTGGCCGTGGACCTCGGCCTCGCCGCCGCCACTCCCCCGGCCGTTCTCTACCACGGCACCACCGGCCGCTCGCTGCCCGCGATCTTCACCGAGGGCCTGCGGCCGATGAGCCGCCAGGACGTCCACCTCTCGGCCGACATCGAGACCGCCGTCCGGGTCGGCTCCCGCCACGGCCGCCCGGTCGTCCTCGAGGTCGACGCCGCCGCCCTGGCCGCCGCCGGCCACGAGTTCCGCCTCAGCGCCAACGGCGTCTGGCTCACCGACGCGGTGCCCGCGGCGTACCTCACCGAGGCCCGCTAGACCTTCTTGCGGGCGGCCCAGGCGGGGGCGACGGTGACGATGAGCACGATCGCGGCGGCGAGCTGGAAGACGTGCCGCCACCAGTCGATGCCCCGGGTGTGGGCCACCCCGAAGAGGTGGGCCAGCAGATTGCCGATGATCGCGCCGACCATGCCCAGGACCGTGGTCAGCCAGAGCGGCACGTCCTGCTTGCCGGGGATCAGCAGCCGCGCGATCCCGCCGAGGATCAGTCCCTCGACCAGTGCCGAGATGATGGCCCACATACGCCACTCCCTCGGGGCCACCGCTGCCGACCCTCGGCGCCGCTCCCCGTCTGGTTGACAGTTTTTGCCCCGCCCGCCCCGCCCGCACCCCGAGCCACGCGCCCGCTGTCGTGCGGCGTACCGTGAAGAGGCAGTCGGGCCACGGGACGAGGACGGTAGGACATGGCCAGCAAGAACGGCGAGGTGTTCCGGATCACCGGAGCCCGCACCGGACTCTCCGAGGACGTACGGGGGCGCCAGCGGCGCTACGTGATCTCGATGCTCATCCGCACGGTGTGCGTGCTGGGCGCGGTGGTGCTGTGGGACGTCCAGCGGTACGCGGCGATCGGCGCGCTGGTCTGCGCCGTGCTGATGCCGTACTTCGCCGTGCTGATCGCCAACGCCGGACGGGAGCGGGCCCCGGGCCTGCCGAGCACCTTCGCGGTCTCGCCCGAGACGCCCCTGATGCTGGGCCCCGGCGGCACCGGCGGAGGGGGCGGCGCCCCGGCCGCTCCGGCCGAACACTGAAGCTCCGGCTGAGGGAAGCTCAACTCGGATGACCGTTTTGCCCCGTTCTGCTACCCCCTGCCCGCCGGAAAGCTCAAAACAACCTCAGATTAATCATGAAAGACCTAGCCAACGGGGGTGCGAGCCGTGACATACTGCGTACGCGCTCCGCATCCCCCGTCGGAGCGACAGACCGACGCCGGGCGGCTCCCCCCGTGGCTGCCCGGCGTCGTCACGCCTCCGTGCAGGCTCCTTTCCCGCAGCCTCCCCAGGACGGCCCCTTGATGAACTCCCTCTTCGGCCCGACCGCCGACGGCCCCGACGGCCCCCCGATCTGCTCGGGCAAGGGCTGCCGCCTCCCCGCCGCCTGGGTCCTGGTGTGGAACAACCCGAAACTCCACACCCCCGACCGCCGCAAGACCTGGCTCGCCTGTGACGACCACCGCGAGCACCTCAGCCAGTTCCTGAGCGTCCGCGGCTTCCTCAAGGAAACCGTCGCCCTCAGCGACTTCACGGAGTGACCGTGGACGGCGAGGCGGCTCTCAAGTACGCGGTGCAGCACGTCGACCACCCACGCGCCGAGGTCGTCGAAGGCCGGATCACCCTGGGCGCCCCGAGCTGGGACCACGAGCGGATCGCCGCCCGTATCCGCCGCCAGCTCGACCAGCGCGTGGACGAGCTCCACTGCCTCACCGGCTCGGGCAACCTCGACCTGCCCGGCTCGCCGAACTGGTACCTGCCCGACCTGGCCGTCATCCCCGAGACCCTCGCGCTCGGCGCAGCCGCCCTCACGCCGGATCAGACCCTGCTGATCGTCGAGGTCACCTCCGAGTCGAACTGCGATACCGACCGCGTGACCAAGCGCAGGCGCTACGCCCAGTACGGCGCCCCGCTCTATCTCCTCGCCGACCGGCAGCGCAAGGAGTGCACCCTCTTCTCCGAGCCGCACGACCTCGGCTACGCCAGCGTCGACGGCCCGCACCCCTTCGGCACGCCGATCCGCCTCCCGGAGCCGTTCGGCCTCACGCTGGAGACCACCGGCTTCTGACCCCCGGCGCGCTACCCGATCGCGGACAGGAAGCTCTCGACCGTGGCCGCGAACGCCTGCGGGTCGTCCAGCCACGGGTAGTGGCCGGCGCCGGGCTGGACGGCGAGCACCACGTCCGGGAAGAGTGACGCGGCGTCGGCTGCGGACTTGGTGGTGGGCCAGAGGTCCAGTTCGCCCGCGAGGAGGAGCACCGGGCAGGGCAGGGCGCCCAGGCGGTGGCGGAGTGCCTCGGTGTCGGGCGCGTAGTCCCGGTAGTAGTGCTCGCTGACCGGGAGTGAACGCTGCGCCGGGTCGGCGGCGGCATGGGCGCGGGCGGCGTCGTCCCAGCGGCCGTACATCAGCGGCTCGAAGGTGAATCGGTGCGGTGCGGCCTCGGCGAAACTGGTCGCAGCCTTCACCTGCCGGTACGCCGTCACGGCCTCCTCGTACCAGGGCTCGTCCGCCCTGGCGGCGAGGACCGCCTCCACGCCGCCGTCGGAGGGCAGTCCGACGGCCGCGAACGACGGGGTGACCAGGATGAGGCTGCTCAACTGCTCGGGGTGAGCGGCGGCGTAGAGCATGGCCAGGCTGCCGCCGGCGGAGTGGCCGAGCAGGTCGACGCGGTCCAGGCCGAGGTGGCGGCGCAGCGCCTCGACGTCGGCTACCAGGCGGTCGACCCGGCAGGTGGAAAGGTCGGCGGGCATGGCGGAACTGCCGGTGCCGCGCGTGTCGGGCAGGATCAGGGTGCGGTGGGCGGCGAGGCCGCCGAGGTCGCCGAGGTACTCGGCCGCCCGGCCGGGGCCGCCGGGGAGGCAGAGCAGCGGCGGGCCGTCACCGAGGGTGCGGAAGGCGAGCGCGGTGCCGTCGTACGCGGTGAAGAACTCCATGGCGGACAGCCTGGGGCGCGGCGGCCGGGCCCGGCTATCGTTCAGCCACGGCTAAACGATCAGGGGCAGGACATGGCGGTGGAGATCCGGCTCTCGGCGGCGGAGGTGGCGCGGGTGCGGCTCGCGGTGTCGCCGCTGGCCGAGACGGTGCTCGGGGTGCGGGCGGCGCTCGGGGTCGGCGGGCACGAGGTGCACCGGCCGTGGGTGCGCGAGGCGCAGCAGGTGCTGGCGGCGGAGCCGGAGTTGCCGTTGCTGCGGACGCTGCTCGAGGGCTGCCTGCCGTCGTTCCTGTTCCCGGTGCCGGACGAGCGCCTGCCCGCGTTCGAAGCCGAGTTGGCGGGCCTGCGGGCGACGGATCCGGCGTACGTCGCGGCGGAGTGCGCCACCGCGCTGGGTGCTCGGGCCGGTGAACTGCCGGGGGCAGCGGTGCTGGTGGACCGGATCGCCGATGCGCTGCAGCGCTGCCACGCCCGGCTGGTGGCCCCGCACTGGGGGCGGATGCGGGCGGTGCTGGAGGCCGACCTGGGCAAGCGGGCGGTGGCACTGGTGGACGGCGGGGTGGAGGCGCTCTTCGCCCAGCTGCACGGTGATGTGGTGTGGCGGGAGGGCGAGTTGGTGGTGCAGGGGCGGCGGCGGACCGCTTCACGGTGGACGGTCGAGGCCGACGGGCACGGACTGGCGCTGATGCCGTCCGTCTTCGGCTGGCCGGACGTGATCGTCGACTACGCCCCGCGCACCGCCGCCTCGATCCGCTACCCGGCGTCCGGCGTGGGGCTGCTCTGGGAGCAGCCCCACCCGACCTCCGACGGCCTCGCCGCCCTCCTGGGCCGCACCCGAGCCGCACTCCTCGCCGCACTCGGCGAACCGCTGAGCACCCCCGACCTCGCCGCCCGCCTCGGCGTCACCCCCGGCGCCGTCTCCCAGCACCTCGGCGCCCTGCGCGGCGCGGGGCTGGTGACGACCCAGCGCACGGGCCGCACGGCCGTGCACCTGCGCACCCGGACCGGCACCGCCCTCACGGCCGGGCCACCGGGCTGATCCGGGATCGGCGGTCAGAGCAGCGCGATCGTGCCGTGGCCGGAGGAGGGCTCGGCAGCTTCACCGGCGTAGGTCGCGATGTAGCCGGTCAACAGGTCGCCGACCAGGCCGAGGACGGACGGGTCGGCGTCGCAGGAGGCGTTGCCGTGGCTGTCGGCCTGGGCGGTGCACAGCACCGTGCCGTCGGCTGCGGTGAAGGTGACGTCCGCCCAGGGGCCGATACCCTCCGGGGGCTCGAAGTGCGCGTTGAGGTTGGCCAGCCCCAGCGGGAGGAGGGTCAGGTGGGCGGTGCCGGCCTTGGTGGTGCTGCGACCGAACGGCACCTGCTCGGGATAGTTGCAGGTCAGAAGCTTGGTGTCCCAGTGGAGCCCAGCCGGGCAGTCGAACCGGTAGGCCACGCCGTTCGAGCACTCCCAGAACTTCGTCGGGTCGTTGGGATCGCCGTAGTACTGGTTCGGTCCAGGGCAGGAGCGAGTGATCGGGGTCGGCTCTTCGGCGGCACCGGCAGTGGCCGGGACAGCGAGGGCGAGCAGCAGTGCGGCGGCTGTGGCCGACAGAATCTTCTTCACTCTGCTGATCATATGAGTGACCGTCAGCTGACATGGACGGAACAGGAGAACTTCGCCAACTCCGCGCTTTTCCAGGCCGTTTGGGAGCGATGACGACCGCTTCGGGAGCACTGCTGACCACGTGCCGATCGTGGCGTTCCCCGGTCGGCCTGTGTGCTACGTTCCCGGCAACAAACAGAAAAGTGATGACCCCGGCGGTGCTACCAACACCCCGGGGCCCGGCAACAGGAGCACACCTCCCGATGCACATCCATCGTACAGAATGGGTGCGGCACTTCACCGTGCTGCCCAACACGATGCTGCAACAGCGGCAACTGTCCTACACTGCCCGCGGCCTCCTCGCGGACCTCCTCTCCCGCCCCGACGGCTGGCGCGAGGACGGTCGCCACATGGCCGACACCAGCCCCCAGGGGCGCGGCGCCGTCCGCAAGGCCCTCAAGGAGCTGACCGCCGCCGGGTACTACCGGGCCGACAAGATCCGCCGGCCTGACGGCACCATCCACACCGAGACCCACGTCTACGACACCCCGCAGCTCGCCGCCCGGCCGAGTGCGACCCGTCCGGGCCCCGGTGAACGGACCGACGGCCGCGCTGACGCTCCTTCAAAGAACCGGCAGCAAGAACCCGCCCTCCCCGCCGTGGCGACCGCGCCGGACGAGCGGACCCGCGAGGCGGTCGCCACTCTCTTCCGGGTACTCCGCCCGGAGCCCCGTCTACACCTCGGCCAGGCCGAGGCACTGACGCTCGCGCCCCTGGTCACCCAGTGGCTGCAACGCGGCAGCACCCCGGCCGACTTGGCCCACGCCCTGCTCCCCGGCCTGCCCAGCCCGCTGCACTCCGCCGTGGCGCTCCTCCGCTCCCGCCTGGAACGCAAGTTGCCGCCCGCCCGGCCCGCGGCAGCAGCGCCCCGGTACGCCGAGTGCGGCAGATGTCACGACCCCGTCCCCCGGCCAGGCATCTGCGCCCCCTGCGCGGGCCTCACCCCCAGACCGGCCGAGGTCGGCAGCGACGCAACCGCTCGCCGAGGTGCCGCCCGAGTCAGGGCGGCCTTGCACGCCGCGAAGACCGTCGGCGGTCTCACCGCCTTCGGGTAGTCGCCGTGCAAGTTCGCGCAAGTTCATGGAGCCGTGGCGGCCGGTGATGCAAGCTCTGTTGCAGCGCCCGTCTTCCGCTGCGAAGGAGACCAACCATGGCACTGCACAAGCTCGGCAAGGATCCGGAGTCCCCAGTCAACAACTCGCCGGCTGTGTCACTGGACCCGAACAGGTTTGGCGACCTGCTGAAGCACTGTCAGCGAACCGCTGTACACCTGGAGATGCGCGACGGGTATATGCGCTCCGACCAAGCGTTCATCGACTGGAAGGCTGGCCAGCGGCTCGACGCCGCCACCCGCTGGCCGGAGTGGTTCGCGATTGTGACCGAAGCCCGTAGCCGAGGTGTCTCTGTCCGCCGTGCCCGAATCGTCTCGGAGCCGGTCAGCGACTATGTGCAATTCGAGTACGAGGTCACCGAAGGCCTGAACGTGGCGGCTGGTGAAGATGTCCGTTGGCTCCCCCGGAGGGGGGCTACCGACCTCGCCCTCCCGGGAAACGATTTCTGGGTCTTCGATGACCAACTGCTCCTCGTGAATCATTTCGACGGCGACGGCGAGTGGACGTCCCCGGAACAGACCGACGACCAAAACACGGTGAAGCTCTGCGCGACTGCCTTCGAGGCGGTCTGGGACAGGGCCACGCCGCACTCGGAGTACCAGCCCATCTGACAAGAACGACGAGCCCGGTGCCCTTGTGGGTGACCGCGCAAGAACCAGCAGCCGACTCGACATAGGAGACAGCCGTGGCCCTAGAGTTCATCGGGATTGATCCCACCAGCGAGAAGGACGGCTCCCCGACGGTGTGGGTCGAGGAGGAGACTGCGGATCTGATCTTCCAGGGGGAGAAGGCCGACGAGCTCCTGGCTGCTCTGGTGGGTGGTCAGAGCTGGGCCCCTGACCACCCGGCAGGCATTCCTGCTCACGAGTGGGTCATGCGGATTCCGGTACACATGGTGCCGATCATCAGGAAGGCATGCGATGTCGCAGAGCGCAGGGCTGCCGGTGGTTCCGAGCTTTGAGGAGTCGCTGGCCAACACCAGCCACTCAGCGGTGCATCTGGAGATGCGGGACGCCTACGGCGTCGGCGGCGAGTCGTCAGGCTTCGCTCGCTGGCTTCGCACCGGCGAGCGGAACAACGACCCAGACTCGGACTACTGGCGAGACTGGGTACAGATGATCAGGGCCACCGTAGACCGCGGTGTAGTCATCCGGCGGGCCCGGATCGTGTCGGAACCGGTGACCGACTACATCCGGTACGAGCACGGCGGGACGAACGTCAACCTTGCCTCCGGCGAGCTGATCCGCTGGCTGCCGCGGCGCCTGGCGTCCGACATCGCCTTGCCGGGTAACGACTTCTGGTTGTTCGACGGGAAGATCGTGGTGTTCAACCACTTCACCGGTGCTGGCGACTGGGCGGAACCGCCCAAGGAACTGCGGACTGAGGCGGAAGTGGCGAAGCTGTGCAGCGCCGCCTTCGAGGCGGTGTGGGCTCGGGCCATCCCCCACGAGAAATTCTCTGTCTGACACTTCGTCGCTACGATCTCTGGACCACCTGCTCATGTCGTTGGCTCCTGCTTCGTCGAGCGCTCAAGCTGCGCGCAAGGCGCTGGCCGATCGGCTCAAGGACCTTCGCAAGGACGCCCAGCTCAACAGCCGGGAACTGTCGGACCGTTGTGGCTGGCACCCGGCCAAGACCTCCCGCATCCAGGCCGCCAAGATCGCACTCTCAGAGGCGGACATCAGGGCTTGGTGTGCCGCCTGCGGCGTGGAGGACCAGGTACCCGACTTGATCGCCGCGTCCCGAGCGGTCGAGTCCATGTACGTCGAGTGGCGGCGGCTGAAGGCAGCCGGCCTGAAGAGCCTTCAGGACTCCTACGCCAAGCTTTACGAACAGACCGGACTGTTCCGGTTCTACACCTCGGACGTAGTCCCTGGGGTGCTTCAGACGGCCGCCTACGTCCGGGCGATCATGACGCGGTCGGCGGTTGGTGCGAGCCGTTCCGAGGAGGACCTTGAGCAGGCGATCAGCGCCAAGATGGACCGAGCGAACATCATCCAGCGCGGCAACCACCGCTTCCTGTTCCTACTGGAAGAGTCCGTGCTCAGGTACCAGCTCGGTGACGCGGGGGCCATGGCAGGACAACTCGGGCACCTTCTGGCAGTGATCCCCCTTCCCCGTGTCAGCCTGGGCGTGATCCCGTTCAGCGTCAGCCGGAAGCTGTGGCCGGTGGAGTCCTTCCGGATCTACGACGAAGCCCGCGTCCAGGTGGAGTTGGTGACAGCGTCGGTCAACGTGACCGCCCCGACCGAGGTGATCGAGTACCTGACCACCTTCGCCGAGTTGCAGAGCATGGCTGTGTACGGAGCCAAGGCTCGGGAGTTGATCACCGCCGCGATAGCTGCACTCGGGTGAGTTCAGGCAAGTAGTCGCAACTTCCTGGAGCCCGACGGTAGCTGGTTCTTACCCTCAAAAGAGCTGAATCACGAGCTGAGGGAGCGAGGTCAGCGGCTGTGGACGCAGGAGTGCTGGACAAGCCGATCCAGGATGACGAGAACTGCTCGGAGTGCCAACGGCTCCGCGTGCAGGAGCGGGCCGCGTTCCTGGCCGGGGACGGCAGCAGGCGGACTGACGTGCGGGTGATGCGCCGCAAGCATGTGGCCGAGGAGCACTCGGTTGCTGAGGAGCCCGACCACGCCGACGCTCTGCCCGGTCGCCGTCCGGTCGGTACGGAGATCAAGGGCGTCGTCGCCTGCAGCGGCGACGGCTACCAGAGCATCTCCGTCACACCCCGGGCCGACGGCACCTACTCCGCCAGCCTCGGCTGACGTGGCTTCAGCCGCCGATGGCGGACATCGGGCGGTCGGGCTGGTGGAACTCGGGGTTGTCGATCCCGGCGCCGGCCTTCTTGCCCCACATGGCGGCCCGCCACAACGCGGCCAGTTCGGCGTCGTCGGCGCCGGAGCGCAGGGCGGTGCGCAGGTCGGTCTCGCCTGTCGCGAAGAGGCAGTTGCGGACCTGGCCGTCAGCGGTGAGGCGGGTGCGGTCGCAGGCACGGCAGAACGGGCGGGTGACGGAGGCGATCACGCCCACGGTGGCCGGGCCGCCGTCGACCAGCCAGCGTTCGGCGGGGGCGGCGCCACGGGCGGCCGAAGGCTCGGGGGTCAGAGCAAACCGGGAGCTCAGCCGCTCCAGGATCTCCTCCGCGGTGATCATCTGTGAGCGGTCCCAGCCGTGCTGGGCGTCCAGCGGCATCTGCTCGATGAAGCGCAGCTGGTAGCCCCGCTCGACGCACCACTCGAGCAGGTCGGCCGCCTCGTGATCGTTCACATCCCGCATCAGCACGGCGTTGAGCTTGACCGGGGTGAGCCCGGCGGCCTCGGCGGCGGCCAGGCCGGCCAGCACGTCGTCGTGGCGGTGGCGGCGGGTGAGGGTGAAGAAGGTGTCGGCGTCGAGGGTGTCGAGGGAGACGTTCACCCGGTCGAGGCCAGCCGCCTTCAGAGCCGAGGCGGTCCGGGCCAGCCCCACCCCGTTGGTGGTCAGCGACAGCTCGGGGCGGGGCTCCAGCGAGGCGCAGGCCTCGACGATGGAAACCAGTCCCGGCCGCAGCATCGGCTCCCCGCCGGTGAAGCGGACCTCGGTGACCCCGAGCTCGCGGACGGCCAGCGAGACCAGGCGGACGATCTCCTCGTCCGTGAGCAGCTCCGGCTTGCCGAGCCACTGCAGGCCCTCCTCGGGCATGCAGTAGGTGCAGCGCAGGTTGCAGCGGTCGGTCAGCGAGACGCGGAGGTCGACAGCCTGACGACCGTAGGTGTCGAGGAGCACGGCGGCCTCCTTCCGGGAGGGAACTGGCCCGGCCCGTACGACGGGTCGGGGGGGCCGGGCCAGCTTAGCCGCAGTGCCGGTCGCCGATCGGTACGGTCCGATCAGTGGGCGCCGAGGCCCGTGAGCGACCTGACCTCCAATTCAGCGTACTTCTGCGGGTCGGCCTGCTCGCGCGAGAGCAGGGTGCCGATCACACCGGCCAGGAAGCCGACCGGGATCGAGATCAGGCCGGGGTTGGAGAGCGGGAACCAGTGGAAGTCGCTGTGCGGGAAGAGCGAGTCCTTGGCGCCGGAGCCGACCGGGGAGAAGAAGACCAGCGTGACCGAGGTGATCAGGCCCGCGTAGACGGAGCTGACCGCGCCGGTGGTGTTGAAGCGCTTCCAGAACAGCGAGTACAGGATGGTCGGCAGGTTGGCCGAGGCCGCCACCGCGAAGGCCAGTGCCACCAGGGCGGCGGTGTTGAGCTTGTCGGCGAAGATGCTCAGCACGATCGCGACCGCGCCGATCGCCACCGCCGCCAGCTTGGCGGCGCCGACCTCCTCGCGCTCGGTGGCCCTGCCGCGCCGGATCACGTTGGCGTAGAGGTCGTGGGCGAAGGAGGACGAGGAGGCCAGGGTGAGCCCGGCGACCACGGCCAGGATGGTGGCGAACGCGACCGCGGAGATGATCGCGAGCAGCGCCGCGCCGCCCGAGGTGCCCGCCCCGCCGCCCAGGTGCTCGGCGAGCAGCGGCGCGGCCGTGTTGCCCGCGACGTTGGAGGCCTTGATGGTCTTGGGCCCGACCAGCGCGGCGGCGCCGAAGCCGAGCGCCAGGGTCATCAGGTAGAAGACGCCGATGATGCCGATCGCCCAGAACACCGACTTCCGGGCCGCCTTGGCGGTGGGCACGGTGTAGAAGCGGACCAGGATGTGCGGCAGCCCGGCGGTGCCGAGCAGCAGCGCGAGCGCGAGGCTGATGAAGTCCAGTTTGGTGGTGCCGGTGAGGCCGTACTTCAGCCCCGGCTCCAGGAAGTGCGAGCCCTTGCCGCTGGCCTCGGCGGCCGCGCCGAGCAGGCTGGAGAGGTTGAAGTGGTACTTGGCGAGCACCAGGACGGTCATCACCCCGGCGCCGATGATCAGCAGCCCGGCCTTGATGATCTGCACCCAGGTGGTGCCCTTCATGCCGCCGACCACCACGTAGACCACCATCAGCGCGCCGACCGCCACCACCGTCCAGCGCTTGGCGCTGTCCCCGCTGACGCCGAGCAGCAGGGCGACCAGCGAACCGGCGCCGACCATCTGGGCGAGGAGGTAGAAGATCGACACCACGATGGTGGAGATCCCGGCGGCGGTGCGCACCGGCCGCTGGCGCATCCGGAAGGCCAGCACGTCGGCCATGGTGTACCGGCCGGAGTTGCGCAGCGGCTCGGCGACCAGCAGCAGGGCGACCAGCCAGGCGACCAGGAAGCCGATCGAGTACAGGAAGCCGTCGTACCCGGCCAGCGCGATCACGCCCGCGATGCCGAGGAAGGAGGCGGCCGACATGTAGTCGCCGGAGAGCGCCAGGCCGTTCTGGAAGCCGGAGAAGCCGCGCCCGCCGGCGTAGAAGTCGGCGGCGTCCTTGGTCTGCCGCCCGGCCCACAGGGTGATACCGAGGGTGGCGACCACGAAGACGCCGAACAGGGCCAGGGTCAGGCTGCGGTGGTCGGCCGCCGAACTGGCCAGCTGCAGGGTGTTCGTCATTCGCCGGCCTCCCGGGGAGCCACGAGGTTGGTGGAGCCGTACTGCGCGCGGATCGCGGCGGCCGCCGGGTCGAGCCGCCGGTCGGCGTAGCGCGCGTACCAGGCGGCGATGGCGAAGGTGCTGGCGAACTGGAGCAGGCCGAGCACGAGCGCCAGGTTGATGTGGCCGAAGAGCTTGGTGGCCATGAAGGACGGCGCGTAGACGGAGAGCAGCGCGTACAGCAGGTACCAGAGGACGAAGCCTGCGGTGACGGGGAAGGCGAAGCCTCGGAAGGCTCTGCGCAGACCGCGGAACTCCTCGGTCTGTTCGATTCGTTCATCGTCCGGGGGCAGCTCTGGCGGCAGCGTCTCGGCAGCGGGCGGGGTGTCCACTCGGGGTCTCCTGTCGTCCTCGGGATGCGCAGAAGGGTGCCTGACGTGAGGGACGTCACAGGCAGAGGGTGCCGCTGCATGGTAAAGCGATCAGAGGGTTACAGAAAGTACCCGACCGGCGCAGTCATGTGACTTGGCCGAAAACTGATCAAAATACGCCACAGGGGCGGCACCCCTCCCGGGTGCCGCCCCTGCTGAATGAACGTCACATCAGACGGTGGATCAGAACGAGATCCGGACTTTCAGCGCCGACCGGTCGTCCATGGCCCGGTAGCCGTCCGGCACGCCGTCCAGGTCGACGGTGCGGTCGAACACGAGGCCGGGCTCGATGCTGCCCGCGAGCACGTCGGCCAGCAGCTCCGGGATGTACGCCCGGGCCGGGGCCACGCCGCCGACCAGGGCGACGTTGCGGTTGAACATCTGCGAGATGTCCACGCCCGCGCTGCCGCCGTGCGGCACGCCCACGTAGCCCACCGCGCCGCCGTCGCGGGCGATCGAGATCGCGGTGCGCATCGACTCCTCGGTGCCCACGGCCTCCAGCACGGCGTGCGCGCCCTGGCCGCCGGTCAGCTCGCGGACGGCCTCGATCGCGGCCTCGCCGCGCTCGGCCACCACGTCGGTGGCGCCGAACGTGCGGGCGATCGCCGTACGGGCCTCGTGGCGGCCCAGCGCGATGATCCGGCCAGCGCCCAGGCGGTGCGCCGCCAGTACGCCGCACAGGCCCACGGCGCCGTCGCCCACCACCGCGACGGTCGAGCCCGGGCGCACCCCGGCGGAGACGGCGGCGTGGTGGCCGGTGGCCATCACGTCCGAGAGGGCGAGCAGGCTGGGCAGCAGCGCCTGGTCCGACTGGGCCTCCTTGGGCAGCTGGACCAGCGTGCCGTCGGCGTGCGGCACCCGGACGGCCTCGCCCTGGCCGCCGTCGGAGCCGATCTCGCCCCAGAAGCCGCCGTGCGGGCAGGAGGTCTGCAGGCCGTCCTTGCAGTAGTCGCAGGTGCCGTCCGACCAGACGAAGGGGGCGACCACGAAGTCGCCCGGCTTGAAGCCGGTCACGTCGGCGCCGACCTGCTCGACCACGCCGAGGAACTCGTGGCCGATCCGCTGGCCGGCCTGGCGGGCCGCGACGCCCCGGTAGGCCCACAGGTCACTGCCGCAGATGCAGGCGTTGACCACGCGGACCACCGCGTCGGTCGGCCGCTGGATGACAGGGTCCGGGACCTCCTCGATCCGGATGTCGTTCGGGCCGTGGATCACGGTGGCGCGCATGAGGGTCTTCCTTCGTGAGTCGATCAACCTCGTACTACTACTGTCGGACAACTGGTTCTATTCCGGCCGATGGGACATCCGGTCGAAATGTCGCGTACGCCACTGTGCGGCCCGTGCGGGGCAGGGGGTGTGGGCGCTCGCCCTTAAAGTGGTTGACCATGCACGCGATCCAGTCACCGAGCGACGACTCCCTGTGGGACTCCCCCTGGGACGCCGCCCTCCCGGCGCAGCGCTCCGGCCCGGCCGACGACCAGGAGCCGGGCTTCGCCGTGGTCGACGTCGAGACCACCGGTCTCGGCCGCTCGGACCGGGTCATCTCCGCCGGTGTCTACCAGCTGGACGCGCACGGCGAGGTCACCGACCACTGGTACACCCTGGTCAACCCCGAGCGGGACCCGGGCCCGACCTGGATCCACGGGCTGACCAGCGCGCAGCTCGCGGGCGCCCCGACCTTCCCCGAGATCGCCGGGGAGCTCTCCGAGCGGCTGCGCGGCCGGGTGATGGTCGCGCACAACGCGCTCTTCGACTGGAACATGATCTCCCGCGAGTTCGCCCGCGCCGGGCTGCGCGCCCCGGTCGAGCAGCGGCTGTGCACCATGGTGCTCTCCCGCGACCTGGGCCTGCCGCTGGCCAACGGCAAGCTCGCCACCCTGGCCGCCTACTTCGGCGTCCAGCAGCGCCACGCGCACAACGCGCTGGACGACGCCCGGGTGCTCGCCGAGGCCTTCCGCCCCAGCCTGCAGCTGGCCCGCCAGGTCGGCGTGCCGCTGCCGCTGACCACCTGCGTGGCCGTCACCGACATCAGCGAGCTCGAGACCGCCTCCCCGGCCGCCGCCTCCCGCGGGTGGTCCTCCTCGTACCGCCCGGCACGCAAGCGCCCCGCCTGCCCGTACCCGAACCCGGGCCGCTGGCAGGACGGCACGCCGCTGCTCCAGGGCATGCGGGTGGCCATCACCGGGGACACCGCGACCGACCGGGAGCTGCTGGAGGACCGCGCGATCGAGGCCGGCCTGCACATCGCCACCTCTGTGAGCCGCCTCACCAGCCTGCTCGTCACCAACGAGCCGGACAGCTGGAGCGGCAAGGCCCGCAAGGCCCGCGAGTACGGCACCCCCGTGGTCGGGGAGGACGCCTTCCTCCAGCTGCTGCGCGAGGTCGCCGCGCACCCCGGTGTCTGAGCACCGGGACAAGTGGGCGTAGCGTGCGGTTGTGTACCGATTTCTGCTCTCCCGGCGCTGGGCGACCATCTTCCTGGTCGCCCTGCTGCTGATCCCCACCATGATCCGGCTGGGCTTCTGGCAGTACCACCGCCACGAGGCCCGTGTCGCCCGCAACGCCCTGATCGGGGAGAACCTCAAGGACGCCCCGGTCGCGTTCGACTCGCTGAGCACCCCCGGCAAGGCGATCCCCGGTGACCAGGTCTGGCGGGCCGTGACGGCCACCGGCACGTACGACGCGGCGCACGAGTTCGTGATCCGGCAGCGGACCGAGCCGGGCGGCAGCAGCATCGGCTTCTTCGTCATCACCCCGCTCAGGCTCGCCGACGGCAAGGGCTCCGTGCTGGTCAACCGCGGCTGGGTCGACTCCCCCGGCGACGCCGCCAGCTACCCCGCCGTCCCGGCCCCGCCGGGCGGCACCGTCACCGCCACCGGCCGCCTGCGGGCGGACGAGACCCACGCGAGCACCGGCATCGTGGACCGGGGCGGTCTGCCGCCCCGCCAGTTCAAGCTGATCAACAGCGAGGCCCAGGCCGCCGCCACCGGCGCCACCCTCCTCGGCGGCTACCTGGAGCTGGCTCCCTCCTCGGGATCGAGCACCCCCGAGGCCCTCCCCGACCCGGAGCACTCCGACATCGGCCCCCACATGGCCTACGCCATCCAGTGGTGGCTCTTCACCACCCTGGTCCCGGTCGGCCTGGTGATCATGGCCCGCCGCGAGGCCCGCGACCGGGCGGCCGCAGCGGCGAAGGCTGCCGCCGAGGCCGAGGAGCCGGAGCTGACGCCCGCGCCGTAGCGGCGGGCCCGGCCTACGGTGGAGCGGTACGTCTGCTCGCTCGTGCCGAAGGCACCGGATTCGGAAGGGGGCACCGATGCCCCTCGGCCCGCTCGACCCTCGGATTGCGGCGTTGCTGGAGCAGTTCGGGGTGGACGGGCCGCCGCCCGCCACCGCGCCCACCGTCCAGGAGATGCGGGCCGGCAACCGGATGCTCTCGCTGGCCGTCGCCCCGGACCCGCCGGTCTCGGTCGGAGCGGTGCAGGACACGAGCCTGGCCGGGGTACCGGTACAGATCTACCGGCCGTTCGAGTCGGCACGCGGCGGGCGGGTGCCGACCGTCCTGTTCATCCACGGCGGCGGTTTCGTCGTCGGGGACCTCGACACCCATGACGGAATCTGCCGGCGCCTGTGCCGGGACGCGGCCGCCGTGGTGGTCAGCCCCGACTACCGGCTCGCCCCGGAGCACCCGTTCCCCCTCGGGTACGAGGACTGCCTCGCCGTGGCCCACCACGTCGCCGACCACCTCGCCGACTTCGGCGGCAGCCACGGCCCGCTGGCCGTCGCGGGCGACAGCGCGGGCGGCAATCTGGCCACCGGGGTGGCACTGGCCTTCCGCGACGAGGGCCGCCCGCTGGCCGCCCAACTGCTCGCCTACCCGACCACCGACCTGCGCAGCGGCATCGACTACCCGTCCCGCACCGAGTGCGCGACCGGGTACCTGCTCACCACGGCCGAGGTCGAGAACGACATGCGGCTCTACCTCGCGGACGCCCCCGCCGCCGCCGACCGCGCCCCGGCCTCGCCCCTGCTCGCCGAGAACCTCCGGGGCCTGGCCCCCGCCGTCATCGGCTGCGGCGAACTCGACCCGCTGCGCGACGAGGGCCTGGCCTACGCCGACGCCCTGGCCGCCGCCGGCGTCCCGGTCCGCAAGCACCGGTACGCCGGGCTGATCCACGGCTTCCTCAACTACGACTCCCACTCCCGCGCGGTCGACGCCGCCGTCACCGAGCTGTTCACCGAGCTGCGCGAGCTCCTCCAGGCAGCCTCGCCGCGGTGAGCGGGTGACGGCGGCGGCGCGGGCCCGACGGGTGAATTACCGACGGGCGGCCGCCGCGCCGGGCGCCACACAACTGGGACGGTCCCGGCCGACCGCCGTCCGGCCAGGACCGTCCCAGTCGCGGGGAGAGCCGCTCCCCCCGTTGTGAGTGGCTCTCCCGCTGGTGCGTGACGATCCTGCGCCACCGGAGGCGGGCCGGGCCAGTGATTCGATGACAGTCGAAGGCAGCACGCACCGGCCCCCTGCATAGAGTTGGGCCATGGATCTTGGCTTGCGGGACAGGGTGTACGTGATGACCGGCGCGACGCGGGGCCTCGGCTTCGCCTCGGCGCGGGAGCTGGTGCGAGACGGTGCCCGGGTGGTGCTGAGCGGACGGACCAAGGAGTCGGTGGCCGCCGCCGTGGCCGAGCTCGGGGCGCCCGAGCTGGTGCACGGGGTGGTGGCCGACAACGCCGACCCGGGCAGCGCCGCGCTGCTGATCGACGCCGCGCGCGAGCGGTGGGGCCGGCTGGACGGTGTGCTGATCAGCGTCGGCGGCCCGGCCCCCGGGCCGGTCGCGGCCGCCGGGGACGAAGCCTGGCGGGGCGCCTTCGAGTCGGTCTTCCTGGGGGCGCTGCGGATCGCCCGGGCGGCCGCCGAGGCGCTCGGCGAGGGCGGGGCGATCGGCTTCGTGCTCTCCGGCTCCGTCCGCGAGCCGATCGGCGGCCTCGGCATCTCCAACGGCCTGCGGCCCGGTCTCGCGATGGCCGCCAAGTCGCTCGCCGACGAGCTGGGCCCGCGCGGCATCCGGGTGGTCGGCCTGCTCCCGGCCCGGATCGACACCGACCGGGTCCGCGAGCTGGACGCCCTGAGCGGGGACGCGGCCGCCGCCCGGATGCGCAACTGCGAGAACATCCCGCTCGGCCGCTACGGCACCCCCGAGGAGTTCGGCAAGGTCGCGGCCTTCCTGCTCTCCCCGGCCGCCTCCTACCTGACCGGTGTGATGGTCCCGGTCGACGGCGGGGCCCTGCGCGGACTCTGATCATTGATCATGTCCATGACCTGCCGTGTCATCGGCGGGTAAGCGAACGGTTGGTGTCGCGTAAGGGCCCGCGCTCATTCTCGTACCCGCACCGCCACCCGGCGTGTGCACGGGGATCGAGCCGAAGGGAGACCGTCATGACCTACGGATGGCCGCCGCCGGGCCGTTGAGCCGGTGATCGCTGACCGGACGCGGGAGCCTGGGACGCCCCGGCTCCCGCGTCCCTCCATCCGACGGAAGGCGGACGCTTGCCCCCCTACGACCCGCTCGCACCCGAGGTCCTCGAGGACCCCTACCCGGTGTACCGGCGACTGCGCGAGGCCGCACCGGTCCAGTGGCACGAAGGGCTGCACTCCTGGGTGGTGCTGACCCACCAGGACTGCTGGTCGGTGCTGCGCGACCCGCAGCGCTTCGCCAGCGACCCGCGCCGGGCCGGCCACGAGCACGGCAGCCCCTACCTCCAGACCATGGACCCGCCCGAGCACGGCGAGCTGCGCCAAGTCCTCACCACCGCGCACCGGGAGCTCGACACCGCCGGCATCGGCGCGGGCGCCGCCGCGCAGACCCGGGCGCTGCTGCGCGAGTGCGGCCCGGAGCTCGACTACGTCGCGGACCTCACCGAACCGGTGGTCCTCACCGCGATCTGCCGCCTGCTCGGCATCACCACGCCCCCGGCCAAGACCTTCGTACCGCTCGTCAAGACCATCGAGCAGGGGATGGACGCCGGCCTGGTCCCCGCCCAGGCCGAGCCGGCCATGCGGGCCGCCACCGAGTTCGGCGGCCTCGCCCGGGAGTGGATGGCCCGTGCCGGGCAGCACGGCCTGGTCACGGGCGCGCTCCGGGCCGGGGAGGGCCTGGGGGTGCCCGAGCAGGTCGTCCTCGACACGCTCACCACGCTGTTCCTCGCCGGGTTCAGCACCACCGTCTCGGCGGCGGCGAACGTCCTGCTCGCGCTGGCCCGCCACCCGGCCGCCTTCGAGGCGATGCGCGATCCCGGCCTGCGCGGCTCGGGGGTGGACGAGCTGCTGCGCTACGACGGCCCGGTGCAGGGCACCGGCCGCTTCGCGGTGGAGGACCTCGTCCTGGGCGGCGCCCGGATCAAGCGGGGCGACACCGTGGTCACCCTGTTCGGGGCCGCCAACCGCGACCCGGCCCAGTTCGCCGAGCCGGACCTGATCGTCCTGGACCGCAGGCCCAACGCACACCTCGCCTTCGGCTGGGGCCCGCACGTCTGCTCGGGCGCCGCACTGGCCAAGACCGTCCTGCTGGCGATCCTGGGCGTGCTGCTCGAGGGCCCCGCACCCGAGCTCGCCGGGCCGGTGCCGCGCACCCGCTGCGCCACCGTCCGGTACCCCAGCCGACTGCCGGTCTCCCTGCCGTGACACCCGATCGGCCGCTGCGGCGCAACCTGCGGTTCCAGGGCCTGTGGGCGGGGGCCGCGGCCAGCGCGGTGGCGGTCCGGATCGCCGAAGTGGCGTACCCGCTGGTGATCCTGGCCATGACCGGCTCCCCCGCGCTGGCCGGGCTCGCGGGCGCCGTCCAGGCCACCATGGCACTGCTCACCCTGCTCCCGGGCGGCCTGGTCGCCGACCGGGGCGACCGGCGGCTGGTGCTGCTCGTCACCGAGGCCGGGCG
Source organism: Kitasatospora sp. NPDC002227 (assembly GCF_040296285.1). NCBI lineage: Bacteria > Bacillati > Actinomycetota > Actinomycetes > Kitasatosporales > Streptomycetaceae > Kitasatospora > Kitasatospora sp. NPDC002227. The sequence goes on from NZ_JBEOWY010000005.1 coordinate 41,030, forward strand.
GGCGCTCGCCCTCGCCTCGCTGCCGCTGGCCCTGACGCTGCACCGGCTGACGCTCTGGCACCTGCTGGTGGTCTCCGCCCTGCTGGGCGTCGGCCAGGCGGTGAGCAGCCCCGTCCGGCTGCTGGCGCTGCGCTCGGTGGTGCCCGCCGAGCAGCTGCGGCAGGCCCTCGCGCAGGAGGGGGTGCGGGCGAACGGCGCCGAGCTGCTCGGGCCGCCGCTCGCGGGCCTGCTCTTCGGCCTGGGCCGCGCCCTCCCGTACGGGGCCGCGGCCGCGGGCTTCCTGCTCTCGGCCCTGTCGGTGCTGGCCGTCCCCTTCGAGGCCCGCTCCGCCGCCTCCGCCACCCGCTCCCGGGCGGCGGGCGGGCTGTGGGCCGGGGTGCGGTACCTGCGGGGTGACCCGGCCTTCCGGACGATCCTGCTGCTGGTCACCGCGACCACCACCGTCTCGGCCGCCGTGCCGCTGATCCTGCTGGTCTCACTGCGGGCCCAGGGCGTCTCGCCGCATCTGATCGGCCTCGCGCTCTCCGGCGCGGCCGTCGGCGGCCTGGCGGGAACGGCCCTGACCAAGCCGCTGCACCGCCGGCTGAGCCCCCGGGCGCTGATCCTGACGGTCAGTTGGCTGTTCGCCGCCGAACTGGTGCTGCTCGGTGCGCCGATCGGGGCGACGGGCGCGTTCCTGGTCTCGGCGGCGGACATGCTCGGGGTCCCGGCCCTGGTCGTGATGGTCGACCTGCTGGTCTTCCAACGGGTACCGGACGCGGTGCGGGGCCGGGTCATGGCGGCGACCAGTGCCGCCTTCGCCCTCGGCGCCCCGGTCGGCGGCCTGCTCGGCGGCGCCCTGCTCCAGCGGCTGGGCCCGCCGGCCACCGCCGGGGCCCTCTCGGCCCTGCTCGTCCTCCTCGCCCTGGCCCCGGCCACGGCGGGCCGCAGCCTGCACGCCGTGGCCTGGTCGCCCCCGGCCGGCCGGCCCGACGCCGCCAACTGACGGGAGGCGTCACCGCGCCTCGGTGAGCGGCCCCGCGAGGCGGTCCAGGACGTGGGGCCGGCCCTCGGCGCGGGGCCACCCGTTCGGCCCCGCGGCCGGAGCGCCGGGCCCGCGGGCGTGCCAAGGATGGTCGCGACGATCCGCTCACCGAGGAGGCCCGCCATGGCCGCACCGACCCGTCCGCCCGCCCCCGTCCTCGAACCCGCCGCCACCGAGCTCGCCCGGGCCACCGACCCGCACCCGCGGATCTACGAGATCCCGCCCGCCGAGGGCCGGGACGCCCTGGCCGGGCTCCAGGCCGACCCCGGCGTGGCCAAACCCGCCGTCGCCGAGCAGTGGGCCGAGGTGGACGCCGGCGAGTGGGGCACCCTCAAGGTCCGGATCCTGCGCCCCGAGGGCGTCTCCGGCGTACTGCCGGTGATCGTCTACATCCACGGCGCCGGCTGGGTGTTCGGCGACGAGAACACCCACGACCGCCTGGTCCGCGAGCTGGCCGTACGGGCCAACGCCGCCGTGGTCTTCCCGGTCTACACCCGCGCGCCCGAGGCCAAGTACCCCGTCCAGATCGAGCAGAACCACGCCGTCGGCCAGTGGCTGCGGCAGCAGGGCCCGGCGATGGACCTCGACCCCGCGCAGGTCGCCGTCTGCGGCGACTCCGTCGGCGGCAACATGGCCACCGTCTTCGCCATGATGAACACCGAGCGCGGCGGGCTCGCGCTCAAGTGCCAGGTGCTGCTCTACCCCGTCACCGACGCCAACTTCGACACCCCCTCCTACCGCCAGTTCGCCGAGGGCTACTTCCTCACCCTCGACGGCATGAAGTGGTTCTGGGACCAGTACACGACCGACCCCGCCCAGCGCGCCGACCCGCACGCCTCACCCCTGCGCGCCCCGCTCGACCGCCTCGCGGCCATGCCGCCGACCCTGGTCATCACCGACGAGGCCGACGTCCTGCGGGACGAGGGCGAGGCGTACGCCGCCCGCCTTCGCGAGGCCGGGGTCCGGGTGACGGCCGTACGGGTGCTCGGTATCGTCCACGACTTCATGATGCTGGACAGCCTGCGGGACACCGCCGCGAACAGCGTCGCCCTCAAACTCGCCGGTGACACCCTGCGGGAGGCGCTGCACGGGTGGTGAGCTCAGTCCAGGTGCCTGCGGGAGTGCGTCGGGCGGCGCGCTCCCGCCAGGTGCAGCCGGATGACGGACTCGAGGTCGGGGCGGCCCAGGGTGGTGCGGGCGTCGCTCAGGGGGCCGTCGCGGTAGGCCGCGAGGGCGGGGGCCGGGGCGGCGTCCGGGTGGAGGTGGAGGGTGGTGTGCAGGCGCAGGCTGTGCGGGGTGCCGGTCAGGCGGGTGCGGACTCGGGAGACTTCGGGGAGCTCGATCGTCCGGGTCTCGATGACGTCCTCCAAGGCACGGCTGCGGACCCGCAGTTCGGGGAGGTGGACGGTACCGGGCCCGCTTCGGCGCAGTTGGCCGGCCAGCCAGGCGGCTGCCGCGAGGACGGTCAGGGAGAGCGCGGCGATCACGGCCGGCCACCACCAGGAGCGGTCGGCCCAGCGGGTGCGGGAGGTGGTGGAGACCACCGGCTGGTGGGGGGAGGTGAGGGGCCACCAGGTGGGCGGGTGCAGGTGCAGGCGGCTGTAGAGGTCGAGGCCGCCGAACAGGACCAGGGCGCCGCCGACGGCCAGGAGCAGGCCGGTGGTGGCGAGTACGGTGCGGTTGAGGGTGCTTCGGCTCATCAGCGGTCCGCTCGGTGGGTCCGGACGTCGAGCCGGTGCGGGCGGGCGAGCGGCACCTGGGCCAGCTCCTCGCGCAACTCCCGCTGGACGGCCGCCGGATCGGCCGTACCCCGGATGGTGACGGTGGTCCGGGCCTGACGGACCTTGACCGTGGCGGCCGTGACCTCCGGCAGTTCGTGCGCCCGCCCCCGGATCACCGCGGCCACCCCGGCCCGGTCCACCGCCGCGGTCCCGTCCCCCACCCCCAGCGGCAGCCACCGCCGCAACCCCGCCGCGAACGCCAGCCACACCAGCCCTGCCCCCACCACCACCGCCGCCCCGGCCCCCACCAGCACCCACGTGTCACTCAGCTCCCGCACGGCCACCTGATGCGCGGCCTCAGCCCGCCACCGCCGGGCCTGATGCCCCGTCCGCACCGCGACCACGTCCCACAGCAACCCCGCCGCCACCACGAGCACGGCGAGCACCACCAGGCCGGTGACCCCGGTCCGCGCCGACCTGGGCCGATGCCCCCCGGAGGCAGGCTCGGGAGGAGTGGAGGAGAGACTCCCGTCGGCCGGCTGCACGGGCGGCCGCGCAGGCGGGTCCTGGGGCGGGTCGTCGGCCTGATCCGGGGTCATGACGGGCCGCCGGTCGGGGTGAAGGCGTCTACGACGATGTGGACGTGGCGGACCTTGGTGCCGGTGTAGGTCTCGACGTGGGTGGTGGCGGCGGTGCGGGCGAGGGCGGCGAGGGCGGGGAGGTCGGCGGGGAAGGGGAGGGTGAGGTGGACGGTCAGGCGGGCGGCGTGGTGGGAGGTGGTGACGGTGACCCGGGTGGGGCGGGCGCCGGGGGTGGGGGCGAGGGCCTCGCGGACGGCGCGGGTGGCGATCCGGGCCAGGACACGGTCGGCGCAGCGCAGCGCCCCGCGGTCGGCGGGGCTGCGGCGGGGGTGGCCGGCCGGCGTGTGGGCCAGGCTCAGCAGGACGGCCCTCACCGGCGGCGGTCGCGGCTGCGCAGCAAGTCCCCGAGCTCGCCGAGCCCGATGTCCCCCTCGAGCAGGCGCCCGACCACGAAGCCCGCGGCGCCCAGCACCGCGACCAGGAGGAAGGCGGCGAACCCGCCGAAGTATCCGGCGAAACCCAGGGCCATGCCGACCAGCAGGCCCGTCAGGGCAAGATTCATCCGCTCTCCTCCTAGGGACGGGCCTACTGCACCCGTGGGCGCTGGCCTCGGTTGGGTTCCTCGTCCTCGTCCAGGTCCGGCTCGTCCGGCAGGTGGACGTCGTTGACCGCGATGTTCACCTCGACCACCTCGAGGCCCGTCATCCGCTCGACCGCCGTGATGATGTTCTGCCGCACCTCGGCCGCGAGCTTCGGGATCACCACCCCGTACTCGACCACCAGCGCGATGTCGATCGCCGTCTGCTTCTCGCCGACCTCCGCCTTGATGCCCCGGCCCACGCTCGACCGGCCGCCGGGTACCCGGTCCCGCATGGCGCCGAAGGTGCGGGACAGGCCCGAGCCGAGGGCGTGGATGCCGGAGACCTCGCGGGCGGCCATCCCGGCGATCTTCTCGACCACGCCGACCGCGAGCGCGGTGCGGCCCCGGTCGGCCGTGGGGTCGGGGGCGGCGGGGTGGTGCGGGTCGTTCTTGTGCAGGTCGGCGGGTGTCGGGGTGTCAGGCACGGCGGTCTCCTGGGGTGTCCTGTCCAGCTATATCGCAAACCAGACCAACAGTGACACTCCGCCACGAACTACGCACGATAGGCCAGGCAAATGACGGGGGCGGCAGACGCCGCAGGGGGTACGCGGCCGGGCCGCGTACCCCCTGCTGGAGGAGAAGGAGGAGGATCAGTCGCCGATCCCGGCGAGGTCGCGCAGGCGGCGGGCCTGGGCGGCCCGCTCGGCGGTGCGCTGCTCCTCGTAGCTGCGGTCCGCGGCGCCCTGCAGCAGGGCCTTGGTCTCGTTGACGGCGTTGCGGGGGGCGGCCAGCAGGGCGGCGGTCAGGTCGCGGACGGTGCCCTCGAGCTCGGCGGCCGGGACGGCGACGTTGGCCAGGCCGGAGGCGACGGCCTCCTCGGCGCCGACCCAGCGGCCGGTGGCGCAGATCTCCAGCGCCCGGGCGTAGCCGACCAGGTCGGTGAGCGGCTTGGTGCCGGTGAGGTCGGGGACCAGGCCGAGCGAGGTCTCCTTCATGGCGAACTGCACGTCCTCGGCGACCACCCGCAGGTCGCAGGCGAGGGCGAGCTGGAAGCCGGCCCCGACGGCGTGGCCCTGGACGGCGGCGATGCTGACCAGGTCCGGACGGCGCCACCAGGTGAAGGCCTCCTGGTAGAAGGCGATGGTCTCGTCCAGCTCCTTGTCGTCCGCGTGGGCCAGCGCGATGAAGTTGGGCTCACCGGGGATGCCCTCGGGGGTGAACATCGCACGGTCCAGGCCGGCCGAGAAGGAGACACCCTCGGCCCGCAGCACGACCACCCGTACGGTGCCCGGCAGCGCCCGGCCGATCGCGGCCAGCCCGCGCCACATCGCGGGCGACTGGGCGTTGCGCCGCTCGGGGCGGCAGAGCGTCACGACGGCCGTCTCGCCGTCGAGCTCCAGGCGGACACCGGCCTGCTCCCAGAGCTGCTGGTCGTCGAGGGCGAGGGTGGTCATGGGCGGTACCTCCAGCGGGCGGACGGGCGGGAAAGGCGAAGCTACTGGAGAGTAACAAACCCGGCCGCCGCTGCACAGAGCCGCTCCCACACCCACTTGTGCAGCCATCTGCACACACCAACACTAAAAGTGTCATGGAGTGTCACACGGCATCATCCAAAACGACGAAACGACGATCGGCGGCCCGGTTGCCCGGCCGCCGAATCGTCTGGAGCTTTTCACCACTGAAGTCTTCGCCGAAGAAGTCCCCGTCGAAGGCTTCGTTCAGAATTGCCGCCCGTCTTGCCGCGGCTCACCGTATCGCGCCGTCGAAAGCGCCTCGGGGTAACGGCCCGTCAGGCGCCAGCTCCCGCAGTGGCCTTGTTCTTGCCACGCGTGGCACCGCCGCGGCCGCGGAGGATCACTCCGGACTCGCTCAGCATGCGGTGCACGAAGCCATAGGAGCGGCCGGTCTCCTCCGCCAGGGCGCGGATGCTCGCGCCGGAGTCGTATTTCTTCTTCAGATCGGCCGCGAGCTTCTCACGCGCGGCACCGGTCACCCGGCTGCCCTTTTTCAGAGTCTCGGCCACCCGTGCCTCCTCATAGCTTGCTCGGTCAGATTCCCATGATCACCCATAGCCAGCGTCCTGGCCACCCATTCGACAAGGTCGATACCGGGAAAGCGCAGTCTGCCGGTGGTGCTCACGGCGCACAAGGGCGCTCGCACGAAGAGATGCGCCCCCGAGCCGCGACGGCTCGCCGGACGAAAGGGCTGATCAGCAGCACCGCCCCGCCGCGATTTCGCGGACGGGGCGGGGCTGGACAGGCGAAAACGGAATCCGGGAGTCTCCGATTCCCGATCTCCCGGCGAGATGAGATTTTCTACGACGGACGGCTGAGGCGGCGTCCAACCGATCGGCGGATCAGGCCAGCGAGACCAGATCGTGGTACGCCGGGCTCCACAGGTCCTCGATACCGTCCGGCAGCAGGATGATCCGCTCCGGCTGGAGCGCGTCCACCGCGCCCTCGTCGTGCGTGACCAGCACGACCGCGCCGGAGAAGGAGCGCAGCGCGCCCAGGATCTCCTCGCGGCTGGCCGGGTCGAGGTTGTTGGTGGGCTCGTCCAGCAGCAGCACGTTGGCGCTGGAGACCACCAGCGAGGCGAGCGCGAGACGGGTCTTCTCACCACCGGAGAGCACCCCGGCCGGCTTGTCCACGTCGTCGCCCGAGAAGAGGAACGAGCCGAGGATCTTCCGGATCTGCACCAGGTCGGTGTCGGGCGCGGCCGAGCGCATGTTCTCCAGCACCGTGCGCTCGGGGTCGAGCGTCTCGTGCTCCTGGGCGTAGTACCCGATCTTGAGGCCGTGGCCGGGGATCACCTCGCCGGTGTCCGGCTGCTCGACCCCGGCGAGCATCCGCAGCAGGGTGGTCTTGCCCGCGCCGTTGAGGCCCAGGATGACGACCCGGGAGCCCTTGTCGATCGCCAGGCCCACGTCGGTGAAGATCTCCAGCGAGCCGTACGACTTCGACAGGCCCTCGGCCATCAGCGGCGTCTTGCCGCAGGGGGCCGGGTCCGGGAAGCGGAGCTTGGCGACCTTGTCCGAGACCCGGACCTGGTCCAGGCCGGAGAGCAGCTTCTCGGCGCGGCGGGCCATGTTCTGCGCGGCCACCGTCTTGGTCGCCTTGGCGCGCATCTTGTCGGCCTGGGCGTTGAGGGTGGCGGCCTTCTTCTCGGCGTTGGCCCGCTCGCGCTTGCGCCGCTTCTCGTCGTCCTCGCGCTGCTGCTGGTACTGCTTCCAGCCCATGTTGTAGACGTCGATCGCGGAGCGGTTGGCGTCCAGGTAGAAGACCTTGTTGACGACCGTCTCGACCAGCTCGACGTCGTGCGAGATGACGATGAAGCCGCCCTTGTAGGTCTTCAGGAAGTCCCGCAGCCAGGCGATGGAGTCGGCGTCGAGGTGGTTGGTGGGCTCGTCGAGCAGCAGGGTGTCGGCGTCCGAGAAGAGGATCCGGGCCAGCTCGACGCGGCGGCGCTGACCACCGGAGAGGGTGTGCAGCTCCTGGCCGAGGATGCGGTCCGGCAGGCCGAGGGCGGCCGCGATGGTGGCGGCCTCGGCCTCGGCCGCGTAGCCGCCCTTGGTGAGGAACTCCGTCTCCAGGTTGGCGTACTTCTTCATCGCCTTGTCACGGGTGGCCCCGGTGCCGGTGGCGATGCGCTGCTCGTTCTCGCGCATCTTCTTCAGCACGGTGTCCAGGCCGCGGGCGGAGAGGATGCGGTCGCGCGCGAGCACGTCGAGGTCACCGGTGCGCGGGTCCTGCGGGAGGTAGCCGACCTCGCCGGAGCGGGTCACCGTGCCGCCGGCGGGCAGGCCCTCACCCGCGAGCACCTTGGTGAGGGTGGTCTTGCCCGCGCCGTTGCGGCCGACCAGGCCGATGCGGTCGCCCGGGGTGACGCGGAAGCTGGCGGACTCGATGAGGACGCGGGCACCGGCGCGCAGCTCGAGGGCATTGACGGAAATCATGGCTGAGGTAACTCCTGGGACGTCAGCGGGCGGCGGGTCGTGAGGGGCGCGGCGCTCGGCGCTAATGCCCGGAGAGAACAGCCATACGGCCCAGTCTACCGGGAGGCCCGACGGGCCTTACCGGTACGAGGTGACAGCAACCGGAACAGGGGCGCGGGGAACTGCGCGAGGCGGTAGGCGACAGGTCGGTTCGTGGCCGGTCGCGCAGTTCCCCGCGCCCCTGGGTGTGCCGCCCGGGGGAAGGCTCCGGAGCTCAGCAGGTGGCGGGGGTGGCTGCTGCGAAGGGCTGGGCCGGGGCGCCGCACGGGGTGAGGTTGGCGCCCTGGCGGGTGTCGAAGGTGCGGCGGCCGACGACGGGGCCGTCGTCGATGGTGACGCGGTGGGTGTCAAGGCGCTGGAGGCGGACCTCGGGGCCGGCCGGGACCTGGAGGGTGGCCTGGCTGAGGCGGAAGGCGGTGATGAGGCCGGGCAGCGGGCGGCCGGAGCCGGTGCTGCCGGTGCAGCTCCGCGGGACCAGGACGGCGTTCTCGGTGTGCACGGCCCGCAGCGGGTCGTACACGCAGCCGCTCAGCGGGCGGAAGTTGAACCGCAGGTCACCGTCGCGGTCGCGGAAGCCCATGGTCAGCCCGGGGGTGACCACGGCCACCCACGGCTCGTCCTCGGTCGCGGTCTGCAGTGCGGCGGCGGCCCGCTCGACGGCGACCTCCTGCTTCTGCTCGTCCGACCAGGTGGCGGCCTCGGTCTCGCCCTCGGCGTGCAGCCACTCGCTCAGCCCGGGCACGGCCCGGTGCCAGCGGACGGTGTGGTCGCTGGGCCGCACCGAGGTGACCATGCCGTCGTCCCAGATCACCAGCGCGGACTCGCCGGCCATCGCCAGGTGCAGGGCCGTCGCGCCCTCCCGGCGGTAGGACCACAGGTGGGTGCCGCTGCGGTCGTACGCCTCCAGGCCGGGGCCCACCTTGAGCTCGAGCGAGCCGGTGTCCAGCGAGTGCGCGCCGACCGGGCTGACGCCCGCCGCCCCGGGCTCGGCGACCCGGTCGCCGAACGGCACCGGGCGGTTCGCGTGCGCGGCGGCGCCTGCTCCGAGCACCAGCACGACGGCGAGCGCGGGCAGCAGGGAGCGACGGGTGAGGGCACGCAGCGACTTCCGGGACACGGCCGGAGCGTACCGCCCGAACGAGCTGTCCGTCTGGTGGACACGGCCCGCCACCCGGACGGGTGGGGCGGCACCCCGCGGCGGGCCGACCACGCCCACCTGCGGGTTCCGGTGGTGGCCGACGCGCCCGGGCCGCTATCTTGCGACTGCGACGGGGGCTGGACTGTTACAGAGGCGGAACACGATGCAGTTCGACGACCAGGCGGACCTGGACACGTCCCAGGTGGAGGACCGGCGGGGCCTGCCGGGCGGGAAGATCGCCATCGGCGGCGGGGTGGGAGTGATCGGTCTGCTGATCGCCCTGGTGCTCGGGGTCGACCCGCAGCTGCTCGGGCTCTCCGGCGGCGGGGGCGCCTCGGCCGGGCCGAGCACGGCCGGGCAGGTGCAGCAGACCTGCAAGACCGGGGCGGACGCCAACAAGCGGCAGGACTGCCGGATCGTCGCCGACGTCAACAGCGTGCAGGCCTTCTGGAGCGGCGAGCTGCCCCGGCGCGGCGTCCGCTACTCCCCCGCCGACACCGTGCTGTTCACCGGCCGGGTCTCCACCGCCTGCGGTGCGGCCAGCTCGGCCGTCGGTCCGTTCTACTGCCCCGGCGACCACAAGGCGTACGTGGACCTCGGGTTCTTCTCCGAGCTGAGCAGCCGCTTCGGGGCCAAGGGCGGGCCGTTCGCCGAGGCGTACGTGATCGCGCACGAGTACGGCCACCACATCCAGGCGCTCACCGGGCAGACCGCGAAGGTCGGCAACGACCGTACCGGGGCCAACAGCGGCTCGGTGAAGCTCGAGCTGCAGGCCGACTGCTACGCGGGCGTCTGGGCCAACAACGCCGTCAAGACGCCGCAGCCCTCCACCGGGCGGCCGCTGATCGCCAAGTTGACGGACGCGGACATCGCCGAGGGGCTGGACGCGGCCGCCGCGGTCGGCGACGACCGGATCCAGCAGGCGGCGACCGGGCGGGTGAACCCGGAGAGCTGGACGCACGGCTCGGCGGCGCAGCGGCAGCAGTGGTTCACCACCGGGTACCGCTCGGGGGACATGGCGCAGTGTGACACCTTCCGCTGATCCGGTGGCAGATATGTCCGACGTGTCCTCTTTAGAGTGACATGCAGCTTTTCTGACGGTGTGTGGGGTTACCTTCATGGTGACGTCCCATATCCGAGGAGAAGTCCCATGCGCATGGCCCGGCTCACCCTGGCCGCCGCCGCGTTGCTGCTGCTGGTCACCACCGCGAGCGTGCCCGGCGGCACGCCGGTGGACCAGGGCGAGCGGCGGGCCGCCCTCTCCGCGGATTCGGTCCAGCCACGAGGCGCCGCGCCCCGGCCGTCCGTGCAGCGGGCCCGGCACGAGGCGCCGTTCGGGGCCTTCGTCGGCAGCTGGGACAACTACATCCCCCAGATCCGGCGGATGTCCCAGTGGCTGAACGGCGCCAACATGCAGGTCGGCCACACCTACCTGGCCGGGAACGGCTGGAACGACATCGAGGGTGACCCGGTGGTGCTCGGCCTGTGGTCGCAGTGGCGCCTCGCCGACCCGAACCGCAAGCTCGTGCTCGGGGTGCCGATGCTGGTGCCCAACGAAGGGAACGTGCCGGACGCCGAGGTGGCCCGGCTGCTGGCCCGGGGCAACCAGGGCGAGTTCGACCGGCACTTCCTCAAGCTGGCCCGCAAGCTGGTCGCCCTCGGCGGCGGGGACACCGTCCTCACCCTCGGCTGGGAGATGAACGGCATCACCTACACCAGCCGCTGCAAGCCCGACCCGGCGGGCTGGAAGGCGTACTGGCGCCGGATCGTCGGCGTGATGCGCTCGGTGCCCGGCCAGCACTTCCGCTTCGACTTCGACCCCAACCGGGGCCTGGACGCCATCCCCTGGACACGCTGCTACCCCGGGGACGACGTGGTCGACATCATCGGGATGGACACCTACGACCAGCCGGCCGGCGGCACCTTCGACCAATACGTCTCCGAGCCGTACGGGCTGCAGGACCAGGTCGAGTTCGCGGCCAAGCGCGGCAAGCCGGTCTCGTACCCCGAATGGGGCCTGTTCCGGAACGGGGACAACCCGGAGTTCGTCCGGCGGATGGTCGAGTGGATGCGCACCCACGACACCAGCTACCAGACCCTCACCGACTACTGCCCGCACGGCTTCTGGCAGTGCAACCGCAATCCGCGCTCCAGCTCCGTCTACAAGCAGCTGATGTCCGGTTCGAAGGGCGCGGCGAGCCCCTGGGCGGCCGGAGCCGCCGTGCCAGGGGCCAACGCCGTCGGCGTTCTGCCGTCAATTGCGGCGCCGGGCCAGTAGCGCCTCCTTCAGGCGCGGCAGGCGGGTGCGGAGCACGTGCGCCGCGGCCTGCCGGGCCTTGATCCGGCCGCCGCGCAGCAGCGCCGCCGGGGCGAAGCGGCCCGGGCCGAGCACCAGGCGCTGGTTGGGCAGCTGGTCCGGGCGCCAGCGCTGCTTGTACGGCTCCTGGCCGCGCAGCAGGCTCAGCACCGGGATGTCGCGGCTGCGGACTTCGTCCAGCGCGACGCCGAACAGCAGGCCCGCGATGTCCAGGCGCTCGCGCAGTCTCGGGTGCGCGCCGTACATGTACAGGCCGCCGAAGGACGGGCAGAGCAGCAGCAGGTTGACGGCCACCGGCTCGCCGTCGAGGTAGTAGCGGTGCACGGCGGCGCGGCCGGTGGCGACCAGGCCGGTGGTGGACTCGATCAGGTGCTGGGCGAAGCGCTCGGTGCGGTGCTCGGGTGTGACGCCGCGCTCCTGCCACTGCAGGAAGTGCAGGTCGAGCAGCTCGCGGACCGCCGCCGGCACCTGCTCGGCGGTGGCGGAGCCGACCTGCACCCCCGCCTCGGCGATCTTGCGCTGCTTGACCCGGCTGCGCTGGGCGGTCTTGCCGGGCAGCCGCTTGAGCAGCTCGTCCATCGGGACGGCCGGCAGGTACTGGCAGAGCGAGTCGGCGTAGCGGCGGCGGTGGCCGCCCCAGGCCTCGAACACCCGCTGCACGGCCGCCTCGGGGTGGACCTCGCGCAGCTCCAGGTGCTGCCAGGGCCGGTGCAGCGGTAGCGCCGCGGCCAGCTCGGCGGCGGCGCGGTCGGCGCAGCCGTCGTCCAGCAGCACGTCGGTGAAGTCCACCAGCCCCGCCCCGAGGTTGGTCAGGCCGCCGAACGGCCCACGCCGCCGCAGCGCCGCCGCCCCGACCAGCCGACCGTCCCGGCGCACCGTCACCACCACCAGGCCGCCGGGCCGCCCGTACTGCCGCCACCAGGACCGCAGCCAGGCAGCGGCCTGGAAGGAGGTGGCCGTCGCACAGCGCGCGGCCAGCCCGTCCCACTCCTGGGCGAGGGTGTCGAGCGCGTCGTCCGCCCGGAGCACCTCGGCCGCCCACCGCTCGGTGCCTTCCGGCGAGCCGGCGGCTGAGCCGGGGGCGGCGACGGTGGACCCGGCCGGAGGTACGGCGGCGGAGTCGCCGGAGGCTGCCGCCGGGCCGACGGCCCCGGTGGCCGTGCCAGCCGGGTCCGTGACCGCACCCGCGGCCCGGCCCGGGGCCGGTACGCCGGCCTTGGTGCCGGCCGGGGAGACGGCCCCGGCGCCGCGCGGAGCGTCGGCGGAGCCGCCGGGCTGGCCCGTCCGGCTCGGGGCCGGGACCCCCGCCGGGGAGGTGGCGACAGCGGCGGCGGAGCTGCGGGGCTCCGCCGGGGGCTGGGGCCGGTGTTCTTCCGTGGTCATCGTCGGCTCCCGGCTTCTTCGGGCTTCTTGGGCTCCTCGGCGACCGGGGCCGCTTCGGGGGTGGGCTCCTCGGTACGGGGGCGGGGCGGGGCGGGGGCGTCCGACTCGGCGGCGGGGGTGTCGGAGCGGCGGCGGGTCATCATCACCAGGGCGCCGACCAGCACACCCGCGGCGGCCCCGACCGCCGTGTCGAGGGTGGCCGAGGGGGTGGTGGGAGCGTCCGGCTCGGCGGCGGGGGCGAGCGGGACGAGCCGCACGCCCGTCTCCTTGCTGCTGGTGTTGGCGAAGGCGACCAGCGAGCGGGCGACGGCGTCGGCGTTGCGGACGGCGTCCTCCGGGCGGCGGCCGGTGCCGGTGATGTCGATCACCGGGGCGTCCGGCGAGGTGGTGCCGCTGACCAGCCCGGCGAGGGTGGCCACCGTGTGCCCGGTCTCGGCGGCGGCAGCCGTGAGCACCTGCGGCTGCCCGGCGAGCCGCCCGTACGCCTGGGCGAAGTTGACGGCGGTGGAGGCCTCGCCCGGGTTCTGCGGGACGACCACCACGTAGGAGTTGGCGGCGAAGCTCGGGTGGGCCACGGCGGCGTACCCCGCCCCGGCCACGGCGCCGAGCGGCACGGCGAGCGCCACCGGCCACCAGCGTCGGGTCAGGGTGCGCACGGTGCGGCGCGGATCGGACATCAGGTACTCCTAGACTCGGCCGCAGCCGACGCGGTGCTGCTCGCTGCGGGCTATTCGGCGGGCGGACATGAGATGGGTTCAGACCCGGACGGCGCGGCGCCGCGCGGCGGGCAGGGCCGGGCCGAGACGGTCGTACAGCTCGGCGAGGCCCTCGGCGATCCGGGCGATGTCGTAGTGGGCCACGGCGGGGGGCTGGGGCAGGGGGACGCTGCGGCGGCTCCAGAGTTCGCAGAGGGCGGCCGTGTAGGCGGCCGTCTCGGAGTCGACCCGCTGGGCGCCGGGGGCGGCCTCGGGCGGCAGTTCGTCCAGCGCCGGGCAGGCGCTGTGCCGTACGGGGAGCCCGGCGGCCAGGGCCTCCAGGACGGTCAGGCCGAAGGTCTCCTCGGTGGAGGGGGCGGCCAGCACGTCCATCGCGCTGAGCAGTTCGGGGACGTCCTCGCGCTCCCCGGTGCAGAGCAGCCGGCCGCGTACGCCGCGCAGTTCGGCGCGGCGCAGCAGCTCGGGCAGCTGCGGCCCGGCGCCGACCAGGAGCAGCCAGGGCTCGCGCAGGGCCTGGTGCTGCCCGGCCAGGGTGGTCAGTTCGGCGAGCGAGTCGATCAGGAGCTCGAAGCGCTTGCCCGGCACCAGGCGGCCGACCGCGCCGATCACCCAGGCCTGCTGGGGCAGGCCGAGCCCGGCCCGGATCTCCTGGCGCAGCGCCGCGCGGGAGGCGGTGGGCAGGGCGTAGCGGGCGGCGTCCACACCGTTGGGCAGCAGGTCGACCCGGCGCACGCCCCAGGTGTCGAGGGTGCCGGCGACCTGCCGGGAGACGGCGACGGTGGTGGAGCCGAGGCGCTCGGCGGCGAGGTAGAGAGCCTTGACGCCGGGGGTGACGGCGCGGCCCTCGATCACGCCGGGGTGCAGCGAGTGCTCGGTGGCGACCACGGTGCGGACTCCGCCGAGGCGGGCCGCCAGGCGGCCGTAGAGGCCGGCCCGGTAGAGGTGGGTGTGCACCAGGTCGTAGCCGCCGGTCCGCACCAGCCGGGTGAGGCGGGGCAGCACGGAGAGGTCGCGGTTGCCGCGCATGCGCAGGTCGTGGACGGTGACTCCGTCCGAGCGCAGCGCGGTGGCCACCGCACCGGGGTTGGTGAGGGTGGCCACCTCGCAGGTGTGGCGCTCCGGGAGGTGGCGGAGCAGGAGCTGGAGCTGGCGTTCGGCTCCGCCGGCGGCGAGGCCGGTGATGACGTGGAGGATCTTCACGGGGTGCGCTCCGGGGACGTGACGGGTGTGCGCCTGCCGATTCGCGCAGTTCCTCGCGCCCCTGGGTGGTGCAACTGGCTGGCGGTGCAGAAGATCCGGCTCATCGGTCGGCCATCCTTCGCAGGGCGGTGACGGCGTCCCGCAGGCGGTGGCGGCCGCGCTTGGCGGTCAGGCGGAGCGCCCCGTCCCGGTCGCCGACGTAGCAGCGCGGGAGGGCGAAGCGGCCGGTGAGTTCGCTGTGGGCGATGGCGCAGGCGTAGTCGTAACCGGCGTCGCGGACGGCGAGGGTGGCGGGGAGGTCGACGGCTCCGTACGGGTAGCAGAAGCCGGTGACCGGGCCGCCGACCAAGTCCTCCAGGGCGCGGCGGCTCTCCCTGGTCTGAGTGGCGAGCACCTCGGGGGGCAGGCCGGGCAGGGCCTGGTGGCCGAGGCCGTGGGAGCCGATCTCCCAGCCCGCGTCGGCCAGTTCGGGCACCTGGTCGACGGTGAGCAGCTGCTTGCGCGGCCCTTCGACGTCCCAGCCGTTGTCCCGCCCGAGCAGGTCGGGGACGACGTAGGCGGTGGCCGTGAAGCCGTAGCGGTGCAGCACGGGCACGGCGTGCCGGGCGAAGTCCGCGTAGCCGTCGTCGAAGGTGAGGCCGACCAGGCGGTCGGCCCGGCCGTCGGCCTGGGCGCGGAGCAGGTCGCGGATGCTGACGCCGCGTCGGCCGGTGCGGTGCAGCCACTCCATCTGGGCCGCGAACCGGCGGGGGCTGACGGTGAGCAGGTACGGGTCCTCCTCCTCGTCGGCCACCGAGTGGTACATCAGAATCCAGGGCGCGGCCCGGCTCCCGGTCGCCTGGGCCGGTAGGCGCAGCGGCTGGGTGGGTTCACGATCCATCGGGCAGCTTCCCTTCAGCGGCCGGGGGGTTCAGGGCCCGTACCAGGGCGAGCACGGGGCCGCGCACCTCGGCCGCACCCAGCGCGGTGCCGAGGGCGGCGAAGACGAGCAGGACGCACAGGCCGCCGAGCAGGGTGGCGAGCAGCGGATTGGCGGCCAGGTGACCGGCCGCCGTGCCGGCCAGCGCGGCGCCGACGGCGGCGGCGAGCAGCCGGGCCTGGCCGCCGAGCACCTTGGGCAGGCGCAGCGCGATGCCGCGCAGCAGCAGGCCGCGCATCAGCAGCGCGGCGGTGGTGGTGATGCCGGCCGCGTTGCCGGCCGCCAGGCCGAGCGCGCCGAAGCGGGGCAGCGCGGCGAGGCCGACTCCGACGGTGACCACCAGGCCGAGCGCCATCGCGGCGACGGGGTACCAGTCGAGCAGGGTGCTGCGCTGCCCGGTGGGCTGGTCGGCGCGGCGGACCACCGGGCGGACGGAGAAGTACGGGCGGACCATCACGCCGATCAGCGCCTGGGCGGGCAGGCCGAAGCTGTAGACCCGGATCACGGCGGCGGTGGCGCCGGTGTCGGCCGGGCCGAAGGCGCCGCGCTCGAAGAGCAGCGAGACCACCGGCGGGGCGCAGGCCATCAGGAAGGCGGTGCCGGCCAGCACGACGGCGGCGGCCTGCCCGAGGTCCTTCTCGACCCTGTCCCGGGCCGCCGTCAGGTCGCCCGCGGCGAGCGCCCGGGCGACCAGGGGGAAGGTTACGGTGCAGATCAACAGCGCCGCCGTCATGGCCAGTTGGGAGACCTTGGCGGCGTAGTTGAGGTGCGAGATGGTGCCGGGCGGCAGGCCGGAGCCGAGGTAGCGCTCGATGAAGACCTGGGCCTGCCGGGTGAGCGTGAAGGCGGCCACCGGGAGCATCGCGAAGGGGATGAGCACGAGCCCGGCCGAGCGGCGGCCCCGGCGGCGGCGGTGGCCCTCGCGCAGGCGGCGGGTGAACGGGCCGACCAGCACGGCCGCCATCAGCGCGCTGCCGAAGGCCACCCCGACGGCCGCCGAGCGGACGCCGAGCAGGCCGTGGCAGGTGAGCAGCAGGGTGAGGATGGCCAGGTTGTAGACCACGTAGATGGCCGCCGGGGCGGTGAAGCGGTGGTGGGCGCGCAGCGCGGAGCCCAGGTAGCCCGCGACGCCGAACGGCAGGATGGTGAGCGCGGTGATCCGGGTGCAGGTGACGGCCAGGCCCGGGTCGGCCAGGCCCGGGGCGAGCAGGTCGACCAGCTGGGGGGCGCCGAGCGCGACGGCGGCGGAGAGCGCGCAGAGCGCGGCCAGCAGCCAGGGCAGGGTGGCGCGGACCAGCTGGCGCACCGGGTCGGGACCGTCCGGGCGCTCCTCCCGGAGCACCAGGGCGAGGCTGAACGCGGGCACCATCAGGAAGGCCATCGCGTCCTCGATCAGCAGCGGCGCGGCCGTCTCCGGCACCGTCCAGGCGACCAGGAAGGCGTCGGTGCCCTGGTTGGCGCCGAAGTACCGGGCGAGCAGCAGGTCGCGGAGCAGGCCGAGGGCCGAGCCGGCCGCGCTGAGCAGCGCCGTCACGCCGAAGGCCCGCGCCAGGAAGCCCCGGCGGGCCGGGGCGGGCTCCTCGGCGGCGACGGGCTCGGGCGAACGGGCGGCCGGGAGCAGGGGCGCGACGGCGCTGGGCCGGTCGGTGGTCATGCGGGGCGCGCTCCCGGGGTGGGGGTGAAGGCGGCACGGGCCGCCAGACCGAGCACCACGGAGGTGAGCACGGTGGTGGTGCCGCCGATGTCGCCGTAACTGAAGTCGACCAGCTGCCAGGTGAGCAGGGCCAGCGCGGCCAGGCCGGGCCCGCTCGCCCGGCGCAGGGTGCCGACGAGCAGGGTGAGGAACAGCGCCAGGTAGGCGACGGCGCCGATCAGGCCCTGCTCGCTGAGCACCAGGAAGTACATGTTGTGCGGGGAGAGCAGCGGCTCGCGCTGGAAGCCCATGCTCGGGTCGGCGGTGTCGCTGCCGGAGGAGAGCCGCAGCGGGGCGTGGCTGTCGCGCAGCTGCTGGAAGGCCTTGGGGCCGGCCCCGGTGACGGGGTGGTCCTGCCAGATCCGCCCGGCGGTGGCCCACAGGTCGTACCGGTCGCTGACCGACTGGTCGGGGGCCGCCTCGACCTTGCCGATGCTGCTGAGCCGCTCGGTGACGCCGTCGGACCCGACCGCACCACTGCCGACCAGCACCACCGCGGCAGCGGCGGCGAGCACCACGCCGCGCACGGCGAGCCGGGGGTCGGCGCGCAGCAGCAGCGCGGTGGCGGCCACCGCACAGGCGATCCAGGCGCCCCGGCTGAAGGAGACCGCGAGCGGGAAGGTGAGGAAGGCGGCGGCGGCGAACATCGCGCGGCGCAGCCCGGCGTGGCCGCCCGGCCCGCGCTCGGCGAGGGCCAGGGCGAGGGCGGCCAGCAGGCCGAAGCTGACCACGGTGGACATCGCCATGATGTCGAGCGCGCCGAAGGTGCCGACCGCGCGGATCGGCTGGCCGGTGTAGGAGGCGCCGGTCCTGGTCAGGTACTGGTTGGCGCCGACCACGCCCTGGATGAGCGCGGCGGTGACGAAGGAGCCGAGCACCAGCCGCTGGTCGGTGCGGTCGCGCAGGGCGCAGACCACCGAGGCGGGCACCAGCACGAAGACCTGCACCAGCCGGACGAAGCCGGTCAGGCTGGTCGCCGGGTCGATCGAGCCGATGGTGGCGACGGCGGCCGCGAACACGATCCCGCCGAACAGCACGGCCGCCCGGCCGGGCAGCGCCGGGGTGCGCCCGCGCAGCAGCTCGACGGCGGTGAGGGCGACCAGGGCGAGCGAGGCGAGGTCGGCGGCGGTGATGTGGACGGCGGCCGCCACGTCCTTCTCGCCGGTCGGCACGCAGACCAGGAGCACGGTGGCGGCGGCCAGCAGGCTGGGGCGGGCGGTGATGCGCTGTATCGCGCGAGGCAGAGCTCGGGGCATCGGCAGGGCGAGGGCCATCGGGTTCAGCTCCCGTCCGGGTGGAGCATCAGGGCGGCGGTGCGCAGCAGGAGCTTGACGTCCTGCCAGAGGCTCCAGCTCTCGATGTAGCGGTTGTCGAAGCGGGCGCGGGCCTCGATCGAGGTGTCCCCGCGCAGGCCGTTGACCTGGGCCAGGCCGGTGAGGCCGACCGGGACGCGGTGGCGGTCGGCGTACTCGGGGTAGGCCTGGCCGAAGCGCATCACGAAGTACGGCCGCTCGGGGCGGGGGCCGACCAGGCTCATGTCGCCGCGCAGCACGTTCCACAGCTGGGGCAGTTCGTCGAGGGAGCTGCAGCGCATCAGGTGGCCGATCCGGCTCATCCGGTGGTCCTGGGCGATGTTCCAGTGGGTGGCGGACTCGTGCTCGTTGGCCGGGCGCAGGGTGCGGAACTTGAGGACGGTGAAGACCTTGCCGTCCAGGCCGGTGCGCTGCTGGCGGAAGAGCACGCCCGGCCCGGTGTCGAAGCGGACGGCCAGCGCGCAGACGGCGAGCACCGGGGAGAGCAGCACCAGCCCGAAGGCGGCGGCCGTCACGTCCAGCGCCCGCTTGGCCAGCCAGCCCGGCCGGCGCATGGCCGGGCGGCCGAGCTGGACGCAGGGGAAGCCGAAGAGGTGGTCCCGCGCGGGCCCGCCGACCGCGCCGTACTCGCGCAGGGCGGGCACCAGCCAGACCTGGCAGCCGAGCCGGCCGGCCTCGCGCAGGGCGGCGGCTGTCTCGGACTCGTCGGCCGCGCCCTCGGTGGCCACCACGTGGTGGACCCGGTGGCGCCGCACCTCGCGCTCGAGCACCTCCTTGCCGCCGAGCACCGGCAGCCGGGAGCCCTCGCCGATCAGCGCCGGGTGCGGGTCGAGGAAGCCGACCGGGCGCATGCCGTACTCGCGGCGCTCGGCGAGCACCGCGGCCACCCGCTGGCCGAGCTGCCCGGCGCCGAGCACCAGCACCGGGCTCGGCCGGCGGCGGCGGGCCTGGCGCAGCGCGCGGTAGCAGAACCCCCGGCCGGCGGCGGCGAGCACCAGGAAGAGCAGCAGTTGGGCGGCCAGGCGCCCGGGTGTCTCGGGGGCGCCGTCCGGCCAGGCGCCCAGGCAGACGGCGAGCGAGACGGCGAAGGCGGTGGCCACGGCGGCGCGGGCGGCGAGTGCGGGGATCTCGTCGAGGGCGGAGAGGGTGAGCCGGGTGCGGTAGAGGCCGCCGGCCATGTTGAGCGGCAGCAGCAGCGGGAGCACGGCGGCGGAGCCGAGCAGGGAGTGCGGGCGGCCCTCGGCGGCGAGGGTGGTCAGGGCGGCGGCGGCGAGGACGGCGAGTGAGTCGGTGCTGACCAGTGCGGCGGGCAGGGCGGCGCGTGAGCGCAGCCCCCGGCGGTGGCGGCCGACCAGCGGCGCCGAGCTGGCGCGGGACGCCGAGGCGGGGCGGTCGAGCAGGCCGGTGGCGAGCCGCCGCGAGGGCGGCAGGGTTTGGCCCGGCCGAGGCACACTCTCGTGGTCAATGGTCATCAGCGCGCGAACTCCCCTGCTGTGTACCCGCCGCGACGGGCCGCCGGGGGCCGGGGCGAGCCGACCCTGCGACCCGGCCCGGTGGCTGCGGTCCAGGTAGCACCTGCTGCCGTGAGTGGCATGCCATGGGCGGCATTCGGACATTCCCGCTCGGCTCATGGGAGGGCAACGACCGGAAATAGTGGAAGAAGCAGGCAAAATCAGACAATACCGAACGCTGGCTTGGATCCGGGAAGTTGACTTGCCATTTCATTCCACCTGCCCATTAATCAGACTTTTGGATTTTGTATCCTCGGCTGGCCCCGGAACAGGCGCGAACACGGCAGCACCTTCGCGGCGAGCATTCACGGTCTGAGAAACGATCAGAGCCGCCCAGGGACACGGCTCCTGCGGTGCGCCGCCCGCTGCCGGGGAGGCCGTGACACGTCCTGCGGCCGAAGGAGAGTTCGATAGACCGCGTCCACCTGGGCGACGGTGTTCCGAACGTCATGGCGTTCGACCAGATGTTCGCGGGCGGCCGCGCCACGACGTTCGCATTCGATCGGATCCGCCAACGCCTCGATCAACGCACGGGCCAGATCGGCGGGATTCTCCGGCTCCACCAGGGCGTGCGCCGCCTGCCCCGGCGGCAGGCATTCCCGGGCGCCCGGCACGTCCGAGAGCAGCACCGGCCGCGCCGTGGCCATCGCCTCCAGCGGCGCCAGCGCCATCCCCTCCCAGCGGGAGGGCAGCACCACCAGATCCGCCGCCGCGAGCCACGGCCGCGGGTCCGGCACGTCCCCCGCCAGGCGCACCCGGGCCGGCTCGGGCAGCTCGCGCACCCGGTCGGCCACCGCCGTCGCGTCCGGGCCGCCGCCCACCAGCGCCAGGCGGGCCTGCGGCACCGCGGCCAGCACCTCGGGCCAGGCCTCGAGCAGCACGTCCTGGCCCTTCTGCCGGCACAGCCGCCCGACGCAGACCGCCAACGGCGCGTCCAGGTCGAGCCCCAGCGACATCCGGGCGGCACGGCGGGCCGCGGAGTCGGCCGGGGCGTGGTGGCGCACGTCCACGCCGTTCGGCACCACGTGCCAGGCGGCTTCGAGGCCCGCCCCCTCGCCGTCCTGCCGCTCCTGCTCGCTGACGCACAGCACGGCCCTGGCCCAGCGGGTCGCGTACCGCTCCCAGCGCAGGGTGGCCGCCGCGAGCGGCCCCTCGACGGCGGCGAAGGACCACGCGTGCGGCTGGAACACCGTCGGCACCTTGCCCCGGACGGCCAGCCGCCCGGCCAGACCGGCCTTGGCACTGTGCAGGTGCAGCACGTCCGGCTTGGCCGCCTTGACGATCCGGCGCAGCCGGAACGCCTCCGCGAGCGTCGTACTCCCCGGCGACCTGGTGGCCGGCCAGTCCAGCACCAGCGCCCCCGCCGTGGCCGCCTCCGCCGCCAGCCGCCCGCCCTGCGGACACGCCACCAGCACCCGGCAGCCGGCCTCCCGCTGCCCGCGGACCAGGTCCACCACGACGCGGGCGACGCCGCCGTCCACGGGCTGGGAGATGTGAAGGATCGTCATGCGCACGGCCGTGAGCCTAAGTTGGCTCACGGCCGTGACCGGGCCATCGTCACCCGTACGAGCGGAAAGTTGCCCTAACCGGGTGTGAGCGGGAGGTGCGTCCGCGGGATGACGATGCAGTACTGCTCGCCCTTCCAGGTGAAGCAGTAGGGCCGCCGCGGGATCGTCTGCGGCTCGTCGGCCGGCTTCTCGTGCCGGGCCTCGCCCCGCTCGACCTGGATGCCCAGGGGCTTCAGCTTCGCCTGGAGCTGCTCCAGGTTCACCACCCGCTGGGACGGCTTGATCTTCGCCGCGAGGTGCTCGGAGAGGCCGGCCGCGGCGAGGACCGCGGCCCTGTCGACACTGATGCTGCCCGGGGCCGGGTCACCGCCGTGGATGAAGATCCAGAGGGCGAGGATCCACGCGGCGTCGAGCTCGTGCACGAGCTGGATGTCTTCCGTTTGGGTCATGCACGAACTATCCGGCCGGGTGAGTGCGGTGCTCCCGCCGCCACGGCGCCGAACCCGCCCAGGTTCCGTCGGATGCAGTACTACAGCTCCTCGGCCAGCCGGGCCAGCACCGCGTCGTGGATCCGGTTCAGGCCCTTGGGGGCGAAAGTCCGCTCGAAGAAGCCGCCGATGCCGGTGGCGCCCTGCCAGGTCGCCTCGACGGACACCTTGGCCTGCTCCCCGGCCCCGGAGACCGTCCAGGTGATCACCATCGAGGAGTTGGCGTCCGTCTCCACCAGCCGCCGCCCACCCGGCTCGGTCACCGTGAACAGACAGTCCCGGACCCGCTTCTCGGTCGCCTGCAGCTTCCAGTGCACCTGCGTCCCGGCCCCCGTCCCCCCGGCCCGCACCTCGTACTCGCTGTACTGCGCGGGCAGCAGCTTGGGCCTGGTCCCCGAGTAGTCCGCCAGTGCCTCGAACACCCGCTCCGGGCTCGCCTGGTAGACCCGCTCGGTGGCGGCGTGGACCTGTCCCATCGTGACTCTCCTCGGTACGTACAGCTGTGGGCACTGCTGATGCCAAGCCAACCACCGCCTTATTCACAGGCCAAACCGGGGCCGGGGGTTAGGGTGGCAGGCGTGCTGAACGAGGTGACGGCTCTCAGGTATCTGGACCCGCTGCGGGCGGGTGGTTCGGTGCCCGGCATCGTCGAGACGGACGATCTGGGGACGTACGTGGTGAAGTTCACGGGGGCGGCGCAGGGGTACAAGGCGCTGGTGGCCGAGGTGATCGTCGGGGAGCTGGCGCGGCGGCTGGGGCTGCGGGTGCCGGAGCTGGTGCTGGTCGACTTCGACCCGGCGGTGGGCGGGCACGAGCCGGACCAGGAGATCCAGGACCTGCTGCACGCCAGCGCCGGGGTCAACCTCGGGATGGACTACCTGCCGGGCTCCCGGGACTTCAAGCCGGGCATGATCGACGTCTCCCCCGCCGAGGCCGGCCGGGTGGTCTGGCTGGACGCGCTGACCGGCAATGTCGACCGCAGCTGCGCCAACCCGAATCTGATGGTCTGGCACGGCGCCCTCTGGCTGATCGACAACGGCGCCGGGCTGATCTTCCACCACCGCTGGTCCGGCGCCCACGCCTCCCTGCTCAAGGCCTACGACCTGCGCGACCACGCGCTGGGTACCTACTCCCCCGACGTCCGCGCCGCCGACGCCGAGCTCGCACCGCGAGTGACGGCCGAACTGCTGCGCGAGGTGGTCGCGCTCGTCCCGGACACCTGGCTGGCCGACGAACCCGGCTTCGACTCCGTCGAGCAGGTCCGCGAGGCGTACGTCCACCACCTCACCGCCCGCGCCGCCGGCTCCGCCCACTGGCTCCCCGACCACTTCTCCTCCCCCGACCAACTCCGCGCCGAGGCCGACCGCCGCGCCGCCGCCACCCTGGCCGGCCGCCCGGCCTGGCTCCAGCACATCCCGGACCGTACCGCGCGGTAGCACTCCCCCTCATTCGCAAAATGATCAAGCCATTCTGCCGGCCGGGGCCGTGCGCGCCGGGCGACCGCAATTGATCACCGGCAGCTACCGGCCCCGCCCGCCGGTCCGGTCGGCATCCGCCTTCACGGCACGTTCACAGAAGCCTCGTCAGTGCCCTACTTGATGAGACGCGACCAACCGAAGCGGCAGGCCTCCGCACGGTCTGTGACGCCTGGCGCTCAAGGTGGCTGAAGCGACTGGCGTGGTGGCTGAAATCCATCCTGGCTGACGGCGCCGCCGCTCTGCCACTGTTGCGCCGCGCCGCCGGGGGCCTGGTGAACTCGGCGGCCGGCGGCCCGCGCACCGACCGCTGACTCGTCGTCACCAGACAGCCTTCCCTAGAGAGAAGACAGTGGACCTCAAGAAGTTCGTGGTGGCCGCCGCCCTCGGCGCCTCCGTGCTCACCGCCGTGCCCGCGCTGGTCGCCCCGCACGAGGCAGCCGCCTCCTCCTGCTCGTCGGACGCCATGTCCGACTGCGGCGACCCCGGCGACGGTGGTGGCGACCCGGGAGGTGACGACTCGGGCGGCGACCTCGGCGGCGGGGAGGTCGGCGGCGGCGACCTGGGCGGCGGGGTCGGCGGCGGCGACATGGCCGGTAGCGACCTCGGCTTCCTCGACGGCATCGACGGCGAGGTCGGCGATTACGTGGCAGGCACCGATAACAGGGTCGAGATCAAGGGCAAGCGCCCCGAGCCGCCCATCACTCCCCCCGTCCCCCAGTTCCCGCCCAGCAGCGGGATCTCGGATGGGAGCACGACTGGGGGTGGGATCTTCGGCGGGCAGACTGCGCGTGTGTGGAGCTCGGGCCAGAAGTGGCGCCAACGGCTGACCAACTGCCTCCGCAACGACGGCGTTGTGGACATGAAGTACAGCCATGGCGCCTCCTACCAGTGGAGCATCAAGGCCAGCACGAACCTCACCGTCGAGGCGGAGAAGGTACTCAAGGCCAGCCTCGGCACCGAGATCAACACCACGTTCACCGAGAACTACAACGCGGAGGTCACGCTCAAGCCGGGCCAGACCTGGGCTCTGGAAATGGAGTACCAGACCGTGGTCTACCAGATCGTGCAGACGGACTGGTTCGGTCACTACACCACCGAGTACGCGAACGTCACCATGCCGACCAGCAACGTGACCGCCGTCTCCTGCTGACCGTCAGCCCCCGCCTGATGGTCAGCCCCCTGCTCCGAGCAGGACTCCGGCCGCCTCCGCCACGGTGCCGACCACGTGGTGGGGCGCGGCCGGGCCGGCCTCGGGGCGGGGGCGGCCGTGGTGGAGCCAGACCGTCCGCAGGCCGGCGGCGCGGGCACCGGCGATGTCCTGGAGGAGGTTGTCGCCCGTCATCCAGCCGCCGTCGGCGAGGCGGGCGCCGCAGCGCCGGGCCGCCAGCTCGAAGATCCCGCGCTCGGGCTTGCGGATGCCGACCTCGGCGGAGATGCACCAGGTGTCGACCAGCTTCGCGAGGCCGGTGCGGCGGATCTTGGCCTCCTGGTTGTCCGTCATCCCGTTGGTCACGATCGCCGTCCGCCACCCGGCGGCCCGCAACTCCCCGAGCGCCGCCTTGTCCTCGGCCCGGCACACCGCCAGCCTTGGCATCCGCCGCCGGTACCGCCCCCAGAGCACCTCGACCGTCTCGGCGAGCCCGAACTCCTCGCGGACCAACCGGAACCAGCCGTCCATCGGCCCGCTGTGGCGGCGGTCCGCCGCCGCGAGCCACGCGCGGGCCGCGTCGTCGAGGCGGTGGTCGGTGACGAACTCGTCCAGCCAGGCGGCGAACGCGGCGTCCCGGTCGAGGAGGGTGTTGTCGAGGTCGAAGAGGGCAAGCGGCTGCATGCGGAAACCTTAGGTGCGGGCCGTCACCGCGGGCGTGGTCATTTCGGCCGGGTGTTCTACGCTCGCATGGTGATCGACAAGGGGGGACGCCGTGCTGCCGCCGGACAGCCATGTGCACAGTGAGTGGTCGTGGGACGCACCGGGCGGGTCGATGGACGGCACCTGCCGCAGGGCGCTCGAACTCGGCCTGCCCTCGGTGGCGTTCACCGAACACGTGGACCTCACGCCCTGGACCCTCAGCCCCGACGAGCAGCTCCCCGAGGAGTGGGACGCGCTGCTCTCCGGCGGGGTGCTGACCCCGCCCCCGCTCGACCTCGACGGCTACCGGGAGTGCCTGGCGCGGTGCCGCGAGCGCTACCCGGACCTGCGCATCCTCTCCGGCGTCGAGCTGAGCGAACCGCACTGGCACCGGGCCCGCGCCACCGGCCTGCTGGCCGCCGGGGATTTCGAGCGGGTGCTGGCCTCGGTGCACTCCGCCCCGGCGGCGGCCGGGGGCGGATTCGCCGAGGTCACCGACCGCTACGCCGATCAGCCACCCGTCGAGGTGGTCCGCGCCTACCTGGCCGAAACCGCCGCCCTGATCGAGAAGTTCGACTCCTTCGAGGTGCTGGCCCACATCGACTACCCGGTCCGCCACTGGCCCACCGGCGGGCAGCCGTACGACCCGTACGACTTCGAGGAGGAGCACCGGCACGTCCTGCGCCGCCTGGCGGCGGCCGGCAAGGTCCTCGAGGTGAACACCCGGGTGCCGCTGCACGCCGAGGTGGTGGGCTGGTGGCGCGAGGAGGGCGGCCGGGCGATCACCTTCGCCAGTGACGCCCACGACCCCGGAGCCCTCGCCCGGGGGTTCCGCGACGCGGTGCACCTGGCCGAGGCGGCCGGCTTCCGTCCGGGCCGTGACCCCCACGGCTTCTGGAGCCCCGGCCTCTGGTGAGCCCGGCCCGGTCTCTGCTTGGCTGGCCTCCATGGGATCTGACCGCGTGCTCTACCTCCTCGGCTCCGCCGCCCCGGCCGTGCTCGACCTGCCCGCCGTGATCGAGCGGGCACAGACCGCCGGGTGGAACGTCTGCCTCGGGCTGACCTCCTCCGCCGCCGCCTGGCTGCGGGAGGACTTCCCCGCCCTGGAGGAACTGACCGGCCGCCCGATCCGGCACCGCCACCGCATCGCGGGCGAGCTGGACCCCTGGCCGCCCGCCTCGGCCGCCCTGGTCGCCCCGGCCACCTTCAACACCATCAACTCCTGGGCGCTTGGCCTGACTTCGGAG
The DNA here is from genome assembly GCF_040296285.1 of Kitasatospora sp. NPDC002227. Taxonomy (NCBI): domain Bacteria; kingdom Bacillati; phylum Actinomycetota; class Actinomycetes; order Kitasatosporales; family Streptomycetaceae; genus Kitasatospora; species Kitasatospora sp. NPDC002227. The sequence goes on from NZ_JBEOWY010000005.1 coordinate 67,690, forward strand.
TGGCTGGTGGCCTTCGCCGCCGAGGCGATCGGCAAGCGGATCCCGCTCGTCCTGCTGCCGAGCGTCAACTCCGCACTAGCGGCACACCCGCAGTTCGACCGCAGCCTCGAGACCCTGCGCGGCGCGGGCGTCCGAGTCCTGTACGGGGAGGACGAGTTCGCACCGCACGCCCCGAAGCAGGGCAACCCGGCGAAGTTCCCGTGGGACGCGGGCCTCGCCGCGATCGAGCAGGCCTGGGCCGAGCGGCAGCCCTGAGGGGCAGCGGGTCAGGCCAGCAGGTCGAGCTCCTCGGCGATGGCCGCGCGGAGGGCGTCATGCTGCGGGCCGAGGGCGCAGGCCGGGTCGCTCCAGTTGGTGAGGGGGTAGAGCCAGACGGGGTGGGGGATGCGCTCCGAGGGCTCCCACTCGTAGCGGGGGAAGACGTGGGCGTGGAGGAAGCCGTCGGTGTTGCCGAGGATCTCCAGGTTGACCCGGCGGAAGGCCGGGTCGAAGCGGCGGCAGGCCCGCTCGACGGCCTCGCCGAGGCGGTCCATGTCGGCCAGGAAGGCCAGCCGCTTGGCCCGGGGCAGCTCGGAGAGCCGCTGCACCTCCGGCTGGTCCACCAGCAGCACCGAGTACCCGGGCAGGAACTGCACATCCCCGATCACCGCGAACCCGGCCCCGAGCCGCCGCAGCACCGTGGGGTTGGTCCCCGCCAGGGCCGCCTTGATCCGGTCACTCCGCCAGTCGTCTGCCATGATCACGCACCCTAGTGCAACAGGCTGCGCGGCGAGGCGGCCGAGTAGGCGGCGAACAGGGTGTCGATCCGCACCGAAAGCTGATGGTCCGCCACGCCCTCGACACACACCGACAGCTCGTCACCCCCGACCGCGTTGGCCAGGCGTACGTCGGTCCGCTGCCGCGAGCCGACCAGCGGGTAGCCGTACCAGCCGTCCGGGCGCTCGTCGTCGGTGGCGGACAGGCCGGACTCGACCGCCTGCCAATCGGTGTCGTCGAAGGCGTAGCCCACGTACCCGGCGAGGACCTCCAGGAACGGCCTGAGGTAGCCGCCGAAGATCCAGCCGCGGGATTCTGTCGTCATCCGGGCAGCATGCCGCCGCCCGGCCTCGGCGGACCAGCGGATTACGGGCCCGTCAGTACCGCCAGCGCACCGCCTCGATGACATCCGCGTCGGTGTGCATCGCGAAGAGCTCCGCCTCCGCGCGGCGGACGGCGAGGACGGACTCGAAGAGGGTGGGGCCGAGGGCCTCGCGCAGGAGGGCGGACTTCTCGAAGGCGTCGATGGCTTCGGGGAGCGAGGCGGGGAGGCGTTCGGCGGTGTCGAGGCCGGCCGGGTCGCCGGTGGTTTCGGGTGGGAGGGGGAGGGCGGCGTCGAGGCCGGCCAGGCCGGTGGCGAGGACGGCGCCGATCAGCAGGTACGGGTTGGCGGCGGCGTCGAAGCACTTGAGCTCGGCGTTGGCCTGGCCGGGGGCGGAGCCGGTGATCAACCGAAGGGCGGCCTCGCGGTTCTCCAGGCCCCAGCAGCGGTAGGCGCCGGCCCAGTGGGAGGGGACGAGCCGCAGGTAGGAGGCGACGCCGGGGGCACCGAGGGCGAGCAGCGCGGGCAGTTCGGCGAGGACGCCGGCCAGGAAGTGCTCTGCCTCGGGGTGGAGACCGTGCGGGCCGGGGCCGCCGTGGCCGAGGTTCCGGCCGTCACGCCAGAGGCTGAGGTGGAGGTGACCGCCGTTGCCGACGGCGCCCTCGGCGAAGACGGGGGCGAAGGAGACCCGCAGCCCGTGCCGGGCCGAGACGGCCCGGACGGTGTGGCGGACCAGCATCGCGGTGTCGGCCGCCTCGACCGGCCCCTCGGCGGCGACCGAGACCTCGAACTGCCCGGCGGAGTACTCGGGGTGGAGCTGGAGCACAGCCAGGCCCTGGGTTGTGAGCGCGCACATGACGTCACGGAGGTAGTCGGAGAGCTCGACGAACCGCGTCATCCCGTACGCGGGCCCGACGGTAGCCGGGGTGCCGTCCTCCCGCGCGACCATCCACTCGACCTCGATGCCGGCCCGAACGGTCAGCCCGCGCCGCTCGAGCGCCTCGACGGCCTGCCGGGCGAACCGGCGCTGGCAGCCGGGGTGCGGGGTGCCGTCCTGGCGGTACCGGTCGGCGGGGGCCCAGGCCCAGCCGGGCTGGGCGGCGAGCGGGGTGAGGCGGTCGAGGTCGGGGACGAGCCGCAGGTCGCCGACCGGGCCGGTGCCGTCCGGGGAGCTGGTGATGGAGTCGTCCACCAGGAAGACGTCGAAGCAGGGGGCGGCGCCGACCCCGTACTCGGCGGCGTGCTCGAGCTGGGCCAGCGGCACGGACTTCACCCGGGTGAGGCCGGAGTTGTCGACCCAGCCGAACACCACCCCGTCGATTCCGTCGGCGGCGAGCTGGGCTTCGGCCGCCCGGGCGTGGGCGGCCCGGTCGGCCCGGGGGTGCGTGGTGGTCATGCGGCCCATGCTGGCCCCGGCGGCCCCCGACGGGCGGGAGGCCGGGCGAGCCATTCACTCGGACGTGGACCGACCGGCCGGGATGTGACGCAGGCCACTTAGCCGCCAGAAATATCCGGGGAAAGTCTGTCCGTTTAGCTACTATGTCTGAAGCGGGGAAAAGTTCCCCGGTACGTGGCGGAGAGGAGACCGACAGTGACCACCACGACCGAGACCGCCGCCACGCCGACCCAGGCCTCGCTGACCCAGGCCTCGCCGGCCAAGGCCCCGCGCCTGCGCGCGGACGCCAGCCGCAACCGCGAGCGGATCATCACGGCCGCCCTGGAGATCTTCGTGGAGCAGGGCGCCGACGTGCCCTTCGACGAGATCGCCCGCCGGGCCGGCGTCGGCAACGCGACGCTGTACCGGAACTTCGCGGACCGCGCCGAGCTGGCGCACCACGTGACGCTGGCCGTGATGACCAGGGTCGCCGACCGCGCCGACCGCGCGGCCGCCGAGGAGCCCGACGCCTTCGAGGCCCTCAGCCGATTCGTGCACAACGCCGCGGACGAGCGGATCGGCGCGCTCTGCCCGATGATCTCCGACCACGTCGACCACTCCGCGCCCGACATCCAGGCCGCCAAGGACCGGCTGGACGCCGCCGTCACCGGCCTGGTCGACCAGGCTCACCGCAGCGGCCAGCTGCGCGCCGACATCGGCGCGGGAGACATCGTGGTCGCCCTCGCCCAGCTGACCCGTCCGCTCCCCGGCACCGCCTGTCTGGACCTCGACCCGTACGCCCACCGCTTCCTGCAGCTGCTGCTCGACGGCCTGCGGGCCCCGACGGCGACCACGCTGCCGGGCCGGCCCACCTCCCTGGCCGACCTCCGCCGTCAGCTCTGACCACAGCTCAAGACTTCACCCAGAGACTTCCCGCAAAGACTTCGCGCGGTAACCCAGCGCTTCCGCACGCCCGAAACACACGTAAGTGGGTACCACCATGTCCGAAACCTCCCTGCTGCCGGATCCCCGGCGCTGGAAGGCCCTGGCCTTCATTGGCCTCGCCCAGCTGATGGTCGTGCTCGACGCGACCATCGTGAACATCGCCCTCCCCTCGGCCCAGGCCGACCTCGGCATATCCGACGCCAACCGCCAGTGGGTGATCACCGCCTACGCGCTGGCCTTCGGTGGCCTGCTCCTCTTCGGCGGACGCCTCGCCGACCTGTGGGGCCGCAAGCGCACCTTCGTGGTCGGCCTGAGCGGCTTCGCCTTCGCCTCCGCGCTCGGCGGCGCCGCCGCCAACACCTCGATGCTGCTCGGCGCCCGCGCCCTCCAGGGTGTCTTCGGCGCACTGCTCGCCCCGGCCGCCCTCTCGCTGCTCGCGGTGATGTTCACCGAGGCCAAGGAGCGGGCCAAGGCCTTCGGCATCTACGGCGCCATCGCCGGTGGTGGCGGTGCGATCGGCCTGATCCTCGGCGGTCTGCTCACCGAGTACATGAACTGGCGCTGGACCTTCTTCGTCAACATCCCGTTCGCCGTGGTCGCGATCACCGGTGCCGTGATGGTCATCCGGGAGCCCGAGGGCGGGCGCAACCGCAACAAGCTCGACATCCCCGGCGTGCTGCTCGTCACCACCGGTCTGGTCTCGCTGGTCTACGGCTTCACCCGCGCCGAGACGGACGGCTGGAGCGCCGGTGTCACCATCGGCCTGTTCGTCGCCGCCGCCGTGCTGCTGAGCGCCTTCGTGCTGGTCGAGAGCAAGGTCAAGGCGCCGCTGCTGCCGCTGCGCGTGGTCTGGAACCGCAACCGTGGCGGGGTCTACCTCTCGCTCGGCCTGGCCGTGATCGGCATGTTCGGCCTGTTCCTCTTCCTGACCTACTACCTGCAGGTCGTGCTCGGCTACACCCCGGTCACCACCGGCCTGGCCTTCCTCCCGATGGTCGCCGGCATGATCACCGGCTCCACCCAGATCGGCGCCCGCCTGATGACCCGGGTCGCCCCGCGCTACCTGATGGCGCCGGGCTTCCTGGTCGCCTCGCTCGGCATGCTGATCCTGACCCAGATCAAGGTGGACGGGAACTACTCCGCGCAGATCCTGCCCGGCCTGATCCTGATGGGCCTCGGCATGGGTACGGCGTTCATGCCCGCCATGAGCCTGGCCACCTACGGCGTCGAGCCGCGGGACGCCGGTGTCGCCTCCGCGATGGTCAACACCTCGCAGCAGGTCGGCGGCGCGATCGGCACCGCCCTGCTGGCCACCGTGGCCAACAGCGCCGCCACCGCCTTCGGCAAGTCGCACCACCCGGCCGGTGGTTCGCAGGCGCAGCTCGGCCTGTTCAAGCTGGAGACCATGGTCCACAGCTACTCCACGGCGATCTGGTGGTCCTTCGGCATCCTGATCCTGGCCGCGACCATCGCCGCCGTGCTGATCAACGCCGGCCACCAGGGCTCCCGCGAGGTGGCCTCCGGTGACGGTGCCACCGCCGAGGACGCCATCCCGGTGATGGCCCACTGAGGCACCCCGCACCAACCGCGGCCTCCACGACCACCCCGGTCGTGGAGGCCGTCGGCATTTCCGGGGCGGGTCTGCGGCCAGGCGAGCGACGAGTCCGGCAACCCGCTCGCGGGCACCCGGAGTGCCCGCTACAGGTGGCCGGGCAGCCAGGAGCGCCCGGCGGAGACGTCCTGATGAGCGTCCGGCTGGCGGCCCGATCACCAACCACCGCACCCCGAAGTACTGGCCGCACAACGGCCGGGGCATGCTGGAGCAGTACAAGCACGGCGCCCGGACCAGCTGGTCCTGTGCCATGACCCGGGCCGCGGCCGAGGAAGCCGACCTGGAGCTCGTTCCACCTGGTGCTCGACCACGAGAACGACGGCTGGGGCCCCTACTGGGACGGATACATGGACACCACCAACGACTGGCGCGGCTACCACGCCCGGGCGGACTCGCCCTGGTGGGCGGGCCTCGGCCGGGTCGAGCACCAGCTCTACCGGAAGGCCCGCAACGGTCAGCTCCACACCCCCCGGAGCGGCATCTGATGTCGGCGCGGATGCGTAGGGCAGTGGCGGCCCTCGCCCTGACGGCCGCTCTCGCGACCGGCGGGGCGGCCGCCACCGCCGACCGCTGGAACGGGCCCTGCCAGCCCTCCTACCCGGGCGTCGACCAGCTGGTCGCCGCGCTGCCCACGTACGCCTGCTTCACCGCCGGCGAGCGGACGGCCGACGGCTACCGGCTGGACGTCAGCTACTCGGGCCAGGAACACGACGTGGACGACGCCCTCGCGCTCGCCCACGCCGAGGCCCGGGTCTTCTGGGAGCAGTTCCCCTACCCGGTGTCAGGCATCCGCATCGACACCACGGCCGCCTTCGGCGAGTCGGTGGTCAAGAACGTCAACCTGACCGGCCCCGAGCTGCGAGCGCTCTTCGGCCCCCGGCCCACCCGGTCCGGTGACCTCCCCGACCCGCCCGCCGGCCGCGCGGAGATCGTCCTCTGGACGCTCTCCGGCCTGCTGCTGGCCACAGCGGCCGGCCTCCTCCTGAGGTAGGCCCCGCACCCCGCTGTCGTGTCCGGCCCCGCACGGAACCCCCAGTTCCACCCGCCTCGCCGCCATACGGGTGAATTGGGCCGTTCGGGGCGGTTTTCCATGCTTAAGATCCACTTCCTGTGACAGAAGATCAGAAAGACCGCACCACCGGGGTGTTGATCCTCGGCGCCGGTCCGTCCGGGCTGGTGCTGGCCAACCTGCTGCAGCGCGGCGGCATCGACTGCGTGGTGCTGGAACGCTCCGGCCAGGCGTCGCTGGCCGAGCGGGCCCGGGCCGGGTACCTCGCGCCGGAGACCGTACGGACGCTGGAACGCCACGGGCTGGCCGACGGGCTGTTACGGCACGGCACCCGGCACGACAGCTGCGAGTTCCGCACCGAGGCGGGCCGGTTCCGGCTCGACTACGGCAGCCTGGGCGAACCGCACACCGTCTACCCGCAGCAGGAGCTGGTGGCGGACCTGCTGGCCGCGTACCAGGCCGCCGGTGGGCAGATTCGTTTCGGCGTCGAAGCACTGGCCGTCCACGACGCCGACGGCCCCCGGCCGTGGGTGTCGGCCCGCTCGGCCGAGGGTGCGCCGGTCCGCTGGGAGGCCCGGTACGTGGCCGGGTGCGACGGCCGCCACGGCGCGGCCCGGCGCTCCCTGCCGCCGGGCGCCACTTCTCTCCGCCGCGACCACGGCGCCTCCTGGCTGGCCCTGCTCGCCGAAGCCCCGCCGAGCCTGGACGCCGTCGCCTACGCCGTCCACCCGCGCGGATTCGCCGGCCACATGGCCCGTACGCCGCAGCTCACCCGCTACTACCTGCAGTGCGAGCAAGGCCTCGAGGCCTGGCCCGAGGAGCGGATCTGGGCCGAACTGCGGCTTCGGCTCGGCGCCGAGCGGTACGGGCCGCTGAACGAAGGGCCGATCACCCAGCGGGCGCTGGTGACCCTGGAGTCGGACGTCCTGGAGACCTTGCGACACGGTTCGCTGCTGCTCGCGGGCGATGCGGCGAGCCTGATCAGCCCCTCCGCCGCGAAGGGCGCCAACCTCGCCGTACTGGCGGCCGAGTTGCTGGCCGAGGCGCTCATCGACGCGCTCGCGCACGGGGATGCCACCGCACTCGACCGGTACTCCGAGCGCTGCCTCGGCCGGATCTGGCGGGCCCAGGAGTTCTCCCGCTGGATGGTCCGCCTGCTGCACCCCGACCGCTCCTCAGCCTTCGACGAGCGCCTTCGCCGCTCCCGCCTGGAGTCGCTGCGCACCTCCCGCAGCTTCCAAGGCTGGTTCGCCGAGCACTACGTCGGCATCTGACCCCGTACGCCCCACCACGATTGAGGACAGCATGACCACTGTCGAGTCCCCACCGACCGTACCGGCCCCGGCGGCCGCGCCCGACGGGCCCGGCGACGAAGCGCGGCTGCGCGCGGCGGCCGAGTTCGTCCGGGAGCAGGACGCCGCCGCGCTGCTCCCCCGCCTGCTGCCCGGCCTGACCGGGCCGGAGCTGCGGGCGCTGGCCGCCCGCTGCCGCTTCGCCCACGCCGCGGTCTCCGTCTTCCCCGCCGACCAGCAGGCCTTACGCGCCGCGCTCACCGCCGCCGGGCTGCCCACCGGCACCGGCACCCAGCTCAGCGTGGTGGTCCGCGACCGCCTCGCCCACCGCCACGGGCTCGACCCGGCCGAGCTGGACGTCCGCATCCTGCGGCCGACCGTGACCGGCCCGGACGGCTCGACCCGCATGGTGGAGGTCTTCACGCTGACCGTCCCGCCGGGCTCGCCGCTCACCGCGGTGGCCGCCCACGAACGGGCCACCCAGCACGAGGCCCACCTGGCCTTCGAGGTGCTCCGGCCCGACCCGCTGGCGCTGCGCGGCCTGACCGCCCTGCTCACCCAGCACGGCGCGGTGGCCGACGGCGGCGGCTTCAACCCGCACGAGAACGGCACCGTCCTCTACTTCACCGTCCCCTCGCTCACCAGCTACCGCCGGATCGAGCTGTACGCCCCCGGCGACCACCGCCAGGCCCTGGCGGCCCACCTCTCGGCCACGCCCTCCGACACCGTCTCGGCCGAAACGCTTCTGCGGCTGATGACTGGTGCGTGGACCACCCAGGCGCTCGCGGTGTTCGCCCGGCTGCGGGTACCGGACGCGATGGACACCGGGGTTGCCGTGAGTACCGACGCTCTCGCCCGTGCCGTCGGGGCCGATCCGACCAGCCTGGCCACTCTCCTCCGCTACCTCGCGATGCTCGGCGTGGTCGCCCGGGACGGTGCGGGCTTCCGGCTCACCGCACTCGGCGCCCTGCTGCGGAGCAGCCACGCCCACTCCCTGCAGCCACTCGCGCTGATGTACGGCGGGCCGTTCTACCGGTCCTTCGGGCACCTGGCCCACACCGTCCGCACCGGCGAGACCGCCTTCGACCACCTGCACGGCGAGAACCACTTCGAGCACTTCGCCCGGGATCCGGAGCTGGCCGACCTCTTCGACCGCTCGATGGCCGCCAGCGCCCGGATGTTCGAGCCGCTGGCCCAGCACCCGGCGATCACCGCCGCCGCTTCGGCCGGCGGCACGGTCGTGGACATCGCGGGCGGCACCGGCGAACTCCTGGCCGGTCTCCTCACCGCCCACCCGCAGCTACGCGGCGCCCTGCTCGAACGCCCGCACGTGATCGAAGCCGCCCGCCGGCGCCTCCCCGCCGACCACTGCACCTTCCACATCGGCGACTTCGCGGACGTGCCGCCCGGCGGCGACGTCTACGTCCTCTCCCGGATCCTGCACGACTGGGACGACGACCGCTGCCGCGAGATCCTGCTCCACACCGCCAAGGCCATGCCCGACCACGCGGACCTCCTGATCGTCGAACGCGTCCTCCCCACCGACGGCTCCCCCTCCCTCGCCACCGCCTGGGACCTCCACATGCTCTGCAACGTCGGCGGCCGCGAACGCACCACCCCCCACTACACCCGCCTCCTCACCGACGCCGGCCTCACCCTGACCGGCCTCAGCCCCCTCCCCCTCGGCGGCACCGCCCTCCACGCCCGCAAGGGCTGAACGCACCACTGCCCCGGACCGCAGGCCGGCCCGGGGCAGGTGCTCGGAACGGCAGGTGCTCAGGCGGCCTGGAAGACGCAGCCGGCGTGGGCCTGGTTGCCGTAGGAGATGACGTCCGCGCGGTCGGCGGGGAGGCCGCGCAGGAAGGCGCCCGCGTACTGGCGGCCGATCAGGAAGGCGCCCCAGTTGAGGACCCACGGGGTGGGTTCGCCGGTCTCCGGATGGGGGAACGGTTCGGGCTGGGGAGTGACGAGTTCCTGGACGATGTGGCCCCCGGCCAGGGCGCCGGCCAGGGTGGCGGTCCACTCCTGGTCGCTGACGCTGCGTCCGAGGACGGTGCCGGAGCCGCCGAGGCCGTGCGAGGGCTTCAGGACCAGCCGGTGGCGGTTGCGCACGCAGTGGGCGAGCAGGTCCGTCTCCTCGCCGTGGACCAGGGCGGTGCCCGGCCGCAGCTCGTGGGTCCAGGGCAGGAACCGCTCCACCAGATCCCGCTCGGCGCCGTCGTAGGTCTCCTGGCAGCGGTCCTCCCACAGCATGGCGAGGGCCCGCTTGTTGCCGTGCATGGAGGTGCGCACCGGGGACAGCACCGGGACGCCGCACCGGGCGAAGGCGTCGAGCAGCTCCTCCGCACGCCGGATCGAGGCGGCGTCGGCGGTGAGCTCGCCGAGGGTGAAGTAGCGGTAGACCAGGTCGACGGGGCTCCCGTCGACCATGATGCGCCCGGCCTCCTCGCGGACGGCGTCGGTGTCGCAGGGCACGGCCTCGATGCCGTACGGCGCGAGCAGGGCGCAGACGGTACGGATCGAGGGCGCCGTCTCGAGGTAGCCGCTCGGCCAGTCCATGATCGCGATGCGCGGGGTGTCGCCGGCGCGGCCGGCGTCCTGGGCGGTGCGGACGATGTGGGCGGCGAGCAGGCCCAGGGTGTCGGGGAAGGCCAGGCCCTCCGCCGCGGCGAAGGCAGCCGTCGCCGGGTCCTCCAGGAGGAGGCGGTTGAGCTCGGGGGTCTCCAGGCCGCCCAGTGCGCTGCTGAGGTTGAACTCGAGGAGCCGGAAGCCGCTGCCGTCGTGGTAGAGGTCGGCGCGGCCGATCCGGGCCGGCTGCTGGCCCGGGAGGCGCAGCGCGAGCCGGGCCTGCTCGGGGCGCAGGCCCACGGCGGTGGCGAAGGCGTGCGCGTCCCCGCCGAAGAGCCGGTCGGGCAGGGAGAACAGCAGGTCCATCATGCCGTTCAGGTCCTGTGCGAGCCGGGCCGCCTCCTCGGCCGTCTGGAACACCGGCCGGGTGAGGAAACGGTCCTCCAGGGCCGTGTGCACGCGGTCGAGCCGGGCCGGGTCGGGGGTGGCGGGCCAGGCCGGGCGGCGGCCCGCCGCCGAGGCGAGGTAGCGCTCGGTGAGGGGGTCGCGGACGGCGCCGGCCGTGGTCGCGGTGGTCATCGGGCCGCTCCGTTCTCGAGGTCGCTGGTGCTGACGGTGACCAGGGCGAGCGCTTCGCGGGCCCGGCCGAGGGCCTCGTCGGCGGTGGCGGCGACGGCGGTCACCGAGCCGCACCGGTCGCCGGAGCCGCGCAGTTCGCGGACGGTGTCGCCGGTGCGGGTGGTGGCGTCCACCGACACCACCCCGGGTGCGGCGGCGGCCGCGTCCCAGCCGGAGACCTCGGTGGCGAGGCCGGGGGCGGCGGTGAGGAACCAGGTGGCGGCGGCGCCGGCCGGCTCCCCGGCGGCCCGGGGCGCGGGCACCCCGGCCGTCTGGGCCGCGAGCAGGTCGCGGATGTCGAGGCCGGTGACGTGCCGGACCAGGTCGACGATGCCGTCCCCGCCCGGCCGGTTGTGCGACTCCACGATGCGGGGACCGCGCGGGGTGAGGATGACCTCGGTGTGCGCGGGGCCCTCGACCAGCCCGATCGCGTCCAGGAAGCGGCAGGTGGCCTCCGCCAGCGCGGCGCGCACCTCGGCGGGCACCCGGGCCGGCACCACGTGACCGATCTCCACGGCGTTGTCACCGGTGAACTTCTCGGTGACGGCGAGGAGTTGGTGGCCGCCTTGGTGGGAGAAGGTCTCCACGCTGAACTCAGGCCCGGCGAGGAACTCCTCGGCGAGCAGCTCGCCTGGCCGACTCCCGACCCGGGCGCGGGCGGCGGCGACGCCCTCGGCGTCCCGGAGGACGGCGATGCCCTCGCTGCCGGAGCCGTCCCGCGGCTTGAGGACGACCGGCAGGCCGGCCTCGGCCACGAACGCGTCCACGTCCGCCGGGCTGTGCATCAGCCGGGCGCGGACGGCGCTGTCGTCGACGGCCGGGTCGAAGGCCTCCCGCATCAGGGACTTGTCCTTGAGCAGCAGGACGGTGCCGAGCGGGTTGCCGGCCAGCCCGAGGGCGTCGGTGATCCGGGCCGCGGTGGTCAGGAACCGCTCCCGGACCGTCACCACCCGCTGGATGGGCACCACCTGGTGCAGCGCCACCGCCCGGCGCACCCACTCCTCGGGCTCGCCCTCGGCCAGCAGCCAGGCCTCGTGGCAGGCCTCGGCGTGAGCAGCGGTGAACTCCTCGGGCGTGCCGCCGTAGACGACGTAACTACCGTGCTCGCGCAGGGCCTTGGGCAGCCGGGTGCCGCCGCCGAGCACCAGCACGGCGGGTGTGGGGGTGGTGGTCATGCCGACTCCTGAAGTACGGGGCCCCTCGCGGGGGCGGGGATCGGTACGTGGTCGCGCTCGGCCCGGCGGGTCGCGGCGGGCACCGCGGCGGCGGCCGCCGCGACCACCAGGCCGAGCAGGAACCAGCCGGTGGCGGGCCGCCAGGTCGGGCCGTCTGCCAGGCAGACGGTGGTGACCACCAGCGGGGCGACCGCCGCCGTGGCACCACTGCCGAGGGAGAAGAACCCCTGGTACTCGCCGTGGGATCCGGCCGGTGCGAGCTCGTAGCTGAGCCCGTAACTGCCCGCCGAGTGCCAGAGTTCACCCGCGGTGTGCAGCACCATGCCCGCCACGAGCAGCGCGAAGGCCGCAGCGGCGGAGCCGGTGAAGGCGGCGGCCGCGATCACCGCCCAGCCCGCCCACAGGACCCAGCCCGCGCGGCGGACGGCCGCTGCCGCCGTCGCCGCCTCGCCCGTGCCCCGGGCGAAGGGGACTTGGAGCAGGACGACCAGCACGGTGTTGGCCAGGATGACCGCGGAGATGCTCCACCGGGGGGCGTGGCTGTGGCCGGCGATCCACAGCGGCAGGCCGAGCGACAGCACGTCGTAGTGGATGCTGGTGAGCCCGCACAGTGCGGTGACCACCGCGTACGGGCGGTTGCGCAGCACCGCGCGGCGCGGTGGCGCGCCCGGCCCGGGGCCGGCCGGCGCGACGGCGGGCACCCGCAGCAGCGGCAGCGCGGCGCCGACGTAGGTGGCCGCGTTGACCAGGACGATGCTCAGGTAGGCGGCCCGGGTGTCGGCGGCCAGGGCGAGGGCGGCGAGCGCCGTGCCGATGCTCAGCCCGGCGTTGGTCACCGACTTGAGCAGGGCCCGCAGCCTGACCCGGGCCTCCCCCTCGCCGAGTCCGCCGATCACGGCGCCCCGGGCGGCGCTGCCGCCGCGCTGCGCGAGGGCGGCGAGGGTGTTCGCCACCACGAACGCCCACAGGGAGTGGACCAGGGCGAAGGAGGCCGTGGCCACGGCCTGCCCGAGCAGGGCGAGCGCATAGGTGCCACGGGCGCCGAAGCGGTCCGCGACCCGGCCGATCGGGACGGCCGCGGCGAGCCCGACCAGCCCCGCGACGGCCAGCCCGAGGCCGACCTGGGCGGGGGCGAGCCCCACCGACCGGGTGAAGAACAGGGCGCTCACCGGCAGCAGGAGCCCGCTGCCGGTCTGGCCGACCAGGGTCGACAGGGCCAGCGCCCGGGGCGCGCCCGGCTCCGGCAGCAGCGCACGCAGCCGGCCCCGGAGGTCAGACACCGTCGGCCGCTTCCAGCTCGGCGATCCGCTCCAGGACGATCTCCGCGTGCCGCTCCGGGTCCGGCACCGGGTGCAGCAGGGCCCGCACCTCACCGCCGCGGTCGAGGATCACCGCGGCCCGGGCGAACAGCGTGCGCCCGTCGGCCGTCACCTCCGGCACGCCGAGCGCCCGGCCCAGCGTCAGGTCGCCGTCGCCGATCAGCGGGTAGCCCAGCTCGCGGGTCCGGGCGAACTCGGCCAGCCGCCCCGGGGCGTGCGCGCTGGCGCCGAGCGCCCGGACGCCGGCCCGGGCGAACCGGGCGGCGGTGTCGCGCACCGAGCACAGCCCGGTGGTGCACCCGGCCAGCTCGGGCAGGACTTCGCCGATGCCCGGCTCGGTGATGAAGAACAGCGCCGTCCAGCGGTGCTCGGGGGACGGGACCGCGATCGGGCCTTCGGTGGTCTCGACGGTGAGGTGCATGGTGGTTCCTCGGTGGATCGGTGGTGCGGGCGGCTGGGTCACACGGTCTGGGCGTACTGCTCGATCTCCCACGGTGTGACGACACGGTGCCAGGCGGCCCAGTCGCTGCGGGAGTTGCGCACGACGGCACCGGCGGCGAGTTCGCCGAGGGCGGCGCGCACCGTGGCGTCCTCCTCCAGGGCGCGCAGCGCGGTGGGGAGGTCGGTGGGCAGGGCGGCGATGCCCCGGGCGGCGAGGTCGGCGGCGGTCAGGGTGTCGGCCGGCTCCTCGCAGGCCTCGGGCAGCTTCAGCGCCCGGTCCTGTCCGTCGGCGAAGGCCGCCAGCACGCCCGCGAAGAGCAGGTGCGGGTTGGCCGACGGGTCCGGGCTGCGCAGCTCCAGGCGCAGCGAGCGCGGCGCGGCGGTGTCGCCCGCGACCTTGAACGCGGTGGAGCGGTTGTGCCTGGCCCAGCTGGCGTGCACCGGGGTGCCGGAGGCCGGGACGAGCCGCTTGTACGAGTTGACGCTCGGGTTGCCGAGGGCCGTCAGGGCCGGGGCGTGGTCGAGGACGCCGGCCAGCGAGTGGCGGAACAGCTCGGACATGCCGTCGGCGTCGGCCGCGTCGTGGAACAGCGGCCCGGCCTCGCCGTCCAGCGAGACGTGGACGTGCAGGGCGTTGCCGTAGAGGTGGGCGAGCGGCTTGGGCATGAAGACCGCCGACAGGTTGCGGCGGCGCGCCATCACCTTGGCGGTGTGCTTGAGCAGCAGCAGGCGGTCCGCCGTCTCCAGCGCGCCGCCGTGGCGGAAGACGAGCTCCCGCTGCCCGGGGCAGACCTCGTGGTGGTGGCCGTCGACGGTCAGGCCCATCAGGGCCAGCGCCTCGGCGATGTCCCGGCAGACCTCGTCGGCCTGCTCGTCGACGCTCAGGTCCCAGTAGCCGGCTCCGTCGGCGGGCTCCCCGGCGGTGCCGGGGGCGGCCGCGCGCAGCAGATAGAACTCGGCCTCGACGCCGAAGACGGGGCTCTGCCCCCGGGCCTCGGCGGCCGCGACGGCCCGGCGCAGCACGGCCCGGGGGTCGGCGGCGAAGGGCTGCCCGGCGGCGTCGAGCACGTCGCAGAAGACCAGGCCGACCGTCCGTCCGGCGGGCGTGGTCCACGGGCGGTGGACGAAGGTGGCGGGGTCGGGCCGCAGCCGCAGGTCGCTGTGCTCGGGGTCGCCGTACCCGAGCAGCACGGAGCCGTCGAGGGTCCAGCCGCGGTCGCGCACCTCGGCCCAGCGGTCCGCGGGGACCTCCAGGGTCTTGAGGCGCCCGGCGACGTCGGTGAAGAGCAGCTGGACGAGGTCGACCTCGAGGGCCGGGTCGTCGGTGGCGTACTGCCGGGTCATCGCTGTGCTGCTCCTTCGTAGTGGGCGTGGGCGCGGTCTTCGGCGGCCGGGGCGGGCAGATAGGCCGCGAGGACGCGGTCGGAGAGGCGGCCGAGCGAGCTCAGGTTGGGGAAGCCGGGGCCCTGGGCGAGCGCGGCCAGGTTCGGCAGGTGCAGCGGGGCGGGCATGCCGTCGACGGCGAGGGAGGTGTCGATGGTCCGCTCGACCCGCTCGCGGGCGAGGTCGCCGCCGAGCGCGTCGCGCAGGGCCTGCTCGGCGCGCGGGCCGAGCAGGCGGGTGAACCACATCGGGTCGCCGCCGGTCGCGTCGACGACCAGGTCGGCGAGGTGGCTGTGGCGGCGGCCGCCGTACGCGATCTCCACCTCGACCTGCCCGGTGCCGGCCTCCCCGGTGCCGACCACCCGGCCGGGTTCCCAGGTGACGTTCCTGGTCAGGGCGAGGTCGTCCTGCACGTCCTGGGAGAAGACGGCGCGGTCGGTACGGCGGATGAACTCGAGGCGGTCCGCCTCGGTGAGCCCGGTCCAGCCGGTGGGGTCGCTGTAGTAGCGGTTCTCGAAGGCGCTCTCGCCCCGGCTGTACAGGGTGGCGCGCGGGGTGACGACGGTGACCTGGCGGTCCAGGCCGACGGCCAGCTCGCGCACGATGGTGCCCGCGGTCTCGCCGGCGCCGATGACGGTGACCTGCCGCGCCCGGGCTGGCAGCCCCTCGGTGACGAGCCGCCAGAACCCGGCGGTGTCGACCACCCGGGTGCCGTCGGGGTCGACGGCACCGGCGGTCGGGCCGGGGCCGGAGACCAGCAGGCCGCAGCCGTGCACCTCGCTCGTGCGCTCGCCGTCGTGCACGGTGAGCGTCCAGCCGCCGTCCGTGATCTCGGCGTGCCGCACCTCGGCGATGACGGTGCGCAGGCCGGCGCGCTCGGCCGCCCACTCGAGGTAGGCCGCCCACTCGCGGTGGCTCGGCTGCGGCCGGCCCCGGTCGATCCAGCGGGCGTAGCTGCCCCGGTCCAGCAGGTGGCTGGACCAGCTGAAGCCGGCCATCCGCCGGGCTATCTCGCCGGTGAGCGGGTCGTCGGCGTCACCCCAGGTGCTGCAGTCGTAGGGGAAGCCGAGGTCCTTCTCCGGGAGGGTGCCGAGCCGCTGCAGGCCGTTGGTCCAGCCCCGGCCCTCGCGCCAGTTCGCGGCGGTGGAGTCCCGCTCGACGGCGAGCACCTCGGGTACGTCGAAGCCGGCGGCGCGCAGCACGCGCGACTTCACGGCGAGGGCGATGGCCTTGGGGCCGGCGCCGATGACCAGCAGAGGGGCACCGGCGGGCCCGGTCTCCCAGGCCTCCCCGGCCGGGTGGCGGTCCAGGGTGGTTGAGTTCGACATGGTTGCTCCCCCTCAGTGGAAACGGGCGGGGTCGAAGGCGGCGGGGATGCCTGCGCCCCGGCCGCCGAGGATCCGCTCCGCGAGTTGTTCCGGCATGACCTGCGAGTACGGCATGCCGTGGCCGTTGAAGGCGGCCAGCACCCAGAGGCCTTCGGTGCCCGGCCAGGCACCGACCAGGGGGCAGCGGTCGGGGGTGAAGGCCATCACGCCGCTCCAGGCCCGGACCACCGGCACCCCGGCGGCCTCCGGCAGCAGCGCGGGCAGCGCCATGGCGAGGCGGTCGGCCAGGTCGGGTGCGAAGGCCGGGGTGTTGCTGCCGGCCGGCACCTCGATCCCCTCGTCCCGGCCCGGCACGGTGTTGCGCAGGCCGCCGATCAGCAGGGAGCCGTCCGGCGTCTGTCCGCCGTAGAGCAGGCCGCGGTCGAGCCCCCACTGCGGGATGCGGAAGTCCACCGGGGCGGTCTGCACCAGCTGCCCCCGGACGGGGGTGATGACCTCGGCCAGCTCCGGCAGCAGGTGGGGCGTCCAGACGTTGAGGGCGACCACCACCTGTTCGGCGTGGACCTGGCCGGCGTCGGTGGCGACGAGCCAGCCGCCCCCGGCGGCCGGTGCCACCGAGGCCACCGTGACGCCGCAGGCGAACTCGGCTCCGCCGCGCGCGGCGGCCTCCGCCATGCCGCGGACGTACCCGACCGAGTGCACCGAGTCCTGGTCGGGCCGGTACAGGCCGCCGAGCACGGTGTCGGGCAGGTCGGTGCCGAAGGCCGCCCGCGAGCCGGGCAGGTCCAGCCACTCGGCCGGGATGCCGTCGGCGCGCAGGGCCTCGGCCGTCCGCTTCAGTTCGAGGGCCTCGTCCTCCTCGACGGCGAGGTCGAGCTTGGCGGTGGGGAAGCGGGTGGCCGCGATGCCCTCGCGGGCGGCGACCTCACGCACCAGGTCCCGGTTGGTGAGGGTGGCCCGGTAGATGGCCAGCGCCTCGGCGTGGCCGTACTTCTCGACGGCGAGGGCGTGCTGGGCGTTGCCGCCCTGGATCAGCCGGCCGGCGTTGCGGCCGGAGGAGCCCATGGCGGGGGCGGTGTTGCGCTCGATCACCAGCGGGCGGTGCCCGGCCCTGGTGAGCCAGTAGGCGAGGGTGGCACCCATCACCCCGGCGCCGAGCACGCAGACCCCGGCCCGGGCGGGCAGGGCCGCGGCGGGCCTGGTCCAGGCCGGGCCGGTGGCGAGCCAGTAGGAGTCGGGCGAGCTCATGGTGGTCCTTGTCGTGGTGGGGCCGCTCATCAGGTCCAGCACTCCGAACTGGGCAGCCGGTGCGCGGGCCGCTCGCCCTGGGCGGCGGCGGAGGTGGTGACGGTGACCAGCGCGGCGATCTCCTCGGCTCGCGCCAGCGCCGCCGCGGTGGAGTCGCCGACCGCGATGACGTAGCCGAGGCGGTGCAGGTTGGTGGAGACGGCGTCGACGGTGTCGCCCGGCCTGGTCAGCAGGACCATCCGTTCGCGGGCCGGGTCCAGCCGAGCGGCCGCGGCGGCCACGCCGTCGATGCGGCGGACGACGCCGGGCTCGCCGGTCAGGAAGCGGATCGCCGCGCCGCCGGTGAAGGCGGTCCGCTCCAGCGCGTCGAGGTCGACCGGCCGGCCGAGCGCCAGGTCGGCGGCGAGGTCGTAGACGTTCACACCGGTGGTGAGCCGGACGAGGTCCATGATGCAGTCGCCGGCCGGGCGCGGGTTGACCTCGATGATCCGGGGGCCGGCCTGGGTGAGGATCATCTCGGTGTGCGCGATGCCGTGGTCGAAGCCGACCGCCTTCAGGGCGGCGGTGGCGATCTCGCGGACCTCCGTGCCGAGCGCGCCGTCGAGGCGGGCCGGGGTGGCCTGGCCGAGCTCGACGAAGGCCTCGCCGCGGGTGCTGAGCTTCTCGGTGCAGGCCAGCACCACGGTGCGGCCCGCGACGGTGACCGTCTCGACGCTGATCTCCTCGCCGATCAACTCCTCCTCCGCGAGCAGGACCCCCGACTTGGTGAAGCGGGCCGCGGTCTCCCAGGCGGCGTCGAGCTCCTCGGGCCCGGCGGCCCGGATCACCCCGCGGCCGGCCGAGGAGTCCGCCGGTTTGAGGATCAGCGGGTAGTCGAGCCCCGCGACGGCGGCCGGCCGGTTTCCGGCGGCGGTGCCGGCCCGCAGGGTGCGGAAGCCGGGGCCGGGCACGCCCGACTCGGCGAAGCGTCCGCGCGCCCAGGCCTTGTCGGTGAGGTGCTGCAGCGTCTGCGGCGAGCAGCCGGGCAGGCCGAACTCCTCGGCGAGCCGGGCCACCAGGGGCAGCGTCGAGTCGAGGAAGCCGATCACGCCCTTCGCGCCGTCGGCGGCGGCCAGCACGGCGCGACAGGCCTGGTACACCTCCTCCGCGGGGCGCTCGGGCGAGAGCGGGATCTGGCGCTCGGCCAGCCGGAGGTAGGCGGCGGTGGCGCTCTCCGCCACCGCCAGTTCGAGGTCCGGCCGGGCGGTCCAGGAGGTCAGCGCCTGCTCGCGCAGACAGCCGACGCGGACCAGCAGCAGGAGGTCCTTCGCGTCCATGGCGACAACTTTCGTTCGAGGATGGTTACGACCGGAGGCGGGCGGTCGGCTCATCCCCAGCCGGTGTCCTTCGTGGCCAGGTGCGCGACCGGCCGGCCGGCGCCCAGCTGGTGGCCACCGGCCTCGAGCCCGGCGGCCGACTGCAGGCCGGCCGTCACGGCGGCGGCCGCCGTGAGCACGAGAATCCAGCGCTTGATCTTGTTCATGTGGAGCTCCACCCCGTTTTGCTCTTGCACGTTCCGAGCCGGCCTTCGGTGCTCGGTCGCACCCTCGGCTCGTTCCGATCATCACCTCCGGTCAGTGCACGGACCACCTCCGTCAGGGATCATGTAGAGGCAATGACGGAACATGAAGGCAGTACAAATGGCATCTGAACACCAGGTAAACGGACAGATCGGACCGCTCTCCGGCCCGTACGCCCCTGACCTGCAGCGGATGTACGCCGCGGCCCTGCGCGAGGGCCCGCTGACGCGGCAGCAGCTGGCCGCGACGGCCGGTCTGTCCGAGGCCGGGGCCGAGGCCGCCGTCGGACAGCTGCTGGCCTTCCACCTGCTGCAGCCGGCCGAGGACGGCACCCTCCGGGCCTGCGCGCCCCAGGTGGCGGAGGCCCGCACGCTCGGGCCGCTGCGGGCCCGGCTGCAGGACGTGCAGGAGCGCATCGACGGCGCGACGGTCGGGTTCGACGCCCTGCGCACGGTGTTCGCGGAGGCCACCGGCGGCCGGGCCGACGACCGGGCCGTGGCGGTGATCCCGGCCTCCGACGTCAACGTGCTGCTGGACAAGGCGGCCGCCGAGTGCGCGACGGACCTGTTGACCGCCCAGCCCGGCGGACCCCGACCGGTGGAGGTGCTGGCGGAGGCGCTGACCCGGGACTCCGAGCTCCTCGACCGCGGCGTCCGGATGCGCACCATCTACCAGCACAGCGCCCGGTTCAACCCCGCGACCGAGGCCTACGCCGAGCGCCTGACCGCGGCGGGCGCCGAGATCCGCACCCTCAACACGCTCTTCCCCCGCCTGCTGGTCTTCGACCGCAGACTCGCCTTCGTCCCGGCCGAGGGCGGCGGCGCACTGAAGATCCGGCAACCGGACCTGATCGCCTTCCTGGTGGGCACCTTCGAGGCGTCCTGGAGCAGCGCGATCCCCTTCGCCTCCGCCTACGAGACCCGCAAGCAGAAGCTGATCGTCCCGGACATGCAGCGGGCCATCGCCCGGCTGCTGCTGCACGAGGACAAGGACGTCGCCATCGCCCGCCAGCTCGGCATCAGCGAGCGCACCTGCCGCCAGCACATCGCCAAGCTGATGACCCGGCTCGGCGCGCGCAACCGCACCCACCTGGGGTACCTGCTGGCGACCGACCCGGACACCTCCGGCGGGCCGGGCCGGGCAGCCGACAACTGAGCCGAGAACACCCCGGGTTCCGTTACAGACTGACCCCTTCCTACCGGGCGGTAACTTCGCTACAGTGACCGCACGCACCACCGCTGGGCTTCGGGAGCCGCACCAGCGGGGCCGCCGCCCGTCGTGCCAACGCACGCTGTCCGGGCGGGGTTCGGGTGCCGGTATTGCCGAGTGCAGCGCAGCGACATCTTCAGCGCCTGAGCACCACGTCACACCCGCGCACGGCCGGAGCGGACCGGCCTGCCGCAGCGTGTGCCGCAACCGTCATTCCCGCCGCCCCGTGCCGCCGTACCCTCCCTCGCCTCCGGGCCTGCCACTCGGCATACCCGAAAACAGAGGCTGCTGCCCGGGGTCCATGACAAGGAGTCAGGACAATGGAGCGTCCCTTCCCCACCGTCGCCGTGGTCGGCCTCGGCACCATGGGTGCCGGTGTCGCCGTCGCGATCGCCCGTAGCGGGCGGCAGGTGATCGGCATCGAGGCCGACGGGCCGGCCGCCGTCCGGGCGCTGGCCCGGATCGAGGCGAGCACCGAGCGCGCGGTGCAGCGCGAGCGGCTCACCGCAGAGGAGCGTGCCGCGCTGCTGGCCAACATCTCCGTCGGGGCAGACCTGACGGCAGCGGCGGCGGCGAACCTGGTGATCGAGGAGGTCCCCGAGCAGCTGGAGCTGAAGCGGGAGATCTTCGCCGAGCTGGACCGGATCTGCCCGCCGGAGACGGTGCTGGCGACCGGTACCACCGCGCTCAGCGTCACCAGGATCGCCGCTGCGACGGGCCGCCCCGAGCGGGTGCTGGGCCTGCACTTCTTCAACCCCGTGCACACCATGAAGCTGGTCGAGATCGTCCGCACCGTCCTGACGGCCCCTCAGGTCTCGGAGGAGGCCGCCGCCTTCGCCCGTGAGCTGGGCAAGGAGCCGGTGGCGGCCGGGGACCGGGCCGGGTTCGTGGTGAACGGCCTGCTGTTCGCGTACCTCAACCAGGCCGCCGCGATGTACGAGTCCAAGTACGCCACCCGGGAGGACATCGACGCCGCGATGCGGCTCGGCTGCGGCCTGCCGATGGGCCCGCTCGCGCTGCTCGACCTGATCGGCGTGGACACCGCCCGGACCGTCCTGGAGGCGATGTACGAGCAGTCGCGCGACCGCCTGCACGCCCCCGCGCCGATCCTGGGCCAGCTGGTCTCGGCCGGACTGCTCGGCCGCAAGACCGGGCGTGGTTTCTACACCTACGAGGCGCCGGGTTCGTCCAAGGTGGTCACGGAGAGCGCCAAGGCGGCCAAGGAGCGGGTCGCGGGTCGCGAGGTGCGCGAGGTCGCCGTCTGCGGCTCCGGCACCATGGCGACCGGCATCGTGGAGGTCTTCGCCAAGGCCGGGTACCAGGTGCTCCTCGCCGCCCGCAGCCAGGAGAAGGCCGACAAGGCCAAGGCGCAGCTGGCGAAGTCGCTGGAGCGTTCGGTGGCCAAGGGCCGCCTGAGCGCCGAGCAGCGCGACGCCGCGCTCGCCAACGTCACCCCCACCGGCCGCTACGAGGACCTGGCGAACGCCGACCTGGTGGTCGAGGCGGTCGCGGAGGACCTGGCGATCAAGCGCGAGCTGTTCACCACCCTGGACAAGATCTGCAAGCCGGGCGCAGTACTGGCGACCACCACCTCCTCCCTCCCCGTGATCAGCTGCGCGACGGCGACCAGCCGCCCGCAGGACGTGATCGGGATGCACTTCTTCAACCCGGCCCCGGCGATGAAGCTGGTCGAGGTGGTCTCCACCGTGCTGACCGCCGAGGACGTGACCTCAACCGTGCTCGAACTCTGCGGCAAGGTGAAGAAGCACGCCGTGGAGTGCGGCGACCGGGCCGGCTTCATCGTGAACGCGCTGCTCTTCCCGTACCTGAACGACGCGGTGCGGATGCTGCAGGAGCACTACGCGACGGTGGACGACATCGACACCGCGATGAAACTGGGCTGCGGCTACCCGATGGGCCCGTTCGAGCTGCTCGACGTGGTCGGCCTGGACGTCTCGCTGACCATCGAGCAGGTGCTGCACCAGGAGTTCCGCGAGCCGGGCCTGGCCGCGGCGCCGCTGCTCGAGCACCTGGTGGCGGCCGGCTGCCTGGGCCGCAAGACCGGGCGCGGCTTCCGCGACCACGCGCGCCGATGAGTGCCCTGTCGACCCCGCCGCCCGGCGGCGGGTCCCGAGGAGTGCCGGCGCCACTGCGGCCGGCCTGGAACCCGGCCGCCCCCTCGGCCCACTGGCCCCGGCCGGTGGCCGGTGGGCCGGTGGCCCCGGTCCGGCGCCGTGGGCCCGGCACCGGCCCCGCCCAGCCGTGTAGCGTTCCGGGCATGGACCGGCCACAGTCAACCACCGACACCTCCGAGACCGCCCCGCAGCCCGTCGAGCCGCCGGAGGCGGCGCGCCCCGCCGAAGCCGGCGCGGGTCACCGGCGGGCGGCGGCCCAGCGCCTGCAGATGCGGCAGGACTTGGCGGCGGCGGCGATGGAGCTGTTCGCCACCCAGGGGTACGAGGAGACCACGGTCGACCAGATCGCGGCCGCCGCCGGAGTGGCCCGGCGCACCTTCTTCCGGTACTTCCGGTCGAAGGAGGAGGCGATCTTCCCGGACCACGACGACACCCTGGTGCGGGTGGCGGACCTGCTGGCCAGCGCGGACTACGAGGAGCACCCGCTCGACGTGGTCTGCCGGGGCATCAAGGAGGTGCTGCGGATGTACGCCTCCACCCCGGGGGTGTCCGTCGCGCGGTACCAGCTGATCCGCCAGGTGCCGGCCCTGCGCGAGCGCGAGATCGCGGTGGTCTCCCGGTACGAGCGGCTGTTCACCCGCTACCTGCTCGGCCGCTTCGACGCGGCCGAGGAGATCCCGCCGGGCTGGCAGCGCGGCGGGGACGACGACTCGATGCTGGCCGAGGTCTCGGCTGCGGCGGTGGTCGCGGCCCACAACCACGTGCTGCGGCGCTGGCTGCGGGCGGGCGGTCTGGGTGACCCGGAGGCGCAGCTCGACCACTCCTTCGAGGTCATCCGGAACACCTTCTGGGCGACCGCGCCGCGGGGCTCCCGGCGCCGCGGTTTCGGTGTGGCACCCGGTGCCAGTGGTGACACAGTCACTCCGGACGAGGCGAGTGCCATCAGCGCACTCAGTGCCACGCCGGGCGGTGAGGTGCTCATCACAGTCGCCCGCACGGACGCTCCGCTGGACGTCGTGGTGGACTCCATCCGTGCTGCCCTCGGCAGCCCAAGATCCAACTGACCACTGCGTTTTCGCAGGTCAGTGGGGTAGATAAGGCCCGTCCCAGTGCCGTGGGGCGGGCCTTTGCCTTGCCTTCGCAGGGGGTCGGATCACGCTTCGATGACACCGCGATTTGATGGCACCGCGTGTCTTTACGAGTGGCACAGGGTGCCACTACCTTGTTACCCATCAGTCGCGGCGCCGCGGCTTCCCACCATGGCGCGCCTCGTCTGTGCGACCCCACCAGACGTCGCCGCACCACCCGAAGACCACCCTCAGACCGACAGCGAAGCCGGTGTCCGCTCCCGGCTCCCCCAGACGCCCTGTGCCCCCTCACACAGGTACGCCTTCGGAGGCAGCCATGCAGGAAATCCTCGACGCAATCCTCTCCACCGACAGCACCTCGGCGGACTTCGCCAACCTGGCGCTTCCGGAGCACTACCGAGCCGTCACGCTCCACAAGGACGAGGAGCAGATGTTCGCGGGCCTCGACAGCCGCGACAAGGACCCCCGTAAGTCCCTCCACCTCGACGACGTCGCCCTCCCGGAGCTCGGCCCGGGCGAGGCCCTGGTCGCCGTCATGGCCAGCTCGGTGAACTACAACACCGTCTGGTCCTCGATCTTCGAGCCGGTCTCCACCTTCGGCTTCCTGGAGCGCTACGGCCGCCTCTCCCCGCTGACCAAGCGTCACGACCTGCCGTACCACGTGCTCGGCTCCGACCTCGCGGGCGTGGTGCTGCGCACCGGCGCGGGCGTCAACGCCTGGAAGCCGGGTGACGAGGTCGTCGCGCACTGCCTGTCGGTCGAGCTGGAGAGCCCCGACGGCCACAACGACACGATGATGGACCCGGAGCAGCGCATCTGGGGCTTCGAGACCAACTTCGGCGGCCTGGCCCAGATCGCCCTGGTGAAGACCAACCAGCTGCTGCCCAAGCCCAAGCACCTCAGCTGGGAGGAGGCCGCCTCCCCCGGCCTGGTCAACTCCACCGCCTACCGTCAGCTGGTCAGCCGTAACGGCGCCGGCATGAAGCAGGGCGACAACGTGCTGATCTGGGGTGCCAGCGGCGGCCTCGGCTCCTACGCCACCCAGTACGCCCTGGCCGGCGGCGCCACCCCGATCTGTGTGGTCTCCAGCGAGCAGAAGGCCGAGATCTGCCGCGCCATGGGCGCCGAGGCGATCATCGACCGCTCGGCCGAGGGCTACAAGTTCTGGAAGGACGAGAACAACCAGGACCCGCGCGAGTGGAAGCGCCTGGGCTCCAAGATCCGCGAGTTCACCGGCGGCGAGGACGTGGACATCGTCTTCGAGCACCCGGGCCGCGAGACCTTCGGTGCCTCGGTCTACGTCACCCGCAAGGGCGGCACCATCGTGACCTGTGCCTCGACCTCGGGCTACATGCACCAGTACGACAACCGCTACCTGTGGATGTCGCTCAAGCGCATCGTCGGCTCGCACTTCGCCAACTACCGCGAGGCCTTCGAGGCCAACCGCCTGGTGGCCAAGGGCAAGATCCACCCGACCCTGTCCAAGGTCTACTCCCTGGAGGAGACCGGCCAGGCCGCCCTCGACGTGCACCACAACAAGCACCAGGGCAAGGTCGGCGTGCTCTGCCTCGCCCCCGAGGAGGGCCTGGGCGTCCGCGACCACGAGCTCCGCGCCACGCACCTCGACGCGATCAACCGCTTCCGGAACATCTGATGAGCGAGCCCTTGAAGCGCGACCGCCCGTGGCTGATGCGTACCTACGCCGGCCACTCGACGGCGAAGGACTCGAACGCGCTCTACCGGCGCAACCTGGCGAAGGGCCAGACCGGTCTCTCGGTCGCCTTCGACCTGCCCACCCAGACCGGCTACGACTCGGACCACGTGCTGGCCCGTGGCGAGGTCGGCCGGGTCGGGGTGCCGGTGGGCCACGTCGGCGACATGCGGACGCTCTTCGAGGGCATCCCGCTGGAGCAGACCAACACCTCCATGACGATCAACGCCACGGCCATGTGGCTGCTGGCGATGTACCAGGTGGTCGCCGAGGAGCAGGGCGCGGACATCGCCAAGCTCACCGGCACCACCCAGAACGACATCGTCAAGGAGTACCTGTCGCGCGGGACGCACGTCTTCCCGCCCGGCCCCTCGGTGCGCCTGATCACCGACATGATCGCGTACACCGTCGGACACATCCCCAAGTGGAACCCGATCAACATCTGCAGCTACCACCTGCAGGAGGCCGGGGCGACCCCCGTCCAGGAGATCGCGTACGCGATGTGCACGGCGATCAGCGTCCTTGACGCCGTCCGTGACTCGGGGCAGGTCGCCCCGGAACGGATGGGCGAGGTGGTCTCGCGGATCAGCTTCTTCGTCAACGCCGGCGTGCGGTTCGTCGAGGAGATGTGCAAGATGCGCGCCTTCACCCAGCTCTGGGAGAAGGTCACCCGCGAGCGTTACGGGATCACCGACCCCAAGCAGCGGCGGTTCCGCTACGGCGTGCAGGTCAACTCGCTGGGCCTGACCGAGGCGCAGCCGGAGAACAACGTCCAGCGGATCGTGCTCGAGATGCTGGCCGTCACCCTCTCCAAGGACGCCCGCGCCCGCGCCGTCCAGCTGCCCGCCTGGAACGAGGCGCTGGGCCTGCCCCGGCCCTGGGACCAGCAGTGGTCGCTGCGCATCCAGCAGGTGCTGGCCTACGAGTCGGACCTGCTCGAGTACGGCGACATCTTCAACGGCTCGGCGGTCATCGAGGCCAAGACGGCCGAGCTGCTGGCCGGGGCCGAGGCGGAGATCGCCAAGGTGCTCGAGATGGGCGGCGTCATTCCGGCCGTCGAGTCCGGCTACCTGAAGTCCAACCTGGTGGCCGCGCACGCGGCGCGCCGGGCCCGGATCGAGGCTGGCGAGGACAAGATCGTCGGCGTGAACTGCTTCGACACCACCGAGGAGAGCCCGCTGACGGCCGACCTCGACACCGCGATCATGGTGGTCGACCCGGCCTCCGAGCGGTCCGTGCTGGCCCAGCTGGAGGCCTGGCGCGGCCAGCGCGACGAGGCCGCCGCGCAGGCCGCACTGGCCGAGCTCAAGGCCGTGGCCGCGACCGAGGCCAACCTGATGGCCGCGACCCTGGCCTGCGCCCGCGCCGGGGTGACCACCGGCGAGTGGTCCTTCGCGCTGCGCGAGGTGTTCGGCGAGTACCGCGCACCCACCGGCGTGGGCGGCGCGCCCGTCGCCGTCGCGGCCGAGGACGGCAGCGAGCTGGCCGCCGTCCGCGCGGCGGTGGCCGCGACCGCCGAGGAGCTCGGCGCGGGCAAGCTGCGCCTGCTGGTCGGCAAGCCGGGCCTCGACGGCCACTCCAACGGCGCCGAGCAGATCGCCGTCCGGGCCCGCGACGCCGGGTTCGAGGTGGTCTACCAGGGCATCCGGCTGACCCCCGAGCAGATCGTCTCCGCCGCCGTCGCGGAGGACGTGCACTGCGTGGGCCTGTCCATCCTCTCGGGTGCCCACCCGGAGCTGGTGCCGGACGTGCTCTACCGACTTCGGCGCGCGGGGGTGGAGGATGTGCCGGTGATCGTCGGTGGCATCATCCCCGCAGCGGACGGCGAGGCCCTCAAGGCCGCCGGCGTCGCCGCGGTCTTCACCCCGAAGGACTTCGGCATCACCACCATCATCGGCCGGATCGTCGACGAGATCCGGCTGGCCAACAGGCTTCAGCCCTGGGCCGCGACCACGGCCGCCACGAGCTGACCCCGGAAGGACCTCATGACTGTCAACCGCCTCCGCCCGCGCCGCTCCTGCCTGGCCGTCCCGGGCAGCAACCCGCGCTTCCTGGAGAAGGCCCAGGGCCTCCCGGCCGACCAGGTCTTCCTCGACCTGGAGGACGCCTGCGCGCCGCTCGTCAAGGAGAGCGCCCGCCACAACATCGTGGACGCGCTGAACAACGGCGACTGGGGCAAGAAGACCAAGGTCGTCCGGGTCAACGACTGGACCACCCACTGGACCTACCGCGACGTCATCACCGTCGTCGAGGGCGCCGGCCAGAACCTCGACTGCATCATGCTGCCGAAGGTGCAGACCGCCGAGCAGGTCAAGGCGCTCGACCTCCTGCTCACCCAGATCGAGAAGACCATGGGCTTCGAGGTCGGCAAGATCGGCATCGAGGCGCAGATCGAGAACGCCAAGGGCCTGATCAACGTCGACGCGATCGCCGAGGCCTCGCCGCGCCTGGAGACCATCATCTTCGGCCCGGCCGACTTCATGGCCTCGATCAACATGAAGTCCCTGGTGGTCGGCGAGCAGCCCCCCGGCTACAACGCCGACGCCTACCACTACATCCTGATGCGCATCCTGATGGCCGCCCGTGCCAACGACCTGCAGGCCATCGACGGCCCCTACCTGCAGATCCGCAACGCCGAGGGCTACCGCGAGGTGGCCGGCCGCTCCGCGGCGCTGGGCTTCGACGGCAAGTGGGTGCTCCACCCGGACCAGGTCGCCGCCGCGAACGAGATCTACTCGCCCTCGCAGGAGGACTACGACCACTCCGAGCTCATCCTCGACGCGTACGACTACTGCACCTCCGAGGCGGGCGGCGCCAAGGGCTCCGCGATGCTCGGTGACGAGATGATCGACGAGGCCAGCCGCAAGATGGCCCTGGTCATCGCGGGCAAGGGCCGGGCCGCCGGCATGGAGCGCACCACCAAGTTCGAGATCCCGGAGAGCTGAGCCATGCAGTTCGGACGCACCTACGAGGAGTTCGAGGTCGGGGCCGTCTACAAGCACTGGCCCGGGAAGACGGTCACCGAGTACGACGACCACCTCTTCTGCCTGCTGACCATGAACCACCACCCGCTGCACATGGACGCCAACTACGCGACCACCACCGTGCAGGGCCAGAACGTCGTGGTCGGCAACTACATCTACTCGCTGCTGCTCGGCATGAGCGTCGAGGACGTCTCCGGCAAGGCGCTCGCCAACCTGGAGATCGAGTCGCTGCGCCACATCGCGCCGACCTTCCACGGCGACACCATCTACGGCGAGACCACGGTCCTCGACAAGAACATGACCTCGAAGCCGGACCGCGGCATCGTCTACGTCGAGACCAAGGGCTACAAGCAGGACGGTACGGTCGTCTGCATCTTCCGCCGCAAGGTGATGGTGCCGACCGAGAAGTACCTCGAGGAGCGTGGCGGCGACCAGCCCGGCCGCCCCACTCCCCTCTCCTAAGGACCCCGGTCCGGGGCGCGCGCCGTCATCGCTCGCTCCACCGGCCAGGGGGCTCCGCGGAAGTCACGCTTCGCGGAGCCCCCGCAACTCACCCTCGCCCACCCGTCGCCCGCCGCCACCCTTCTTGGGACGCGCTGCGCGCGACACCCCCCACTTCCCTGACCAGGAGCCGCACGATGGCACGCCTCGCACAGACCGACGGCCTCACCGAGATCCAGCGGGACATCCTCGCCACCGTGCGGGACTTCGTCGAGAAGGAGATCATCCCGGTCGCGACCGAGCTGGAGCACAAGGACGAGTACCCGACCGCGATCGTGGAGGGGATGAAGCAGCTCGGCCTGTTCGGCCTGACCATCCCCGAGGAGTTCGGCGGCCTCGGCGAGTCGCTGCTCACCTACGCCCTGGTGGTCGAGGAGATCGCCCGCGGCTGGATGTCCGTCTCCGGCATCGTGAACACCCACTTCATCGTGGCCCACATGATCAACGCGCACGGCACCCAGGAGCAGAAGGAGTACTTCCTGCCCAAGATGGCCGCCGGCGAGCTCCGCGGGGCCTTCTCGATGTCCGAGCCGGCCCTCGGCTCCGACGTCTCGGCGATCTCCACCAAGGGCGTCAAGGACGGCGATTTCTACGTCCTCAACGGCCAGAAGATGTGGCTGACCAACGGCGGCACCTCGAGCGTCGTCGCGGTGCTCTGCAAGACCGACGAGGGCGGCTCCAGCCCCTACAAGAACATGACCACCTTCCTGATCGAGAAGACCCCGGGCTTCGGCCCGAACGAGTCGGTGCCCGGCCTCACCGTGCCCGGCAAGATCGAGAAGATGGGCTACAAGGGCGTCGACACCACCGAGCTGGTGCTGCAGGACGTCCGCATCCCGGCCGACCGCGTCCTCGGCGGCGTCCCGGGCAAGGGCTTCTACCAGATGATGGACGGCGTCGAGGTCGGCCGCGTCAACGTCGCCGCCCGTGGCTGCGGCGTCGCCCGCCGCGCCTTCGAGCTGGGCATCTCCTACGCCCAGCAGCGCTCCACCTTCGGCAAGAAGATCGCCGAGCACCAGGCCATCCAGTTCAAGCTGGCCGAGATGGCCACCAAGGTCGAGGCCGCGCACCAGATGATGGTGATGGCCGCCCGCAAGAAGGACAGCGGCGAGCGCAACGACCTCGAGGCCGGCATGGCCAAGTACCTGGCCTCCGAGTACTGCAAGGAGGTCGTGGAGGACGCCTTCCGCATCCACGGCGGCTACGGCTTCTCCAAGGAGTACGAGATCGAGCGCCTCTACCGCGAGGCTCCGATGCTGCTGATCGGTGAAGGTACGGCGGAGATCCAGAAGATGATCGTGGGCCGCCGCCTGCTCGAGGAGTACAAGATCGCGGAGTGATCCGCGCAGCTCACCGCTGACTCCGGGAAAGAGATCGGCCGTCCGGATTTCGAATCCGCCCGACGGCACCGGTCCGCCCGGACCATGAACCAGGAGGACCGGGCGTGCGGGCCCGTCCTCCGCCCGCCGCCACGACCGTACCGATCCCCGGCCTGGTCAGCCGGGGGGAGCGGGCTGGCGGCCCCGGGGAAAGGGCCGTAGGGCGCGCACCACCTGGTGCGCGCCCTACGGTTCCGCGCACACCACCGAAACCGCCCGAACGTGCGGGTAAGCCTGCCCTGTTCGTATTGAGACATGGCTCACGCGAGTGCTCCGAGCCCTTGGGGAACCGCCACTCCCCGAGCTACGGTCGTATACATAGCAGGCACAGATCGGCACCGCGACGGACACCTGGACATGCAGGCGGCTTGCCCACCTACCGCCTGGTCCCGATAGCATCCCCGGGACAGCAGCCGTCCCCTTTTCACTCGATCCCCGCGGTGGCCCCCGTCCAGCGGCCATGATCCCCCGCGACTAAGGTCTTCGATGCCCATCAGCCCGTCCCCTCACACCTCCGTTCCGGCCGGCGACGCCCTCGCCGCCCAGGCGGCCGGTCGCCGTCCGCGCGTGACCATCGCCCGCGGAGCCACCCCCTGGTTCGTGCCGACCCTGGCCACCGCCGCGATCACCACCGCCCTCACCCGGCGCAGCGGCAAGTGGGCCCTGGCGGCCGTACCGGCCTGTGCGCTGAGCGCGGGCATGCTGTGGTTCTTCCGGGACCCCGAGCGTGAGATCAGCGCCGGGAGAGTCATCTCCCCCGCCGACGGCGTGGTGCAGAGCATCGACCCGTGGCCGGACGGCCGCACCCGGGTCGCGATCTTCATGAGCCCGCTCAACGTGCACGTCAACCGCGCGCCGCTGCCGGGCACCGTGACCTCCGTCGAGCACATCGCCGGCGGCTTCGTCCCGGCGTTCAACAAGGACAGCGACCGCAACGAGCGCGTCGTGTGGCACTTCGACACCGAGATCGGCGACATCGAGATGGTGCAGATCGCGGGGGCCGTGGCCCGCCGCATCGTGCCGTACATGGCCGCCGGGACCAAGGTCGAGCAGGGCGAGCGGGTCGGTCTGATCCGCTTCGGCTCCCGCGTCGACACCTACCTCCCGCCCGGCGTCGAGGTCGGCGTCGAGGTGGGCCAGAAGACCACCGCCGGGGTGACGCGCCTTGACCGTGACTGATCCTGAGACGCTCGTCGGCCTGGGCGAGGACGAGGAGACGGACCTGCGCCGCCGCCGCTGGGCGCGCGACCGCGAGCTCCGCGCTCCCCGTTCGCCCCAGCACCTCTCCACCGCCGACTTCCTGACCCTGGGGAACGCCGTCTGCGGCTTCCTGGCGATCTACTCGATCACCACCGGGGTCCTGATGCCGCACCTCACCGGGGAGACCTCCTCGCCGAACCGCAACAGCGCCGCCACCGCGGTGACGCTGCTGCTGATCGGTTCGATGTGCGACCTCTTCGACGGGCTGGTGGCGCGCAAGCTGCGCTCCTCCGCCCTGGGCGCGGAGCTGGACAACCTCGCCGACCTGATCAGCTTCGGGATCGCGCCGGCGTACTTCGTGGCCGTCTGGGGCATCGTCTCCCCCGACAGCAACCAGCAGCTGTCGGCGTTCATCGCCCTGACGGTGCTGCTGGCGGTCGTACTCCGTCTCGCCCGCTTCTCGGCGGTCAAGATGCGGCCGGGGGTCTTCCAGGGCATGCCGTGCCCGATGGGGGCCATGACGGTCATCGCGATCGTGCTGCTCGACCCGCCGATGCTGATCGGGCTGGCGATGATCTTCGGGGTGGCCTACCTGATGGTGAGCCGGATCGAGTACCCGAAGCCGCAGGGCCTGCTGGCCACCGCCACGCTGTGCTGGATCGTCGTCTCGATCGGCTGCCTGGCGGCCTGGGCGGCCGGGCTGCCGGGCGGTGACACGCTGATGCACATCGGTGCGATCGCGCAGATCACGCTGGCCGCGATGGCTCCGCTGCTGGTCATCCGCCGCAAGGTGGGGCAGAAGGTCGGGGACGTGCGGGCGCGCCGCGCGGAGTCGCGCGGCTGCTAGTCGCTTGGACGCGAGAAGGGCCCCATTCCGGGTGAACCGGAGTGGGGCCCTTCTGCTTACTGATGCCGCTGATAGTGCAACTGACTGCTGTGCCCTCAGTGACGCGAGGTGGGTGGCTGGCCGCGCCGTTCCCCGCGCCCCTGGATAGTGCAACTTACGCGCCACCTCGATGGACGCTGAAAGCGCTGCGCCTCGCCGCCCGGGCCACGGCCGGGTCGGGGTGGACGGAGCTGACGGCCGTCAGGACGGATGCGGCGCGGGGGTGGCCGGACTGGCGGGCCCGGTTGAAGAGGCGGACGGGCTCGCCGGCGGAGGCGCCCTCGACGTGGCCGACCAGCAGTTCCGTTTCGCCGTGGTCGAGGACGGCCGCGGCGGTGTCCACCCAGAGCCAGGCGGCGTCCTCGGCGGTCAGGACGTCGGAGGGCGAGATGCCCTCCTCCTCGGACTGCTCGGCCAGCCAGAGCAGGGCGTAGGGGCGCAGGACGGGGATCTCGACGGCCGCCCGGACGGCCTGCTCGGCGGTGCCGCCGGCGACCCGCAGGGCCTCGAAGGCGAGGCCGCGGCGCAGGGCGTCCTCGCCCTGGGCGGCGTCGAGCAGCTCGGCCACGGCGCGGTCCACCGGGCGGGCGGCGACCCAGGCGCGGTACTCGGCCCGGGCCGGGCCCGGGGTGTAGCGGGCGCAGGCGTCCAGGAGCTCCAGGGCGCTCTGCTCGATGTGGCCGGCCGCCGTCTGGGCGACGGTGCAGATCTCCTCCAGCTTGGCCCGCACGGCCCAGTGGCCCAGCGGGGAGAGCTCGGCGGCCTCGTCCCGGCGGACCACGGCGCCGACGGCCGCCAGGCCGTCCAGCATCCAGTCCAGGACGGCCGCCACGTCGGCGACGGCCGGCGGGGTGTCGACCTGCGGCTCGCGGCAGGTGCCGCGCACGGCGGAGACGGCCGAGGCGGCGTGCGGCACGGGCGAGAGCACCGCGGCGCCGGTGCCGGCGCCGTGGCGGCGCTCGTCCAGGCCCCGGCGGAGCAGCTCGAGCAGCTCGCTGTCGGCCACCGGGCCGGCCACCAGGTGCAGGAAGGAGAGCAGCTGCGGCGCCTGGTCCACGGCCTGCCCGGCGAGCACGGCGAAGACGCCGCGCAGCGGGGCGGGCGGGACGGGGGCGAGCAGCGTCCAGGCGTCGAAGAGTGCGGACCAGCCGCGGACCACGGCCTCGTCGTCGTGCTCCCAGGCGTGCAGGCGCCAGCCGGGGGCGGCGCCGCCGTCCCGGGCCTCCACCAGGCCGACCAGCAGGGCCTGGCCCCACGCCTTGGCGGCGGCGCCGACGGTCATGGCGAGGGCGCGCCCGGCCGCGCGGGCGTCCTCGGGGAGCAGTTCGCCCCGCTTGTCCACGCGCTCCAGCTCGCCCGCCCAGCGGGCGATCCTGACGGCGTCGGCGAGCATCCGCCGGGCCAGCGGAGCGAGCTCCGCGGGGGCGGGGAAGCCGTCCGGCACCGGCACCCGGCCGCGGCCGGGCTTGGCGGGCGTGCGGCGACGGGCCGGGCCGTCGGCCTGGCGGGGGCCGTCGGCACGGCGGGCCGCTCCGGGGAGACGGGTCACCGTCGCACCCGTACCGATCGTCGGCTGGAGCGGGGCATCACGGTCGCGCGGGTTCCGAGACGTCACGCCGTGCAGTCTTCCCCGTGCACCGGCCTTCTGTCACATCCGCCAACCGGCTTCTTTCGGCGCCAAGGCCGAACTGCCGCCGGAGATCGGGCAACACAGCGCAAACCGGGCCCTTGGCTGCCATGTCCACGCCATGAGCTGGTCAGGTTCTCGGTCAGGGCAGCGGGGTTCAGAGCAGCGGGGTGAGGAAGCGGCGCAGGGCCTCGGCGTACGCGTCGGGGTCGGCGTTCCAGAGGGCGGCGTGTTCGGCGTCCGGGACGGGGTGCAGGCTGACGAGCTCCTGGCGGTGGTGGGCGAGGGCGGCGGCGGCCTCGTACGGTGCGGAGGCGTCGGCCGGGCTGTGCAGCAGCAGAGTGGGGACGGTCAGGTCGGCGCCCGAGGCGAGGCGGGCGAAGCCGGCCAGGTCGACCCCGGTGCGGCCCTGGGCCGCGAGGGCGCCGAGCTCGGCGAGGGCGGCGGGCACCCCGGACCGGACAGCGTCCCGGCGGATGCTCGCGGACGGGTCGAGCACCGGCGAGTCGAGGACCAGGCCGGCGATCTTGTCCCGCCAGTCGGAGCGGGCCGCCGTCTGCAGCGCCATGGTCGCGCCCAGCGACCAGCCGTACAGCACGACCCGCCCGGCGCCGCTGTCCAGCGCGAGCCGCAGCGCCGCCTCGACGTCCCGCCACTCGGTCTCACCGAAGTGGCTCAGGCCGTCCGGGGAGGCCGGGGCGCCCTCGTCACCCCGGTAGGTGACGGTGAGGGTCGGCAGGCGCAGCGAGGCGAGGGTGGGGAGGGCCGGGAGGGCCTGCTCACGGCCCGCTCCCGGGCCGTGGACCAGGATCACCCAGGTGCCGCGTACGCCGGGCGTGAGCCAGGCCGGGAGCGGGCCGAGCTCGCCCACGGCGGTGGTCTCGGCGAAGTCCATCGCGAGCGCGGAGGTGGGGTCGCCGAGGAGCACCCGCGGGGTCATCCGCAGCTCCGTGCCGACGGCCAGGGTGCCGGCGTCGGCGCGCTCGAGGCGGCGGGTGACGCCCGCGGCGTCCGAGGCGAGGATCCCGCCGACCACGGCGTGGCCGTCCTCGCCCCACTCCAGCGCGTACCGCCCCGGGCGGGCGGAGTCGGGCGTCCGGGTCAGCGTCACGCGGCCCGGGCCCAGGGCCCGGACCTTCAGCACGGCGGGCGGGCGGACGGACTCCTGCTGGGCGGCGGCCGGGTTGACGGCCCCCTCGGAGAGCTTGCGGCCGAGCAGCAGGATCCCTGCTCCGGCGCCGGCGGCGGCGATGAAGGCGGCGGATTGCCAGCGCATGACGCTCCCTGGGAGTCGCTGGTGACGGACCGTTCGCACTCCATCCCACTACCGGGGGCCGGGGCCCGCCAGCCGGGGCGGCTGTTCAGGGGCCCGCCGGAGCCTCAGACCGGGATGTCGGTGTCGTGGCCCGCGAGGAGCTGCCAGAAGCGGTCGGGGAGCGGGGTGGTGGGGGCGGCGGCGGGGGTGCCCCAGGAGAGCGGGACCTGGTACTCGGACTGGAGGGCGGTCAGGACGGCGGTGAGGGCGGAGCGGGGGGCCGGGACCAGGCGGGCGAGGGGCCCCAGCTGGGCCTGCCAGCGGCCGTCGATGCTGCTGCGCAGGCACTGCTCGAACTCGTCCTGACGTCCGGTCACCCGGACCAGGCTCCGCAGGCCGATCCCGAGCACGTGGGCCAGGGTGTGGGTCTGCTCCTCGTCGCCGGACCAGCGGCCGATGGTCTCGGCCTTCGCGTAGGCCGCGAGCGAGAGCCCGAGCCGCTGGGCCGCCTGCTCCTGGGTGTACTCGCGGGCCACCCGGAAGTCCCGCAGGGTGGCCGGGGCTGCGCCCATCAGCTGGGCGGGCGGGCACCACAGGGCCCGCGCCAGCGCGACGAACTCCTCCTCGCTGGGCCGCAGCTCGCCGTTCTCCCAGCCGAGCACGTGCCCCGGCAGCAGCCGCACCCCGTGCGCCGCCATCCCCTCCGCCACCTGCCCCGGGGTGAGGCCTAGGCCGGCCCGGTGGGCCCGGGCGGCGGCCGGGGAGAAGGGGACGGGCGTGGGGGTGGCAGGAGGAAGCGGTCTGCGTCGCATACCTGGTGACCGTACGGGGGCCCCGCACGGCTCCCACAGCCGCTGAACACACGAACCCCGGCCCGCCGGGGCCCACCCGCCCCTGGCTGATCGCACAACCCTCGAGGGCCGAGCGGGCTCCGGTCTCGGAGATACTGACGGGTCATCGTCCGGCCCGCCGGGTGACCCAGCCCACCGTGACGGTTTGTTGACTCCCGGTCCGGGCGCGTGGTGGGATCTTTCAGCCAAACGGAGGCAAGGAGAGGAAGCCGGTGCGAGTCCGGCGCGGTCCCGCCACTGTCACCGGGCGCACGCGGAAGCGGCCCGGGAGCCAGGAGACTCTCACCTCCGGTTTCGTCGAGCCAGGGCGCGGACCCTGAGTGAGGACACCCGTCACCGTGGCGTACCTACCGCCGACCCCTCCCGCTGTGCGGTGCGCGCGTTGAGGCGGGGCACCGCCTTCGCGCTCGGCAGTGTGGTGGGGTACCTCGCCGACGTCCGTTTCGCCGACCCCAGGCGTGGCCACCCGGTGGCCGTCTTCGGCTCCGCCGCGCACCGGCTCGAGCAGGCCCTCTGGCGTGACCACCGCGGTGTGGGCGCCCTGCACACCGCCGTCTGCGTGGGCGGCGTCGCGGCCGGGGCCGCGCTGGCCGAGCGGGCGCTCGGGCGCCGGAAGGCCGGCCGCGCGCTGTTCGCCGCCGCCGCGACCTGGACGGTGCTCGGCGGCACCTCGCTGACCCGGGAGGCCCGGACCATCGGCGGCCACCTGCGCGCGGGCGACCTGACCGCCGCCCGGGAGCGCCTGCCGCACCTGTGCGGGCGGGACCCGAGCGGCCTGGACGAGGCGCAGATCGCGCGGGCCGTGGTCGAGTCGGTCGCGGAGAACACCGCCGACGCCGTGGTCAACGCGCTGATCTGGGGCGCGCTGGCCGGGGCGCCCGGCCTGCTGGCCTTCCGGGCCGTCAACACGCTGGACGCGATGGTCGGCCACCGCTCCCCCCGCCACCTGCGCTTCGGCTGGGCCGCCGCCCGCCTGGACGACGTGGCCGGCTGGCCCGGCGCCCGGCTCACCGCGCTGCTCGCCTGCGCCGCCGCGCCTTCGCCGGGCACCGCCTGGAAGGTCTGGCGCCGGGACGGCTCCTCCCACCCGAGCCCCAACGCCGGCCAGGCCGAGTCGGCCTTCGCGGGCGCGCTGGGCGTCCGCCTCGGCGGCACCCTGCAGTACGGCGAACGCGTGGAGCACCGGCCGGTGCTCGGCGGGGAGCTGCGGCCGGTGACGGTGGACGACGTGGAGCGGGCCTGTCAGCTCTCCCGCCGGGTGGGGGCGCTGGCGCTCGGTGTGACGGCGGTGGCTGCCGCGATGCTTAGGAGGAACAAGGGATGAGCGGCGCACTGCTGGTGGCGGGGACGACCTCGGACGCCGGGAAGAGCGTGGTGACGGCGGGCATCTGCCGCTGGCTGGCCCGGCAGGGGGTGCGGGTCGCGCCGTTCAAGGCGCAGAACATGTCGCTCAACTCCTTCGTGACGGCCGACGGCGCCGAGATCGGCCGCGCCCAGGCGATGCAGGCGGCGGCGGCCCGGATCGAGCCCGAGGCGGCGATGAACCCGGTGCTGCTCAAGCCCGGGGCGGACGGCCGCAGCCAGGTGGTGCTGCTCGGCAAGGCCGTCGCCGAGGTCGGCGCGCTGGACTACCGCGAGCGCAAGCCCGTCCTGCTCGAGCGCGCCCTGGAGTGCCTGGCCGACCTGCGGTCCCGGTACGAGGTGGTGGTCTGCGAGGGCGCCGGCTCCCCCGCCGAGATCAACCTGCGGGACCGGGACATCGCCAACATGGGCCTGGCGGTCGCCGCGAAGCTGCCCGTGGTGGTGGTCGGGGACATCGACCGGGGCGGGGTCTTCGCCGCGATGTACGGCACCCTGGCGCTGCTCTCCCCCGAGGACCAGCGGCACGTGGCCGGCTGGTTCGTCAACAAGTTCCGGGGCGACACCCGGCTCTTGGCCCCCGGGCTCGACATGCTGCACCAGCTGACGGGCCGTCCGGTGATCGGCACCCTGCCGATGCTGTCGGGCCTGTGGCTGGACGCCGAGGACTCGCTCGACCTGACCACGGTGGTCGACCGGGGCCTGGTCCAGGGCCCGTTCGGCGCCGACGTGCTGCGGGTGGCCGTGGTGCGGCTGCCGAGGCTCTCCAACTTCACCGACCTGGACGCCCTGGCCCAGGAGCCCGGTGTGCTGCTGCGCTGGGCCACCCGGCCCGAGGAGCTGGCCGACGCCGACCTGGTCGTGCTGCCCGGCTCCCGGGCCACCGTGGCGGACCTGGCCTGGCTGCGCGAGCGCGGCCTGGAGGCGCCGCTGCTCGCCCGGGCCGCCGAGGGGCGGCCGGTGCTCGGGGTCTGCGGCGGGTACCAGATGCTGGCTCAGGAGATCGTGGACCAGGTCGAGTCCAAGGCCGGGCGGGTGCCCGGGCTCGGGCTGCTGCCGACCCGGGTCGAGTTCGGCCGGGAGAAGGTCCTCGCCCGGCCGGTCGGCGAGGCGTACGGCGAGCGGGTGGAGGGGTACGAGATCCACCACGGGGTGGTGGCCGTGGAGGGCGGTTCTCCGTTCCTGGACGGCTGCCGGGAGGGGGCGGTGTGGGGCACCACCTGGCACGGCGCGCTGGAGAACGACGGCTTCCGCCGGGCCTTCCTGCGCGAGGTCGCCGAGCTGGCCGGCCGGGCCTTCGTCCCCGCGCCGGACACCTGCTTCGCCGCCGCCCGCGAGGAGCGCCTGGACCGCCTCGGCGACCTGATCGAGGAGCACGCCGACACCGACGCGCTGTGGAAGCTGATCGAGGGCGGGGTGCCCGCCGAGGGGCTGCCGTTCGTACCGCCGGGCGCGCCCCGGCCTCAGGAGAGCTGAATGACTGACGTCCGATACCCGTTCACCGCGATCGTCGGCATGGCCGACCTGCGGCTCGGGCTGCTGCTCAACGCGGTCTCCCCCGCCGTGGGCGGGGTGCTGGTGCGCGGTGAGAAGGGCACCGCGAAGTCGACCATGGTGCGCGCGCTCGCCGGGCTGCTGCCCGAGATCGCGACCGTCACCGGCTGCCGGTTCGCCTGCGACCCCGCCGGGGCGGACCCGCAGTGCCCGGACGGGCCGCACGCCGCCGCCTCCGGCACCGACCGGCCGGCCCACCTGGTGGAGCTGCCGGTCGGCGTCACCGAGGACCGGATCGTCGGCTCGCTCGACCTGGAGCGGGCACTCGCCGAGGGCGTCAAGGCGTACGAGCCCGGGCTGCTCGCCAAGGCGCACCGGGGTGTGCTCTACATCGACGAGGTGAACCTGCTGCAGGACCACGTGGTGGACCTGCTGCTCGACGCCGCCGCTATGGGCCGCTCGTACGTCGAGCGCGAGGGCGTCTCGGTGCGGCACGCCGCGCGCTTCCTGCTGGTCGGCACCATGAACCCCGAGGAGGGCGAGCTGCGGCCTCAGCTGCTCGACCGCTTCGGCCTGACCGTCGAGATCGCCGCCACCCGGGAGCCGGGCGAGCGGGCCGAGGTGGTGCGGCGACGGCTCTCGTACGACGCCGACCCCGCTTCGTTCGCGGCCGCGTACCAGGCCGAGGAGGAGGCGCTGGCCGGGCGGATCACCACCGCTCGCGCGCTGCTGCCGCAGGTCGAGCTGACGGACCAGGCGCTGCGGCAGATCACCGCCGTCTGCGCGGCCTTCGAGGTGGACGGGCTGCGGGCGGACATCGTGATGGCCCGCACCGCCGTCGCGCTGGCCGCCTGGAACGGGCGGCTCGAGGTGCTCGAGGAGGACGTCCGCAAGGCCGCGCAGCTGGCGCTGCCGCACCGGCGGCGGCGCAACCCCTTCGACGCGCCAGGGCTGGACGAGGAGCAGCTGGACCGGACGCTGGCCGAGCACGCCGCTTCGGACGACTCCGCCGACGACGCGGCCCCGGAGGGCAGCGACCCTTTTGACCGAGCGGGGTCGGGGGAGGACGGCCCCGGCCCCGAAGGTCCTGACGGCCCGGAGGGCGGCGACGACGGCCCGGACGGTGGCCCGGACGGTGGCGGCGGCGGGGCTCCCGAGCCTTCGGCTCGCTCCGCGCCTGCCACACCCGAGGCCGGCCCGGAGGCTTCCGACGCTCCGCCGCCGGGCAGCGGTGCGCCCGCGCCCTCCGGGGGCCCGGTGGCGGCGGCCGGGGAGCCGTACCGGACCAGGCTGTTCAAGGTGCCCGGGACGGGCAAGGGTGCCCAGGGGCGCCGCTCCCCCGCCGAGACCGACGGCGGGCACACCATCCGCTCCCGGCGGCCGCAGGGCCTGCTGGCCCGGCTGCACCTGAGCGCGACGCTGCAGGCGGCCGCCCCGCACCAGGTGGCGCGCGGGCGGGCCTCGCGCGCCCTGGTGCTGCGCAAGGACGACTTCCGCGAGCAGGTGCGCCAGGGGCGGGAGTCGAACCTGGTGCTGTTCGTGGTGGACGCCTCCGGTTCGATGGCGGCCCGGCAGCGGATGACGGCCGTCAAGGGCGCCGTGCTCTCGCTGCTGATGGACGCCTACCAGCGCCGGGACAAGATCGGCCTGATCACCTTCCGCGGCTCGGGCGCCGAGCTGGCGCTGCCGCCGACCTCCTCGGTGGAGGTGGGCGCCGCCCGCCTGGAGCAGCTGCCGACCGGCGGCCGCACGCCGCTGGCCGCCGGTCTGCTGCGGGCCC
This sequence comes from Kitasatospora sp. NPDC002227, assembly GCF_040296285.1. Classification (NCBI taxonomy): domain Bacteria; kingdom Bacillati; phylum Actinomycetota; class Actinomycetes; order Kitasatosporales; family Streptomycetaceae; genus Kitasatospora; species Kitasatospora sp. NPDC002227. The sequence goes on from NZ_JBEOWY010000005.1 coordinate 108,099, forward strand.
ATGAGGTGCTGCGGGTCGAGCGGATGCGGGACCCGCACCGCCGCCCGCTGCTTGTCGTGGTCACCGACGGCCGGGCCACCGGCGGCAAGGACGCGCTGGCCCGGGCCGGGCAGGCCGCCGGGCTGCTCGGCGCGCAGGGCATCGCCAGTGTGGTGCTCGACTGCGAGGCCGGGCCGGTCCGGCTCGGCCTGGCCCGCACCCTGGCGGGTCAACTCGGCGGCACCGCCGTCACCTTGGACGAGCTGCGCGCCGAGGGCGTGGCAGCACTGGTGCACGCGCACCGATCCGTTGGCAAGTTCGACCGAAAGGCTGCCTGAGCCATGCCGAAGGGCGTTCCCGAGTCCGTCCCCGACGACGGCCTGACCACCCGCCAGCGCCGTACCCTGCCGATCACCGCCGTGCACACCGGCCCCGGCAAGGGCAAGTCCACCGCCGCCTTCGGGATGGCGCTGCGGGCCTGGAACCAGGGCTGGTCCGTCGGGGTGTTCCAGTTCGTGAAGTCGGCCAAGTGGAAGGTCGGCGAGGAGAACGCGCTCAAGGTGCTCGGCGCGTCCGGCGAGGGCGGCAGCGTCGCCTGGCACAAGATGGGCGAGGGCTGGTCCTGGGTGCAGCGCTCCGCCGAGGCGGAGATCTCCAGCGAGGAGGCGGCCAAGGAGGGCTGGGAGCAGGTCAAGCGCGACCTCGCCGCCGAGACCTACCGCTTCTACGTGCTGGACGAGTTCACCTACCCGATGCACTGGGGCTGGGTGGACGTCGAGGAGGTCGTGCAGGTGCTCCGGGAGCGGCCCGGCAGCCAGCACGTGGTCATCACCGGCCGCTACGCGAAGGAGCCCCTGCTCGAAGTCGCCGACCTGGTCACCGAGATGACCAAGGTCAAGCACCCCATGGACGCCGGCCGCAAGGGCCAGCGCGGTATCGAGTGGTAGACCGGAAGCTCCGTTGAACATCCCCCGCCTCGTCATCGCCGCGCCCTCCTCGGGCGCGGGCAAGACCACCATCGCCACCGGCCTGATGGCCGCGCTCAGCGCGCGCGGCCTCAAGGTCTCCCCCCACAAGGTCGGCCCGGACTACATCGACCCGGGCTACCACGGGCTCGCCGCCGGGCGCCCCGGGCGCAACCTGGACGCCTTCATGTGCGGCGAGCAGCGGATCGCCCCGCTCTTCCACCACGGCGCGGCGGGGGCCGACATCGCGGTGGTCGAGGGCGTGATGGGCCTCTTCGACGGCGCTGCCGGGCGTGGGGAGCTGGCCTCCACCGCGCATGTCGCGAAGCTGCTGCGGGCGCCGGTGGTGCTGGTGGTCGACGCCTCCTCGCAGTCCCGGTCGGTGGCCGCGCTGGTGCACGGCTTCGCCTCCTGGGATCCGCAGGTGCGCCTGGCCGGGGTGATCCTCAACCGGGTCGCCTCCGACCGCCACGAGCAGCTGCTGCGGGAGGCGCTGGAGGAGGGGTCGGGGGTGCCGGTGCTCGGCGCCGTGCGGCGGGCTTCGTCCGTCGCGACGCCTTCTCGGCACCTCGGGCTGGTGCCGGCCGTCGAGCGCTCGGCCGAGGCGGTGGCGGCGGTCCGGGAGATGGGCGAACTGGTCGCCGCGTCGGTCGACTTGGACGCTGTGGTCGCGCTGGCGCAGAGCGCTCCTCCGCTGGGAGGGGCGGCCTGGTCGGCGGCCGAGGAGGTGTCCGCGGCGGCCGGGCGGCCCCGGATCGCGCTGGCCTCGGGGGCGGCGTTCTCGTTCTCGTACGCGGAGAACGCGGAGCTGCTGGCGGCGGCGGGGGCGGAGGTCGTGCCGTTCGATCCGCTGCGGGATTCACAACTCCCGGAGGACGTCCGGGGGTTGGTGATCGGCGGCGGCTTCCCGGAGATGTACGTGGGCGAGTTGAGCGCCAACGTGCGACTGCGGGAGGAGATCGCGGCTCGGGCTGCGGCGGGGCTGCCGGTGAGCGCGGAGTGCGCCGGACTGCTGTATCTGGGGCGGGAGTTGGACGGGGAGGCGATGTGCGGCGTGCTCGACGGCTCCGCCCGGATGACGAAGCGGCTGACCCTTGGCTACCGGGAGGCGGTCGCGCTCGGGGACTCCGTCCTGGCCCCGGCGGGCACGCGGGTCCGCGGCCACGAGTTCCACCGCACCGTGGTCGAGCCGGGGGCGGGCGAGCAGCCGGCCTGGGGCTGGCGGGGGCCGGACGGGACACCGAGGACGGAGGGCTTCGTCCAGGGCTCTGTCCACGCCTCGTACCTGCACCTGCACTGGGCCGGCGCACCGGAGCTGGCCTCCACCTTTGTGGGGCAGTGCCTTCGCTAGGGGCGCGGGGAACTGCGCGAAATCGGGAGAGGCGTCGCAGATCGGCTTCGCATGGAGCCAGTTGCACTATCCCAGGGGCGCGGGGAACTGCGCGAAGCGGGAGGCCGCGGGCCGGTTCCTTCCGCTTCGCGCAGTTCCCCGCGCCCCTGGCGGTGCTGCCCCAGAGCAGGTGCTGCCCCAGAGAAGGTACTGCCCCAGAGAAGGTACTGCCTCAGAAAGTGCTACCCGCCGAGGTAGGCCTCGCGGATGCGCGGATCGTGGAGCAGGTCGGTCGCCGGCCCGTGGACGGTGATGGTGCCGGTCTCCAGGACGTAGGCGCGGTCGGCGAGGGCGAGGGCCTGGGCCGCGTTCTGTTCGACCAGCAGGACGGTGGTGCCCTGGGTGTTGATCTCGCGGATGATGTCGAAGAGTTGGGCCACGATGATGGGGGCCAGGCCCATCGAGGGTTCGTCGAGCAGCAGCAGGTCGGGCCGGCCCATCAGGGCGCGCCCCATGGCGAGCATCTGCTGTTCGCCGCCGGAGAGGGTGCCGGCGGCCTGGCGGCGGCGTTCGGCGAGGCGGGGGAAGAGGGCGAAGACGCGGTCGAGATCGGCCGGGTCGGCCTTGCCGAAGCGGTAGGCGCCCATCCGGAGGTTCTCCAGGACGGTCATGTCGGCGAAGACGCGGCGCCCCTCCGGCGAGTGCCCGATGCCGAGGCTCACCACCTGGTGGGCGGGGACCCCGTCGATCCGCTCGCCGCCGTAGCGGACTTCGCCCGAGACCGGCTGCAGCAGGCCCGAAATCGTCCGCAGCGTGGTCGACTTGCCCGCGCCGTTGGCGCCGAGCAGGGCGACCACCTCGCCCTGGCGGACGGTGAGGTCGATGCCCTTGAGGGCGGTGATCGCGCCGTAGCCGACGTGCAGGTCGACGAGCTCCAGCAGGGCGGGCGCGGCGGTGGCGGTGGGCGCCTCGGTCTCCACGGCGACGGTCACAGCGTGCTCCCCTCGTGCTGGGCGGCCTCGGCGCCCAGGTAGGCCTCGATGACGGCCGGGTCGCGCTGGACCTCGGCCGGGGTGCCTTCGGCGATCACCTTGCCGAAGTTGAGCACCACCACCCGGTCGGCGACGGACATCACCAGCTTCATGTCGTGCTCGATCAGCAGCACGCCGACACCCAGCTCCCGGTTGATCTGCCGGATCAGCTCGGTGAGTTCGAGCTTCTCGGTGGGGTTGGTGCCGGCCGCGGGCTCGTCCAGGAGCACCACCCGGGGGTCGGTGGCCAGCGCCCGGGCGATCTCCAGGCGGCGCTGGTCACCGTAGGAGAGCGAGCCGGCCGCCTCGCCCGCCCGGGTGCCGAGGCCGACGAACTCCAGGAGTTCGCGGGCGCGTTCGGCGCTGGTGCGCTCGGCCCGGCGGGCGTGCGGGAGGCCGAGGGCGATGGCGAGCGGGCCGGTGCGCTGCCGGGTCTGGGCGGCCACCTGGACGTTCTCCAGCGCGCTCAGGGCGCCGAACAGGCGGATGTTCTGGAAGGTCCGGGCGACGCCGAGCCGGTTCACCAGGTGCGGTTTGCGGCCGAGCAGCTGGTGCGAACCGCCGTCCGGGGAGCGGAAGGTGACCCTGCCCTCCTGCGGCTGGTAGACGCCGGTGAGGGAGTTGAACAGCGAGGTCTTGCCCGCGCCGTTCGGGCCGATCACGGCCAGCACCTCCCCCGCCCGCATCCGCAGGGACACCTCGGAGAGCGAGGTGAGCCCGCCGAACCGCAGCGTCAGCGCCTCGGCTTCCAACACGGCTTCAGAAGTGGTCACTTCGCACCTCCCGAGGTGCGCCGGCGGGCGGGCAGCAGGCCCTGCGGGCGGTAGATCATCATGGCCACGAGCAGCGCGCCGAGGTACATGAAGCGGTCCTTCTGGTCCACCACGTCCTTGAGCGCGTGGGGCAGCCAGGCCAGCAGCCCGGCGCCGAGCAGCACGCCGGGGACGGAGCCCATGCCGCCGAAGATGACGTACGCGAGCACCAGCACCGAGTACAGCAGCGGGAAGTTCTCGGGGTTGATGAAGCCGACCTTGCTCGCGTAGACCACTCCGGCCGCGCCCGAGGTGGAGGCGCCGATCGCGAAGGCCATCAGCTTGTACCGGACGGTGTCCACGCCGTGGGCGGCGGCGGCGACTTCGTCCTCGCGGATGGCGATCCAGGTGCGGCCGACCTTGGAGTGCTCGAGCCGGCGCAGCACCAGGACGACGGCCACGACCAGGCCGAGCAGCAGCCACCAGTAGTCGAGCGGGTCCAGCTTCCAGCGGTACTGGATCGGCCCGAGGTCGATCGAGAAGTGCGGGATGCCGAAGACGCCCATCGAGCCGCCGGTGAGGCCGTCGGAGTTCTTGGCCACCAGATAGATGACTTCGTGGAAGCCGAGGGTGACGATCGCCAGGTAGTCCCCGCGCAGGCGCAGGGTGGGCCCGCCGAGCAGTACTCCGGCGACCAGGCAGGTGGCCATCGCGACGGGGATCACCAGGAAGGGGTTGAGGTGGACCGGCGGCTGGACCGGCAGCCGGCCGGTCCAGAAGGCCGCGCTGTAGCCGCCGATGGCGAAGAAGGCGACGAAGCCGAGGTCGAGCAGCCCGGCCCAGCCGATCACCACGTTGAGCCCGAGGGCGAGCAGCACGTAGATGCCGACCCAGTCGACCAGCACCTGGTTGGTGGCCTTGCTGAGGGTCAGCGGCACGAAGATCAGCAGGGCGAGCACGACGAGCACCCCGCCGAGGCGGACGGCACGCCGTTCGGCGGCCCAGGTGCGGGCCCGGGCCGCCGGGCGGACGGCCCGGCGCAGGGCGGTGCGGACGGGGGCGCCGAGCTCGGCGAGCAGCCAGGCGGCCACGCCGAGGCCGAGGAAGGCCCAGAGCCGGCCGCTGGTGAGGCTGCCGCGCAGCGAGTACAGGAGGTCCTTCCCGCTGCCCTGCTCGCCGGTCATCACGGTCAGCAGCGCGCCGAGGGCGAGCAGCGCGCCGAGGCGGCGCCAGCGGGGCTGCTGGTGCCAGCGGGTGCGGCGCAGCCGGGCGACGTCCACCACGACGGTCTTGGGACGGTCCTGGAGCACGGTACTCATGCGGACCTCCTGACGGAGCTCGAAGGGACGAGAGCGGTAGGGGTGCACATCAGGCGGCCCGCCCGAGCTTGACGCCGAGGATGCCGGTGGGGCGGAACATCAGCACCGCGACCAGCACCACGAAGGCGGCGGCGTAGCGCCACTCCTCGCCGAACAGGGGTACGTCGAAGTTCTCCACCAGGCCCAGCAGCAGGCCGCCGAGCATCGCGCCGCGGATCGAGCCGACTCCCCCGAGCACGGCGGCGGCGAAGGCGGTGATGCCGGGGTTGAAGCCCATGGTGAAGGAGACCTGGGTGTTGAGACCGAACAGGAACCCGGCCACCCCGCCCATCAGCCCGCCGATCAGGAAGGTCCGGGAGATCACCCGATCGGTGTCCACGCCCATCAGCGAGGCGGTCTCGGCGTCCTGGGCGAGTGCCCGGATACCGGCGCCGAGGCGGGTGCGGTTCACCAGCAGGTCGAGCCCCGCCATCATGGCCAGCGCGCAGCCGAGCAGCAGGAGTTGGGTGATGGTGACCCGGGCGCCGAACAGCGTGAACACCACGTTGTTGTCGTACAGGTGGGGCATCGGCAGCGGGTCTCGGCCGAACAGCTTGCCCGCGAGGTTGTACAGGAAGAAGGAGGCGCCGATGGCGCTGATCAGGAAGATCAGCTTGGGCGCCCCGCGCCGCCGCAGCGGCCGGTAGGCCACCTTCTCCAGACCGAAGGCGGTGGCGCCGCCGACCAGGGCGGAGACCACCAGTCCGGCCAGCACGAGCAGCACCGAGCCCAGTGCGGAGGGGTGGGCGGGGGTGATCGCGGTCAGCACGATCAGGCTGCCGAAGCCGCCGAGCATGAAGACCTCGCTGTGGGCGAAGTTGATCAGCTGGAGCACCCCGTAGACCAGGGTGTAGCCGATCGCGATCACCGCGTACAGGGCGCCGAGCGCCACTCCGGGGACGAGGTAGTCCCAGAACTCGTACAGCGACATCGTGCGACTCCTTCTCCGGGGTCCGTGACGTCAGCTGCCCGCGAGGACGTTGATGTCGCCCTTGTAGACGATCTTGCCGTTCTCGACCTGGTAGAGGAACGCCGCCTTGTCGGGGAACTCGCCCTTCTCGTCGAAGTGGTAGCGCTTGGTCAGGCCCTTGTAGTCGGCCTTCTTGACGGCGGCGAGCAGCGACTCGCGGGTCGCGCCGGTGCCGAGCGCCTTGAGCTGCTCGATGACCAGGTTGGTGGCGTCGTAGGACTCCGCCGAGTAGGTGCCCGGGTCGACCTTGAAGGCGGCCTTGTAGTCCTCGGTGAACTTCTTGATGCCGGGCTCGACCGTCGGGTCCACGCACGGGCAGGTGAGCAGCCAGCCCTCCGCGGCGCCGCCGGCCAGCTCGACGAACTTCTTGTCGTTGGTGCCGTCGGAGGCGATCTTCGGCTTGTCGAAGCCGGCCTCCTTGAGCTTCTTGGCGAAGGGCGCGGCGTCGGCGTAGAAGCCGGCGTAGATCAGCGCGTCCGCACCGGAGTTCTTCGCCTCGGTGGCCACGGCGGTGTAGTCCGGGGTCTTCTGCGGGACGCTCTCGCGGACGACCTGGACACCGGCCTTCTTGAGGTCGTTCTCGGCGACCGCCGACAGGCCGACGCCGTACTCGGTCTTGTCGTCGACCAGGAAGACCTTCTTGGCCTTGAGCTTCTTGGCGTAGTAGACGGCCATGCCGCCGCCCTGGGCGTTGTCGTTGGGGATGCCGCGCAGGAAGGAGGTGAAGCCGAGGGTGGTGAGCGAGGGGCTGCTCGCCGAGGCCGTGAGGGCCAGCAGGTTCGCCTGCGAGTAGAGCTGGCCGACGGCCTTGGTGGGCGCCGAGAAGGCCGGGCCGATGGTCGCGATCACCGCATCGTCGTCGATGATCTTCTGGGCGGCGGCCGGGGCCTGGTCGGCGCTGCCGGTGTCGTCGCCGGGCACGTACTGCAGGGTGAACGGCAGGTCGCCCTTGGCGTTCGCCTGCTGGATCGCGAGCTTGACGCCGTTCTCCATGTGGGCGCCGAGGGCGGCGTTCTCACCGGTGAGCGGGCCCTCGTAGGCGATCTTGAACAGCTTCTTGCCGTCGGCCGAGGCCTGGTCGTCGCCCTTGGTGCAGCCGGTCAGGGCCAGCAGGCCGACCACGAGCGGGGCGGCGGTCTGAAGAAGTCGCTTGCGCAGCACGGAAGTTCCCCCAGGAGCGGCTATGAGGTCAGCGTCGAAGTCCGCCGTGGCAGCGCTGGTCGCACGCTGCGGCACTCGGCGGTCGCCGCGACTCTAGTCAGCCCCGGATCGACCGGGAGAGCTCCTTGGTCACGCTTTGTCACCTCGGACGATCGCGCAACGTGACCGTGAGGCTGGGCCGTTCAGCCCAGGTAGGCGGGGGCGAGGCCTGCCTTCGTCACCAGTTGGGCGCTGCCCGTGCCGTCGGCCGGGACGGTCCACAGGTCGGCGCCGAAGTCGCCGGGGAGGGCGTAGAGCAGGGTGGAGTCGGAGGACCAGACGGCCTGGTCGTCGATCTGGCGCTGCTCCGCGGTGGCGGTCTCCTTCATGGTCCGCAGGTCCAGCACGTACAGCCGCCACTGGGCGTCGGAGGGCAGGCCGGGGACGCGGCGCTTGTAGGCGATCTTGGTGCCGTCGGGCGAGAGGGAGGGGCACTCGACGTTCTCGTGCAGGGTGGTCAGGCTGCGGGCCGCGATGTCGCCCTTCACCAGGTAGGTGTGGCCGCCGGTGGCCACCGTGGCGTAGAAGAGGTTGTCGTCGGTGGCGGCGAAGGTCACGCCCCAGACGTTGACGTCGTGGGCCTGGTACGGGTGCCCGTCCTTGATCAGGGTGTAGGTCTCCAGGTTGTCGTCCACGTGCCAGTCGCGGGTGTCGGCGATGGCCGTGCGGGTGGAGAAGTCGCTGCCGCCGTAGGAGTCGCCGCTGACGAAGACCGTCCAGGCCACGTGGTGGCCCGAGGGCGAGACCCGGTCGCGGGTCGGGATGCCGACCGCCGGGTAGCTGTGCAGCTCGTGGAGCCTGTCGTCGAGGACGACGGCCCGGTAGGTGTCCTCCAGCGGGCCGTGCACGGCCTGCAGGCAGATGCCGTGCCCGGCGGCGGCGTGGAAGCGCAGGCACTTGACGCCCGAGGAGGTGCGCACCCCGTCCGGCCGGTCGGCCGGGACGGCCACCACCTCGTCCCGGTGCGGCCCCCAGGCCAGGTTGCGGAACACCAGCTCCCGCTCCCCGGTGGCCGCCAGCGAGACCTGGCCCGGCCGCACCGCCGGGCCGCCGACCTGCTCCTGGTCCTTCTGCCCGGACCGGTCGGCGGCGTACAGCACCGCGCCGGCCCCGACCCCGCCGAGCAGCAGCACGGCGACGAGCAGGATCAACAGCCTGGGGGCACGGTTCACTTGGCAGCTCCGGGGGTGGTGCGCAGGACCAGGCCGGCGGTGACGGCGCCGGCGGTCATCGCCGCGGCGGTGACGGCGAGGGTGGTGTGGCCGCCCCAGATGCTCCAGGCGGCGCCGAACAGCAGCGAGCAGGCGAAGCGGGCCAGGGCCTGGCCGGTGCCGACCAGGGCCAGCCCGGCGCCGACCTGCCCGGGCGGGGTCACGTCGGCCGCCGCGGCGGCCAGTACGCCGTCGGTGGCGGCGTAGAACAGCCCGTGCAGCACCAGCACGCCCACCGCGACCGGGGCGCCCGCGCCGGTGGCGAGCAGCACGGTCAGGTAGGCGGCGAGCAGCACGGCGTGGCCGAGCAGGAAGAGCGTTCGGCGGCCGATCCGGTCGGCCAGCGCGCCCAGCGGGTAGGCGAGCAGCAGGAAGGAGGCGGCGGTGCCGAGCGGCAGCAGCGGGAACAGCCGGGTGGGCAGGTGGAGTTGGCGCTGCAGCAGCAGGTAGAGGAAGGAGTCGCTGACGGTGGTCAGGCCGAGCAGTACGGCGCACAGCACCAGGCGGCGAAGCGCGGGCAGCCGCAGCAGGGCCAGCGATTCGCTCAACTTCGGCGGCGCGGGGCGCAGTTCCTCCGAGGCGGGCGGCGTGGGCACGAACAGCAGCAGCACCAGGACGCCGACCACCGCGATGCAGCCGCTGACCGTGAAGACGGCGTCGTAGCCGTCCACGGCGACGCGCAGCACGGCGAAGGCGAGCAGCGGGCCGATCAGGGCGCCGGTGGTGTCCATCGCGCGGTGCACGCCGAACGCGCGGCCGCGGTGCTCGGGGGCGGTGGCCAGCGAGATCATCGCGTCCCGGGGGGCCGTGCGCAGGCCCTTGCCGGTGCGGTCGACGGCGAGCACGCCTCCGATCAGGGTGACGGTGTGGGCGAGCAGCAGCAGCGGCTTGCAGAGGGCGGAGAGCCCGTAGCCGATCGCCGCGACCGTCTTGTGGCCCCGGCCGCCGCGGTCGGCGAAGTGGCCGCCGAGCAGGCGCACCAGGGCGCCGACGCCGTTGTTGATGCCGTCCAGGACGCCGAAGCCGAGCGGGGAGAGCCCGAGTGCGGTGACCACGTACAGCGGCAGGACGGCGCTGACCATCTCGGAGGAGATGTCGGTGATCAGGCTGACCGCGCCCAGGGCCAGCACGGTGGGGGGCACGGCGGCCCCGCCCCGCCCCGGGCGCTTGCCCGAGGCGGTGGCGGGAGCCTTGGCGGCGCGTGACTCCGCGAGGTACACGGCGTCAGTTCCAGATGCCGGTGATGTCGGAGGCGGTGGCGGCGTTGCCGGCGTGGGCACTCAGGCCGGCCAGGTCCTCCAGCGTGCGCAGCAGGTCGTAGTGGGTGTAGGTGGTGCCCGAGGTGCTGCCCGCCGCCACCGGCTGGCCGTACAGGACGGTCGGGATGCGGTTGCCCGAGAGCTTGTTGTCCTCGTCGAAGGTGACGACCAGCAGGCTGTTGTGGGTCTGCGCCCAGTCGGCGTAGGCGCCGAGGTTGTCGCGCAGCCAGCTGTCACCGGTGGCGACCGAGCAGTCGTGCATGTCGCTGCACAGGTCCGGGGTGACGAAGGAGACCGTCGGCAGCGTCGAGAAGTCGGTGGGGAACTCGTCGAAGGTGTACGCGCTGTCGGTGGGCACGTTGCCGAAGCCGAACCACGGGTTGTGCTTCTGGGCGTAGTTGCCGCTGCGGCAGGAGGTGTCACCGTCCGCCGGGAGGCTCTCGTTCCAGCTGGCCCAGCTCCGGCCCGCGTCCAGCAGCTCGGAGGCGAGGTTCGGCTCCTGGAGGGCACCGGGGTCGACGCAGCTGTCGTCGGTGACGCCCTGGGTGGAGCCGGAGAAGAGCGCGTAGTAGTTCGGCTGGCTGGGGTGCGTGATGCCGTACGACGCGGTGAGCTTGGCGCCGCCGCGGGCGAGCGAGTTGAGGTACGGCGCGCTGGAGCTGCCGATCACCTGCGAGTACGCGTGGTTCTCCATCACCACGACCACCACGTGGTCCGGGGCCGGGAGCGAGGTCGCGGCGTGCGCGGTGCCGGAGGCCGTCCACAGCCCCAGGGAGCCCGCTGCGAGGCCGGCGGCGCAGGCCAGGGCGGTCAGGGTACGACGGGCGGGTGCCTTGTGGGGCTGCATGGCGGGTCCTCCTGTGGGGTGCTGAGCGATGAGCTGTCGAGCGGTACGGACGGCCGGGCGGCGGCCCGGCCGTCCGTGGCTACCGGTCGGTCCGGGTCGGTGTCAGTTCCAGATGCCGGTGACGTCGGTGGCGGTGGCGGCGTTGCCCGCGTGGGTGGTCAGGCCGGCCAGGTCCTCGAGGGTGCGCAGCTGGCTGTAGTGGTTGTACGTGGTGGCGCTGGAGCTGCCCGCGGCGACGTGGGCGCCGTAGTAGATGGTCGGGATCTTGTTGCCCGACTGGCTGTTGTCCTCGTCGAAGGTGACGACCAGCAGGCTGTTGTGGGTCTGCGCCCAGGTCGCGTAGGCACCCAGGTTGTTCTTGATCCAGGTGTCACCGGTGGAGATCGAGCAGTCGTGCATGTCGCTGCACAGGTTCGGCACCACGAAGGAGACCTTCGGCAGGGTGGTGTAGTCGGTCGGGAACTGCGCGAAGGTGAACGCGGTGTTGGTGGGCACGTTGCCGAAGCCGAACCACGGGTTGTGCTTCTGGGCGTACTTGCCGCTGCTGCAGGTGGTCGAGCCCTGGCTCGGCAGCGACTCGTTGTAGCTGGCCCAGCTCAGGCCCGCCGCGATCAGCTCGGAGCCCAGGTTCGGGGCGGTCATCGAGCCGACGCTCACACAGCTGTCGTCGGTGCGGCCCTGGGTGGAGCCCGAGAAGAGCGCGTAGTAGTTCGGCTCGCTCGGGTGGGTGATGCCGAAGGAGTTGGTGAGGTTGCCGCCGCCCGCCTTGAGCGTGTTGTTGATGTACGGCGCGCTGGAGCTGCCGATGATCTGCGAGTAGGCGTGGTTCTCCATCACGACGACCACGACGTGGTCGGGGGTGGGCAGCGCCGCGGCCTGGGCGGTGGTGGCGGTGGCGGCCCAGATGCCGAGCGAGGCGGCGGCCAGAGCGGTCGAGGCGGCGATCGCGGTGAGCTTGCGGCGGGAGCGGGTGGGCTTCGTCATGACAATTCCTCCGGGGCGGGAACGGCGAAGGTGTGCGGGCGGAGCGGCCGTAACACTAGGAGCCCCCGGTTGGACTGGACTGCCGCGCGAAAGTGAAGAACTGACGAACGCTCGCTGCCCATTTGGCGGTGCATGGTCATTTCGGACGACGGGACACGATTGACCCGGCCGAGGCCCGCATGGTGGGATTCCCGGGCCGGTGACCAGCCAGTTCGTGGGAGAGGGGGCTTGATGGCCACGCCCTCGACGCGGGTGGTGGTGGGGCTCGGGGCGCGCCGTGGGGTGGGTGCGGTGGAGGTGCTCGCGCTGCTGGACTCCGCCCTCGCCGAAGCCGGGCTCAGCCGGAAGGCCGTCGCCTTCCTCGCCACCCTCGACCGCAGGACCTCCGAACCGGGCCTGTGCGAGGCCGCCCGCGCGCTGGGCGTGCCGCTGCGCGGCCTGCCCGCCGAGGCCCTCGCCGCCGTGCCGGTGCCGCACCCCTCCCCCGCCGCCCGGGCCGCCGTCGGCACCCCGAGCGTCGCCGAGGCCGCCGCACTGGCCCCGGGCGGCGCCCTGCTCGTCCCCAAGCGCGCCTCCGCCCGGGCCACCGTGGCGATCGCCGACCACCCCGCCTCAGGAGTCACCGCCATGACCGTCGCCGACGAACCCGATCTGCGCCACCACGGCGACGCCGAAGTCCGCTCGGACGGCGCCGAGTTGGTGGATCTGGCGGTCAACGTCCGGACCGGGACGCCGCCGCAGTGGCTGCGGGAGCGGCTGGCGGCCACCCTGGGCGAGTTGGCGGCCTACCCCGACGGCGCCGAGGCGCGGGCCGCGGTGGCCGCACGGCACGGGCGGCCCACCGAGGAGGTGCTGCTGACCTCCGGGGCGGCGGAGGCGTTCGTGCTGCTCGCCCGAGTGCTCACGCCGCGGCACGCGGTGGTGGTGCACCCGCAGTTCACCGAGCCGGAGGCGGCGCTGCGCGACGCCGGGCACACCGTGCACCGGGCGCTGCTCACCGCCGCCGAGGGCTTCCGGCTGTCCCCCGGCGCGGTGCCCGAGGAGGCCGACCTGGTGGTGGTCGGCAACCCCACCAACCCCACCTCGATCGCCCACCCGGTCGCCGCGCTGGCCGCGCTGGCCCGGCCGGGCCGGACCCTGGTGGTGGACGAGGCGTTCATGGACACCCTGCCCGGGGAGCCCGAATCGCTCGCCTCGATGCGTGAACTCCCGGGCGAGGTCGTGGTGTTGCGCAGCCTCACCAAGACCTGGGGCCTGGCCGGCCTGCGGATCGGCTACGTGCTCGGGCCCGCCGGCCTGATCACCCGCCTGGCCGCCGCCCAGCCGCTCTGGCCGGTCTCCACCCCGGCGCTGACCGCCGCGATCGCCTGCAGCACCCCCGCCGCCCTGGCCGAGGCCGACGAAGCCGCCGTCCGTACCGGCGAGCACCGCGACCACCTGCTCAAGGGCCTGGCCGCCTTCCCCGCCGTCCAGGTCCACGGCAGCCCCGCCGCCTCCTTCGTCCTGGTCGAACTCCCGGGAGCCGCCGCCGTCCGCGCCCGGCTGCGCGGCCTCGGCTTCGCCGTCCGCCGCGGCGACACCTTCCCCGGCCTCGGCCCCGACTGGCTGCGCCTGGCCGTCCGCGACCCGGCCACCACCGACCGCTTCCTCGCGGCCCTGGCCACGGCGCTGGCGGAGGCCGAACAGCCGGTGGCCGGGCCGAAGGAGCGTCAGACCGCCGGCTTGGTGGCCCGGACGGAGTAGACGCGGGGGACGCGGCCGCCGTCCGGGAGGCGGAAGTGGGCGTGGTCGTGCTCGTGGAGGAACTCCGGGCGCAGGCCGGCCGTGATCAGGGCGGTGAGGACTTCGCCGAGGCCGTGCTGCCACTCGACGGTGCGGGTGGCCTTGGTGGGGGCGGCCAGGTCGGCGTAGGTGCCGGGCTCGTCGTACACCGCCGGGGTGCGGTCGAAGTAGTCGTACTCGACGCGCTCGCCGTCCGCCGCCAGGATGTCGGAGAACGGGTGGTACTCGGCCACGTACGCGAAGCCGCCCGGGGCGACCAGGGCGGCCACCGTACGGGCCCAGCGGTCCAGGTCCGGCAGCCAGCAGAGGGCGCCGAAGCCGGTGTAGACGATGTCGAAGGTCTGCCCGTCGAGCGCCTCGACGGCGTCGTGGACGTCGGAGGCGACGAAGCGGGCGTCGGTGACGCCGATCTGCTCGGCCAGCTCGGCGGCGGCGGCCACGGCGGGGGCGGAGAAGTCCAGGCCGGTGACGATCGCGCCGCGCCGGGCCCAGGAGAGGGTGTCCAGCGCGATGTGGCACTGCAGGTGGAGCAGCCGCTTGCCGGTGACGTCACCGACCTCCGCCAGTTCGAAGCCGCGCAGGCTCTCCCCGCCCGCGACGAAGCCGGGCAGGTCGTAGAACTCGCTGGCGAGGTGGAAGGGCACGCGGTCGTCCCAGTTGGCCTGGTTGGCCGCGAGCCAGTCGGTGCTGTCGGGTGTGGTGGTCATGGTGCCGCAGCCTAGCCACCTACCCGGCTCTTGAGCAGCGCATTTACGGCCGGGCGGCCGCCCAGGCGCGGGCGGCGGCGATGCGGCGGGCGGCGCTGGGGTGGGTCGCGAAGAGCAGCTCGAGGGCCCGGGGCGGGTCGACGTCGGAGATGTTGGCGACGGCCAGGCGGCGCTGCATCGCGACGAAGCCCTCCGGGTCGGCCGTGAGGTCGAGCGCGTGGGTGTCGGCGCGGCGCTCGATCCGGCGGCTCGCGGCGCACTGGAGCGGCCCGGAGAGGGCGGAGAGCAGCGCGGCGCAGGCCGCGAGCAGCGGGAGCGAGCGCGGGTCGGCGGCGGAGCCGGCCCCCGCGGTGGTCAGCAGCGGCTGCCAGGAGAGCAGCAGGCCGAGCAGCACGACGGCGCAGGCCGCACCCACGGCGCCGAGAGCCGTCCCGGTGAGCACGTCCCGGTGCTTCACGTGGCCGAGTTCGTGCGCCACCACCAGCTCGACCTCGCGCGGCTCGGCCGTGCTCAGCAGGGTGTCGTAGGCGACGATCCGCCGGGTCGCGCCGAAGCCGGAGACGTACGCGTTGAGGGCGGTGGTGCGGCGCGAGGCGTCGGCGACCAGCACGTCCCGTACGGCGATCCCGTCCCGCTCGGCGAGCCCGAGCAGGGCCTCGCGCTGCGGGCCGGGGGCCATCGGGGTGAAGCGGTTGAACACCGGCTCGACCAGGAGCGGGTACAGGAAGGAGAGTGCCACCACCAGCACGGCGGCCGCCGCCGCGGCCGGCAGCCACCAGCGGTGCGGGGACCAGCCGGTCAGCGCGTACAGGCCGAGCACGGTGGGGAGCAGCAGCGCCAGGCCCAGGGCCAGCCCCCGCAGCTGGTCCACCGCCCAGCCGCCCCACCCCTGGGTGACCAGCCCGTACCCGGCCCGGATCGCCCGCACCCGCGCCCCGAACGGCAGTTGGAGCAGCTGCCCGAGCAGCACCAGCGCCGCCGCCCCGCCCAGCACCCGCGCCGCCCACGACTCCCCGAACGCCGCCACCAGCCGCGCCCCGGCCCCCGTGAACCCCAGACCCACCGTCAGCACCAGCCCGGCCAGCCGCCCGCCGAGCACCCAGGGCACCTGCGCCCGCCGCAGCGCCCGGCCGCGCTCGATCTCCTCCGGCGTGAAGTCCATACGGCCAGGCTAGCGGCGCTGTCCGCAGGCGTGGGGAACAAGAATCCGTGCCCAGTTCTGGCGAAGGCCGATACCTCAGATCGCCCCCGCCTCACCCAGGCTATGAGCTGCTGGAACCACATCGGCAGCAGCTGCCGCCCCGCGTCCGAAGGACCCACGAGTGAGTCTGCGTGAGATCAAGCCCGGCAACCGCGGCTACCTGTACCTCAACAGCCACCCGGCCGGCTGCGCCACCGTGGTCGACCGGATGTGGCAGCAGCTGCCGGGCCCCGCGGACGACCGGCCCGGGCCGGTCGCGCTCGTCGTCGGCGCCAGCGCCGGTTACGGCCTCGCGGCGACGCTGACCGGTCTGCGCAGCCACCGCATGCGCGGGCTCGGCATCGCCTTCGAGGCCCCCGGGACGGTGCGGCGCACCGCGAGCGCCGGCTGGTACCGCACCGCGCGCACCGCCGAACTCGCCGCCGAGGCCGGCGCCGACTTCGGCTTCCTCAACGGCAACGCCTTCTCCGCGAGCGTCAAGGCCGAGGCCCTCGACCGGCTCGCCGCCCGGTTCGGCAAGGTGGACCTGCTCATCTACAGCGTCGCGGCTCCGCGGCGCGCCGACCCGCTGACGGGCGAGGTCCACCACTCCGTCATCAGGCCGCTCGGCGCCGACTACCGGGCCAAGTCCCTGGTGTTCGAGGACGACGCCCCCCGGATCGGCGGGCTGCACCTGCCGGCCGCGGAGCCGGCCGAGGCCGAGGCGACCGTGCAGGTCATGGGCGGGGCCGACTGGCAGCTGTGGATCGAGGCCCTGGAGTCCAGGGGCCTGCTGGCCGAGGGGTTCCGGACGGTCGCGCTCTCGTACGTCGGTTCCGAGATCACCGCCCCGATCTACCGCGCCGGGACGATCGGCGCGGCGAAGCAGCACCTGGAGGACACCGCCCGGGCCCTCGACACCCGGCTGGCGGGCCTCGGCCGGGCCCACACCGTGGTGGCCGGCGCCGCCGTCACCCAGGCCTCCACCGCCATCCCGAGCATCGCGCTCTACACCAGCATCCTCCACCGCGTCGCCGGGGACGGCTGGCAGACCACCGCGGACCAGGCCCAGGCCCTGTGGGCCCAGCTCACCGGCCCCGCCACCGCCACCGACGACCAGAACCGCATCCGGCTGGACGCCTGGGAACTCGACCCGGCCGTCCAGGCCGCCGTCGGTACCGTCTGGGAGCAGGTCGACACCGACACCATCGCCGACACCGCCGACACCACCTGGTTCCGCGACCAGGTCGCCCAGCTCTACGGCTGGAACGTCCCCGGAGTCGACTACACGACCCCGGTGGAGACCGCCGTCCCCTGGCCGACCGTCCTCTGACCAGCCCGCCCTGTAACGCAGAGAGCCAGTTGCACTGTCCAGGGGCGCGGGGAACTGCGCGAGGGCGGAAGGCACCGGCCTGCGGCCTACCGCTTCGCGCAGTTCCTCGCGCCCCTGGGTGTTGCAACTCACTCGCTGCGGTGGGCCAAAGGCCGTGCCAGCTCCCCCGCGCCCCTGGAAGGTGCTTGTGCCTCAGAACAAGCGGCCCGCGCTCGGGTGGTCCTGGGCGGCGTCGACGCAGATGTTGGTGCCGTTGATGCCGCTGGCACGCTCGGAGAGCAGGAAGCAGGCGGTGTCGGCGACTTCGCGGAGCTCGACCAGGCGGCCCCGGGGGAAGTCCTCGCGGGCGAAGGCCGCGAACCGCTCGGGGTGGGTCTTCTCGAACTCGGCCCAGCCGCCGGGGGCGTGGACCGAGCCGGGGCTGAGCGCGTTGACGCGGATGCCGCGCGGCCCGAGCTCCTGCCCCAGGGTGGCGGCGAGGTGGATCTCGGCCGCCTTCGCCGAGGCGTAGGAGGACTTGGGCCCCGGCTTCCAGCCCGTGATGGAGGAGATCACCAGGGCGGCGCCCGCCCCGGCCCGCTCGAAGTGCGGCACCGCGACCCGGATCGCGTGCGCCGCGTGCAGCACGTTGATCGCGTAGGTCTGCAGCCAGTCCTCCGGGGTGGAGTCGGTCAGCCCGCCGCCGAACGCGCCGCCGGCGTTGGCCACCAGCAGGTCGAGGCCGCCGAGCCGCTGCGCCGCCTCGTCCACGGCCGCGCCCAGCTCGGCCGGGTCGGTGACGTCCGCCCGCAGGCCGAGGAAGCCCGAGGCGGCCAGCCGCTCCTCGCTCCGCCCGCAGACCGCCACCTGCGCGCCCTCGGCCGCCAGCGCCTGCGCGATGGCCAGCCCGATGCCGCCGGAACCACCGGTGATGAACGCCCGCTTGCCCGTCAGTCCAAGATCCATGCTGACAAGATCGCACCCTGCGCCCGGCCCAACAAGCCCTTACGGGGGGCGCGCTGGTCCCTACGATGAATTCCATGAGCAATGATCAGTTGCGGGCCGTCAGCGAGTTCCTCTGCACCTTCTCCCGGCGGCAGGCCGCCACCGTGGTGGAGGCGCCCGGCGGGTTCGCGGTCCTCGACGAGCGGTACCCGCACTCGCAGGCCGACAACCAGCTGATGCTGCACGGCCCGGTCGACCCGGAGCTGGTGCCCGAGCTTGCCGAGCGGCTGCTCGGCCACCTGCCCTACCGCCGGATCGGCGTGGCGGACCAGGAGCTGGGCCAAGCCTGCGTACCGGCGCTGACCCGCGCCGGGTACCACCACGGGACGGTCCTGGTGATGGCGCACTCCGGCCCGACGCCCCCGGCGGGCCCCGCCGAGGTGGTCGGACTCGCCGAGCTTCGCCCGGCCCTGGCGCAGTGGCTGCGCACCGCCCTGCCGGCGGCCGAGCCCGCGGTGCTGCGGGATCTGGCCGAGCGGCGGGTGGCCCGGCTGCGCGGGGCCGAGGAGGTGCTCTTCCTGGCTGCCCGCGACACCGATGGCACGATCGGCTCCTGGGCCGACCTCTACCTCGAACCGGCAGACGGGATCGCCCAGTTCGAGGACTTGGTGACGGCCTGGGACCGCACCCGCCGGGGCCTGGCCGACGCCGTGCTGACCAGCGCCCTGGCCCGGGCCGGGGCGGCCGGCTGCGGCTTCCGCTTCCTGCTCGCCGACCCGGCGGACTGGCCGCGGCACTGGTACGCCCGGCGCGGCTTCACCCCGATCGGGCACTTCCACGACTTCTCGCGGCAGCCCTGAGAGACGCCGCAGGGCCGCGAGACGGGTGTCTCGCGGCCCTGGCGCAGTCAGCGGCGGATCAGACCTGGCCGGCCTTCTCCAGGGCGGAGCAGCAGGTGTTGACCAGGAGGCGGGTCACCACGTACGGGTCGACGTTGGCGTTCGGGCGACGGTCCTCGATGTAGCCCTTCTGCTCGACCTCGACCTGCCACGGGATGCGGACCGAGGCGCCACGGTCGGAGACGCCGTAGGAGTAGACGTTCCACGGGGCGGTCTCGTGCTTGCCGGTCAGGCGGGACTGGATGTCGTCACCGTACTGGTTGACGTGCTCCAGGACCTTCTCCTGCGACTCGCCGAGCGACTCGCAGGCGGTGATGATGGCCTCGTAGCCCTCACGCATGGCCTTGGTGGAGAAGTTGGTGTGCGCACCGGCACCGTTCCAGTCGCCACGCGCCGGCTTGGCGTCGAGGGTGGCGTCGATGCCGAACTCCTCGGCGGTGCGGTAGAGCAGGTAACGGGCGACCCACATGTCGTCGGAGACGGTCAGCGCGTCGACCGGGCCGATCTGGAACTCCCACTGGCCGGGCATGACCTCGGCGTTGATGCCGCAGATCGCGATACCCGCGTCGATGCAGCGGTCCAGGTGCAGCTCGACGATCTCGCGGCCGAAGACCTCCTCGGCGCCGACACCGCAGTAGTAGCCGCCCTGCGGGGCCGGGAAGCCGCCCTCGGGGAAGCCGAGCGGGCGGGAGCCCTTGAAGAAGGTGTACTCCTGCTCGATGCCGAAGATCGACTCCTGCGCGGCGAAGCGCTCGGCGACCGGGCGCAGCAGGGCGCGGGTGTTGGACGGGTGCGCGGAGCCGTCGATCTCCATGACCTCGCACAGGACGAGGATGTGGTCGCCGCCGCGGATCGGGTCCGGGTAGGTCTTCACCGGCTGCAGCACGCGGTCCGAGGCGTGGCCCTCGGCCTGGTTGGTCGAGGAGCCGTCGAAGCCCCAGGTGGGGATCTTGTCGGCGTTGGCCAGGACCCGAGTCTTGGAACGCAGCTTGGCGGTCGGCTGGGTGCCGTCGATCCAGATGTACTCGGCCTTGATTGCCACGGCTTACCTCGCAACTTGAGTGGTGGGTGCCCGCGTAGCGTCGCAAGCCGCCGTTTCCCGGTTGTTCCTCCTATGTAACGCCCATGTGAACCAACCGTCCGCAGTGGCACGCTCACTGTCCGAGAGTGCCAGTGCGGAAGGCGAGCCACCGGTTGCGGGGCCCGGCGGCCCTGAGGGTCGCCCCCGCAGGAGCGTTACGGCAGGCGCCAGTCGACGGGCTGGGCGCCCTGGCGGGCGAGGAGTTCGTTGGCCCGGCTGAACGGGCGGGAGCCGAAGAAGCCGCGGTCGGCCGACATCGGGCTCGGGTGGGCCGACTCGATACTGGGGCAGGGGCCGAGCAGGGGGCGCAGGTTACGGGCGTCGCGGCCCCAGAGGATCGCCACCAGCGGGCCGCCCCGGGTGACCAGCGCACGGATCGCCTGCTCGGTGACCTCCTCCCAGCCCTTGCCCCGGTGCGCGGCCGGCTTTCCGGGGGCGGTGGTGAGGGCGCGGTTGAGCAGCAGCACGCCCTGCTGCGTCCACGGCGTCAGGTCGCCGTTGGCGGGCGCGGGCAGGCCGAGGTCGCGGCCGTACTCCTGGAAGATGTTGATCAGGCTGCCGGGGATCGGCCGCACGTGCGGCGCCACCGAGAAGCTGAGGCCGACGGCGTGGCCGGGGGTCGGGTACGGGTCCTGTCCGACGATCAGCACCCGGACGTCCTTGAACGGCTGCTGGAACGCCCGCAGCACGTCGGGCCCGGCGGGCAGGTAGGTACGGCCCGCCGCGATCTCGCCGCGCAGGAAGTCGCCCATCGCGGCGACCCTCCCTGCGACGGGTTCCAACGCGGCGGCCCAGCCGGGCTCAACGATCTCGTGCAGTGGACGCGGTGCCATAACGCCACCCTATCGGCCCAGTGCGACACCCCGTGGCCGGTCCTGACATCCCCGTTTCGAGACTCCGGCCGGGGGCGCGCACCGGAGGCCGTACGCCCGCCAACTGCCCCGGCCTACCGAACGATCCGGCCCCTCAGCACGATCGTCCCAGGGTCGGCCAGCACCCGGACGTCCGCCCGCGGGTCCTGGTCGTAGACCACCAGGTCGGCCGGTGCGCCCTCGGTCAGGCCCTCGCGGCCGAGCCAGGCGCGGGCTCCCCAACTCGCTGCCGACAGCGCCTCGGTGGGGGTCAGGCCGGCCTTCACCAGCTCGGCCACCTCCTCGGCCACCAGCCCGTGCGCCAGCGAGCCGCCCGCGTCCGTGCCGACGAAGACCGGGATGCCCGCGTCGTGCGCGGCGCCGACCGTCGCGTAGCGCCGCTCGTGCAGGCGGCGCATGTGCGCGGACCAGGCGGGGAACTTGGCCTCGCCGCCGTCGGCCAGGCCCGGGAAGGTCGCTATGTTGACCAGCGTGGGCACGATCGCCACCCCGCGGGCGGCGAACTGCGGGATCAACTCCTCGGTGAGGCCGGTCGCGTGCTCGACGCAGTCGATCCCCGCCGCGAGCAGGTCCGGCAGCGACTCCGAGGCGAAGCAGTGCGCCGTGACGCGCGCGCCCTCCTCGTGCGCCGCCGCGATCGCCTCGCGCAGCGCGTCGCCCGGCCAGCAGGCCGCCAGGTCGCCGCGCTCGCGGTCGATCCAGTCGCCGACCAGCTTCACCCAGCCGTCGCCGCGCCGGGCCTCCTGGCGCACGTAGGCCGCGAGGTCGCCCGGCTCGATCTCGTGGGCGTAGTTGCGGATGTAGCGGCGGGTGCGGGCGATGTGCCGGCCGGCCCGGATGATCTTCGGCAGGTCCTCGCGGTCGTCCACCCAGCGGGTGTCGGCGGCCGAACCGGCGTCCCGGATCAGCAGGGTGCCCGCGGCCCGGTCGGTGAGCGCCTGCTTCTCGCTGGTCGCCTCGTCCACCGCGCCGTGCTCGTCCAGACCGACGTGGCAGTGCGCATCCACCAGCCCGGGCAGCACCCAGCCGTCGACGCGCTGCACCTCACCGCTGTGGGCGGGCCGCTCGAAGGTGACCCGGCCGCCGACCACCCACAGCTCGTCCCGGACCTCCTCCGGCCCGACCAGCACCCGGCCCTTGACGTGCAGCACCGCAGCATCGCTCATGGCCCGCACTCTACCGAGCGCGCGCCGCCCGCGGTGGGAGCAGGATGCGGCAGACTGGCCGACGGTGTCCGTTACGTCCCGAAAGGCCCGCCCGATGAGTCCGTTCCTCGACCTGCCGCCGCTCGGCGCCGCCCAGTTCGCCGCGATCGAGGACCAGGTGGCGGCGCTGCTGCACACCGAGTCCGATGTGATCATCCAGCAGGGCGAGGCGCTCCTTCCGCTCGAGGCGGCGATCCGGGGCGCGGCCCACCCGGGCAGTACGGCGCTCAACATCGTCACCGGCCCGTACGGGCAGACCTTCGGCGGCTGGCTGCGCAGCAGCGGCGCCAAGGTGGTCGACCTCGCGGTGCCGTACAGCAGCGCCGTCTCCGCCGAGCAGGTCGCCGAGGCACTGGCGGCCCACCCGGAGACCGACTTCGTCTCGCTGGTGCACGCCGAGGCGGCCACCGGCAACACCAACCCGGTCGCGGAGATCGGCGCCGTGGTGCGCGAGCACGGCGCGCTGCTGATGCTCGACGCGGTGGCCTCGGTGGCCGCCGAGCCGCTGCTCACCGACGCCTGGGGCGTGGACCTGTGCGTGATCGGCGGGCAGAAGGCGATGGGCGGGCCGGCCGGGGTCTCGGCCGTCTCGGTCTCACCCCGCGCCTGGGAGCGGATCACCGCCAACCCGGCCGCCCCACGCCGCTCCTACCTCTCGCTGCTCGACTGGAAGGAGCGCTGGACGGACGCCGGGCGCACCGTACTCCCGCACGCCCCCGCCCAGTTGGAGATGCTCGCACTCGGCGCCTGCCTCGACCGGATCGCCGCCGACGGACTGCCCGCCGTGATCGCCCGCCACCGCGCCGCCGCCCTCGCCACCCGTGCCGGCGCCCGGCTGCTCCCCGGCTTCTCGCCGTTCGTGGTGGAGGACCGCCACGCCGCCCCGGTCGCCACCACCCTGCGCACCGCCGACGGCCTGCGCGCCGACCGGCTCGTGGCCCGGCTCGACCCCGCCCTCCCCGTCCAGGCCGGCGGCGGCGCCCTGGCCGCCGAACTGCTCCGGGTCAACCACTACGGCCGGGCGGCCGACCTGCCGACCGTCCTGTCGGCCCTGGCCGCCCTGGCCGCCGCGACCGACGCCGACCCGGCCCCGGCGCTGGCAGCGGCGCACTCCGCCTGGGAGTCCCAGGCGGACGTCCAGCCGAGGGACGCGACCCGCTGGGCCGCCGCCGGCCCAGGTTCGAACAGCGCGACGACGCCACCGCGGCCCACTGGCGCCTGACCGGCTGAGCTGCGGAAATTCGGCGGCGCCGGTCCGCCTGCCAGGCCAGACTGTGCGCCATGACAGGCGATACACACCCGACCGGCGCGGCGCTGCGCCGGGCCCTGGCCCGGGCGGGCGGGCCGGAGCTGCTCGAGCTGCTGGCCGCGGAGCTGAGCGGGGCGGAGCTGACCACGCTGCTGCTCGAGGTCTACCGGCGGCGGGCCGAGCGGCTCACCCCGGCCGAGGTGCTGCGGCGCCACCGCACCGACCGGTTCGTGGCCCCGGCTCCCACGGACTTCGCGCTGCTGCGCCGGGCCGAGGACCTCCTGCTCGCCGCGCTGCCCGCCGGCTTCCGGCCGCTCGCACTGTCCCCTCTCGTCCCGCTCGCGGCGCACACGGCCGTGGCCACCGTCGACCCGCGCAAGGTCGTCGCCACCGTCCGGGGCAGCGAGGTGGCGGCCGACCCCACCAACGGGCTGGCCCTGGAGGCCGCCGACCGCCGGGCCCGGGCCCTGGCCGCCGACCCGCGCTCGGCCGTCCCGGTCCGGCTGGCCACCACCCAACGCGTGGTGCGCGCCCAGCACTTCGACACCCCCGGCATGCTCGCCCACTTCCAGCTCTTCGGTCTGGTGACCGCGGGCCGCGACACCGGCGACCGGGCCTTCGAGCGCCGACACCTGCTCGAGCACCTGCGGTTCGCCGTCCGGGCGCTGGCCGACGCCGGGGTACGGCGGACCGAGCTCCGCCTCACCTGCCTGGACGCCGCGGCCGCCCCGGTCCTGGCACAGGTGCGGGCCGAACTGGCCCAAACCCCGGGCGTCGAGATCGTCGAGGACCCAAACCGGGCGAGCGGGCGCGGCTACTACACCGGCCTGTGCTTCAAGGTCTTCGCCGAGATCGGCGGTCAGGCCGTGGAGCTCGCGGACGGCGGATTCACCGACTGGACGCAGCGCCTGCTGGCCAGCCGCAAGGAGCGCCTGCTGATCAGCGGCTTCGCCGTCGAGCGGCTCGCCGCCGCGCTGGACGGCGAAGGCGGCGAGCACCACGGGCCGGGCGGTAGAGCGGGTGCTCCTCGCGAGGATGCGCTGTGATACTGCGGCAATGACGAACCTCCCCGCCGCCGTACTCGACTCGCTGCAGGGCCTCGCCTTCGGCGACGCCTTCGGCGACGCCTTCGGCGACGCCTTCGGCGACCGTTGGTTCCGCATCCTGCGTACGGAGGGCGAGGCGGCACTGGCGGCGCGCACGCTGCCCGCGGAGCGGCCCTGGCTGTGGAGCGACGACACCGTCCAGGCGGTGGAGCTGGTCCGCGAACTCCTGGCGGGCGACGGCCTGGTGGACCAAGGACGGTTCGCCCTGCGCCTGGCCACGGCCTACGCGCAGGACACCAGCCGTGGGTACGGACCCTCCATGCACGACGTGCTGCGCCGGATCGGCGCGGGCGAGCCCTGGCGGCCGGTGGTCACCGGTCAGTTCGGCGGCCAGGGCTCCTGGGGCAACGGCGCCGCGATGCGCGCGGCGCCGGTCGGCGCCTGGCACGCCGCCGACCTCGACCGCGCGGCCGAGCAGGCCGCCCGGCAGGGCGAGGTCTCGCACCACCACCCCGAGGCCGTCGCAGGGGCGGTCGCGGTGGCCCTGGCCGCGGCGCTGGCGGTCCGCAGCCGGGGCGGCCCGGCGCCGGCGCGGCCGGAGTTCCTGCTGGCGGTCGCCGAGCTGCTCCCGGAGAGCGACGTGCGCTCCGACCTGCGGATCGCGGCCCGGATGCCGGCCGGGACAACCGTGCGCCACGCGGCGGAGGTGCTCGGCTCCGGCTACCGGATGTCCGGGCCCGACACCGTGCCGTTCGCCCTCTGGTGCGCGGCGGCCCGGCTGGACGACCTGGCGGAGGGGCTCTGGCTGACGGTCGCCGGGCGCGGCGACATCGACACCACCTGCGCCATCGCGGGCGGCGTCACCGCGGCCCGTACCGGCGTGGCGGCCCTGCCTGCCGCCTGGCACGCGGCCCGCGAGCCGCTCCCGCCGGTCGAACGGTGAGCCACGCCCCCGCGACGGCGGCGAGCATGAGCGGGAACGCGTACACCAGCAGGCCGACCACCGCGAGGGCCAGGAACAGGACCGAGCCGCCGTCCGCCGCCTCGGCGAGCGAACCGGACCAGGCGAAGGCCAGCGGCGGCCCGACGATCCCGGCTCCGACCGCCCCCGCCAGCGCCGGCCAGGCGCAGGTCCGCCCGAGGTGGACCCCCAGCAGAATCGCCGGGATCGCGCCGAGGACGATCAGGCCCACCAGCAGCCCGACCATCGGGCCCACCGCGGCCGCCACCGCCCAGACCGCCACCCACACCCAGGCGCTCACCGTCCGACGGCCGCCGCCCGCCGTACCCTTCGCGACCAGCGTCACCACTGCCCCCACTCCAACGGTTCGTGGGTGACATCATGGCATAGTTTTGAACATGTTCAATATCGGTCGCCCGGACCCGCTGACACCAGGGCACCGCACGGGGAGACTGAGGACGGACAGTCAGAACGGCCGACCACCGCGGAGCATGATGAAACTCCTCCTCACCGACTCGGGCGTCAGGAACGCGAGCATCCTGGCGGCCCTGGTCGACCTCCTGGGCAAGCCGGTCGCCGAGGCCACCGCCCTCTGCATCCCCACGGCCGGTTACGGGGGCCCGTACGCGGAGCCGGGCGGGCCGTGGCGGTTCATCAGCGGGCAGGCGCCCGGCCCCATGACCGGGCTGGGCTGGAAGTCGGTGGGCGTGCTCGAGCTCACGGCGCTGCCCGGCATCGAGAAGGAGCGCTGGACCTCCTGGGTCCGGGAGGCCGACGCCCTGCTGGTCAACGGCGGCGACGCGCTCTACCTGGCCCACTGGATGCGGGAGTCCGGCCTGGCCGACCTGCTGCCCGCCCTGCCCGACACCGTCTACGTCGGGATCAGCGCCGGGAGCATGGCGCTGACCCCCCGCGTCGGCGAGCGCTACCTGGACTGGCGGCCGCCCACCGGCGACGACACCGCACTGGGCCTCGTCGACTTCTCCCTCTTCCCCCATCTCGGCGGTCCGGGGACCACCCTGGCCGACGCGGAGCAGTGGGCCGCCGGACTGTCAGGCCCGGCGTACGCCACCGACGCCCAGACCGCCGTCATGGTGACGGACGGCAGGGTCGAGGTCGTCTCCGAGGGCCACTGGAAGCTGTTCACCCCGACCCCGCCGGGCCGGAACCGGTAGCGGCCCCGGCCTCCGGCCGAGGTCGGGACGGTCCGGCCGGACTAGACGTCGATCATGGCCAGGCCGGGGTAGACGTCCTGCCAGCGGTAGCGGCGGCAGTGCAGGTGCCAGTACGCGAAGCCGGTCAGGTAGCGGTCCACGTAAGGTCGTTGCTCCTCGGTGGCCAGGTCGAGGGTCCGACGGCAGGCAGCCAGACCGCTGTCGAAGCTACGGCGGTAGGCGGCGAGGTAGGGGATTCCCTCCTTGAGCGATTGGCGGTGGATGCGACCGATCAGGAAGTCCTCGCCGTGGACGGCCTCCTTGTAGAAGGACAGCACGTCGTTGATGTCGTTGAGGAAGGCGACGCCGGAGCTCAGGGCCGCCGCCCAGAAGGCCCGGTGACGCCCGGCGTCCAGACACGGATCGGCGAACTGCAGGCTGGTGAACCAGAACTGGGAGAAGCCGTTGAAGACCCGGACGAAGTCGCTGTCGACCTCGTCGGCCACCTCCGGGGTGAATTCCGCCTCCATCAGCACCCCGGTGATCGCATTGTGGAAGAACGACTTGAAGGTTGCGAGGAAGGTCGGGTCGCAGTAAGGCGCCACCTGCTCGAACATGTGCCGGACGTACCGGGCGTTCGGCGAGGCGGCGGCCGGCGCGCCGGGCAGCAGGCCCGCCTGCAGCAGCGCCTCCGCCGCGGCGCGGTCGTGGGAGCAGACGTCGTCGACGTTGGTGGTGAACACCCAGATGCGATCGACCGCGAGAGCGATGGCAGGGTCCGCGATGGGCACCATCATGGCGCGCATCAGCGTGATGTTGCCGATGGTGGCGGCCGGGACCTCGACCCCGAAAGCGGCCAACTCGGCGGTCAACACCTGGGCGTCGGACCGGGCTCGAGCGAGATCGACCGGCGGGTCGAAGCCGTCCGTACGGGCGATGGCCTCCTCGATCAGCCCCGAGTCAAGCACGCTGGCGACCATCGGCCGCAGCCGGGCGTCGGCGATCGCGTCCAGGCCGCGCTGCCGTGTGCAGTGGAGCGTGTCGACACCGGGTGGCGGCCGGTGCCTGGGCAGAGCGGAGCCGGTCAGGTGCACAGCGCGTCCTTCCGTAGTCCTCCCAACGCTGCTTCGGATACTGACACAGTGACAGTTCGCCGCCCCCGCCTCCGCCGCTCACTCACCCGATCGGGCGCACCAGCCACGGACAGGTTGACGCCGAGGAGCCGTCGGCGCGACAGCCGGTCAGGGCCTGGCAGAGCTCCTCGCCACCCTTGCCCGGCGACTGGACCAGATCTCGGCCGGGCCCAGCGCACCGGCAACACGGCCGTCGACCGGCCTCGCCGTGGACCGGATGCTCCGCCACCACAGATCGCGGGTACGACACAACCCGGCCGCCACAACCCGGCGGACGCAGCCCGGTCGGACGCACTAACGCAGCGCCTCGAAGCCGAGCAGCAGCGCGTCGAGCGCGAACGCGAACCGTTCGCCGTCGTCCGCACCCACCCCCTCCCCCGCGGCGCGGATCAGCAGCGGGTACCGCTCGGCCTCCAGCGCGGCCAGCCAGTCGGCACCGCCCGCCTCCTCCGCGCCGACCACGATCCGGGCTTCCGCCGTGGCGTGGCCGATCACGAACACGGCGAGGGAGTTGAGGGCGTGCAGCGCCCGGCCCAGCGAGAAGCCGCCCGCCACGAGCAGGCGCAGCAGGGCCTCGATGTCGTCCAGGGTCGCCGGGGTGACGGCGGGCCGGGAGGTGGCGAGCGGGAGGACCGCCGAGTGCCGCAGCAGGCCCTCGCGCAGCGCGGTGGCGTACGCGTGCAGGGCCGCGCGCCAGTCGGCGGCGCCGTCCATCGCGGGGGTGGCGGCCGTGAAGACCTGCTCCACCAGGCCGTCGAGCAGGGCGTCCTTGTTCGGCACGTAGTGGTAGAGCGTCATCGCCTCGACGCCGAGCTCCTCGCCGAGCGAACGCATCGTCAGCCCCTTGAGCCCGTCCCGGTCGACCAGGCCGAGGGCCGCGTCGAGGATCTGCTGCCTGCTCAGACCGGCCCGCTCGCCCCGGCCGCGCCGGGCCGCCTGCTGCTGTGCCATGAACTGCCTCTCCTCCGCGCGCTTGACTTTCTTACACCATAAGAGAACACTCTTCCCCAGCGAAACTTACCGCGTAAGAAACAAGCCACAGCAGGGGGAACCACGATGTCGACCACCGCCAACAAGCAGGTCATCCGCGACTTCGTCGCCGCGCTGAACGACCGCTCCGGCGAGGGCTGGGTGCAGCTGCTCTCCCCGTCGGTGATCGACCACAACAAGATCATCTTTGGTGAGGAGGACGCGCCGGGCGCCGCCGTCGAGGGCTTCCGCCTCCAGCTGGCCGCCTTCAGCACCGAGGCCGAGGGGGACGGCTTCCACATCGAGCAGCTGATCGCCGAGGACGACGAGGTGGTGGCCCGGCTGCGGGTGGCCGGCGTGCACACGGGCTTCCACGCCCGGATGCCCGAGCCGACCAACCGCCGCTGCGACGTCGAGCAGATCTGGATCTTCACCGTCCGCGCCGGGCAGATCGTGGAGATCCGCGCCGTCAGCGACCGCCTCGGCATGTTCATCCAGCTCGGCTGGGACTGGCCGACCATGGACTGACCGGCGGCGGCCGTCAGGCCGGGCCCTCCCCGGCTGGGCTGTTCCCTCCCGTGCCGCCCCCGACCGCGGCGGCCCGGAGCTCCGGGCCGCCCGCCGCCAGGGCGGCGACCGCCAGCAGGCAGAGCAGTCCGCCGCTCACCAGTGCCGTCTGCGCCGAGCCGGCGCCGGCGACCAGGCCGGCGCGCAGGTTGCCGAGGTCCGGGCCGGCCTGGCCGGCCATCTGCTCGACCGCGCCGACCCGGCCCAGGTACTCGGCGGGGGTGTGGGACTGCACGACGGTGCCCCGGGCCACCACCGCGACGGTGTCGGCAACGCCCGCCAGCGCGAGGAAGCCCAGTGCGGCAAGGGAGTTGGTGGCCAGGCCGAACAGCAGCAGGGCCGCGCCCCAGCCCGCCGAGCCGGCGAACATCACCACTCCGGGGCGCGGCAGCCGGGTGAAGACACCGGAGAGCAGCGAGGCGGCCACTCCGCCGACCGCCAGCGCGGTCAGGAAGAGCCCGAGGGTGCGCGGACTGCCGCCGAACCGCTCGGAGTTGACCTCGGGGAAGACGCTCACCGGCATCGCGAGCACGGTGGCCGCGAGGTCGGTGAGCAGCGCGCCCCGGACCACGGGGGTACGGGCCAGGAAGGCGAGCCCGTCCACCAGCCCGCCCAGGCCCGGCCGGGCCGTCCGCTCCCCCGCGGCCGACTTCGGCAGCCCGTAGGCGCCGAGGGCGGCGGCCAGGAAGCTGACGGCGTCCAGCAGGTAGCAGGTGCCGACGCCCCAGCGGGCCAGCAGCAGGCCGCCCAGGGCGGGCCCGAGCAGCAGCGCGCCCTGGAAGGCGACGCCCTGCAGGGCCAGCCCGGCGGCGAGTTGGCGGGCGGGCAGCAGCTGCGCCGCGAAGGTCCGGGCGGCCGGTGCGCTCAGCGCGGCGCAGCAGGCCTGGCCGGCCAGCAGGCCGAGCACCCCGGCCGGGGGCAGCGGCGCGAACAGCCCCTGCCAGGCGAGCAGCAGCGCGAAGACCGCCTGGCCGCCGGTGGCGAGCAGGTAGCAGCGGCGCCGGTCGACCCGGTCGGCCAGCGCCCCGGCGAACAGGCCGAGCAACACCAGCGGCAGCGCCTGGACCAGGCCGGCCGCGCCTGTCCACACCGTGCTGCCGGTGGCCTGCCAGATCTGGAACAGCACGGCGACGAAGGCCAGTTGGCTGCCGAAGCCGGACAGGCTGCGGCCGATCCACAGCCGCCGGAAGGGCGGCGAGGTGCGTAACGGCTCGAGGTCTATCAGTGCGCTCCGCAGGCCTTTCACCACTCACCGCCGTCGAGCTCGGCCGCGATCCGGTCGTGGAAGCTGCGCCGCTGGAGCGCCTGCTCGATGTCGTCGACGACCCGGGAGAGCGGGTAGGGCAGCTCGGCCTCCAGTGCGGCGAGCGCCGCCTCGGTGGCCCGCCACTCGGCGGCCAGCCGGTCGGCCACCTCGTGGGCCCGCCCGGTGAGCGAGACGGTCCGGGTGCGGGCGTCCGCCCCCTCGGCGACCTCCACCCAGCCGGCCGCCCGCATCGCGGCGACCTTCTGGCTGAGCGCGGAGTGGGTGCGCCCGACCGACTCGGCGAGCTCCTTGATGGTCATCGGGCCCTCGGCGCGCAGCCGGAGCAGCTCCATGACCCAGCTCGGCTTGAGGCCCTCGATCTGCCGCTCGGCGTAGATCCGGGCGATGTCGGCGTCCATGGCGGCCTGGAGCAGCCGCAGCGGACGCCAGCGGCTCTGACGGGTGGGATCGGCGGTCATCCGGCGATCGTAACAGTGCTTGTACAAGTGCTGTCAGAAGTGGGCGGAGAAAATCCGTTGCGAGCCCCCCGGGCCGGCTGTCTGCTTGACCGGCAACCGGGAAGACCTACCGAGGGAGGGCCCATGGGGGCGCCGCTGCCCACTCCGTCGCTGCACACCGCTCGCCTGAGGCTGCGCGCCTTCGAGGACACGGACGCGGGCGACCTCTTCACCCTGCACAGCAACGCCTACGTGCTGCGCTACTGGGACTCCCCACCGTGGGGCGAGCCCGCCCGCGCCGAGAAGTTCCTCGCCACCTGCCGGCAGATGGAGCGGGAGGGCACCGGGGTACGGCTGGCGGTGGAGCGGGCCTCCGACGGAACCTTCCTCGGCTGGTGCACCCTGGCCGACTGGAACCCGGACTTCCGCAGCGCCACGGTCGGCTACTGCTACCGCGAGGAGGCGTGGGGCCACGGCTACGCGACCGAGGCCGCCGGCGAGCTGCTGCGGTGGGCCTTCGACACGCTGGACCTCAACCGCGTCCAGGCCGAGGCGGACACCCGCAACCTGGGCTCCGCCCGCGTGCTGGAGAAGCTCGGCTTCACCCGGGAGGGGACGCTGCGGGAGGACTGCGTGGTCAACGGCGACGTCTCCGACAGCTGGGTCTACGGGCTGCTCCGGCGGGAGTGGCGGGCGCCGTCCGAGCCGCCGAAGGCCTGCTGAGCCCACGCGGGCATCGACCTCACGCGCGCATCGAGCTCAGGCGCGCATCGAGCTCAGGCGCGCATCGAGCTCAGGCGGGCATCGAGCTCAGGCGGGCATCGCCGGGTGGCGGCCGACCACCAGGACGCCCGCGACGATCGCGAGCAGCCCCGCCGCCTCCCAGGCCAGCGCGGCGGGGGTGACGCGCAGCCGGTCGCCGAGCACGCCGACCGCGCAGACGATCCCGGCGATCGGCTGCGCGGCGGTCAGCGCGGGCAGCGACATCTTCAGCGGGGCCGCCTCGAAGGCGCTCTGCACCAGCAGCAGGCCGACCACGCCGATACCGACCACCCCGTACAGCTGCCAGCCGGTCAGCGCGTGCGGCAGGCCGCCGTGGTCGAAGCGCTCGGCGGTGATCCTGGTCAGGGCGTCCTGGAGGCCGTAGAGCAGGCCGGCGGAGAGGGCGAGCAGGGTGGCCTCCTCGAAGAGCGGCACCCGGCGGGCCGCCGAGACCAGCAGCAGGGCGAGCGCCGCTATCGCCCCGAAGACCAGCCAGTAGCGCAGTGGCCCGGCCCGCTCGCCGCCCGCCTGCGGCTGCCCGGCCACGATGAAGGCCGTCACGCCGAGCCCCAGCACCAGCACCCCGGCCCAGCCGGAGCGGCCGAGGCTCTGCCGGGTGATCACCCGGGAGAGCGCCATGGCGAACAGCAGGTTGGTGGCGAGCAGCGGCTCGACCAGGGAGACCTCGCCGTTGGCCAGCGCGAGCGCACCGAGCACCAGGCCGCTGGTGGTGAACAGGGTGCCGAACAGCCACTCGGGCATCCGCACCAAGTCCCACAGCAGGCGCCAGTGCAGCAGGTCGGAGCGCGGGGCTCGTTGCGCCGCCTGCTGCTGGAGCACGAAGCCCAGGCCGAGGCAGCAGGCCGATCCGATCGCCAGCAGGAAGACCGTCACGAGGGACCACCCGACTCCGCGGACCCCCTGCGATTCAGCGTACGCCGGGGGCTGGACGCCGTCTGTTCACCGACTGGCCAACTGACCGATCGGTGGCGCTCACCGTCGGCCGGAACAGTCACTGCTCCAGCCAAGTTGTCTGTACAACTTTGGCGAACTCCGGCCCTGACGACAGCGAAGTGAAGGAGCCTCGATGTCTCTCTCCCCGTACTGGTTGCGCGACAACTGCCCGTGCGCCGAGTGCCGCGACCCGCGTACCGGGCAGAAGCTGTTCCAGATCACCGACCTCCCCGACGGCCTGGCCGTCACCGAGCGGAGCGAGGCCGAGGGCCACCTGACGGTCCTCTGGTCGGACGGCCACCGCTCCCGGTACGCCACCGAGTGGTTCGAGCAGGCCGCCGAGGGTGACGGGCGGACCGAGGAGGGCAAGCGCCTGTGGGTGGCGGCGGACTTCGCCCGGGGCCTGCCCGAGGCCGACTGGTCGGCGTACCTGGCCGATCCGGCCGAGCGGGTGGCGGTGCTCGGGGCCGTCCGGCGGTCCGGGTTCGCGGTGCTGCGCGGGGTGCCGGTGGCCGAGGGCGAGGTGCTGGCGGTGGCCCGCAGCTTCGGGTACGTCCGGGAGACCAACTACGGCGAGCTGTTCGACGTCCGGGTCGAGCCGCAGGCCAACAACCTGGCCTTCACCAACGTGGCGATCGCCCCGCACACCGACAACCCCTACCGCGACCCGGTGCCGACCCTGCAGCTGCTGCACTGCCTGCGCAATGAGGCCGAGGGCGGCGACTCGGGCCTGGTGGACGGCTTCAAGGCGGCGGCCCTGCTGCGCGAGGAGTCACCGGAGGACTTCGCCGTGCTCACCCGCACACCGGTGCCGTTCGCCTTCCGGGACAGGGGCACGGACCTTCGGGCCGAGGTCCCGCTGATCGGGGTGGACGCGCTGGGGCGGATCCGCGAGGTGCGGTTCAACAACCGCTCGATCGGCACCCTGCGGGGGCTGGCCACCGCCGAACTGGACGCGTTCTACGCCGCGTACCGGCGATTTGCCGCGATCACCCTGCGGCCGGAGCTGCAGTTGGAGTTCCGGCTCTCGCCGGGTGACTGCCTGATCTTCGACAACGTCCGGCTGCTGCACGCCCGCACCGCTTTCGAGCAGCAGGGCGGCCGCCACCTGCAGGGCTGCTACGCCGACCTGGACACCCTGGCCAGCACGCTGGCCGTGCTGGAGCGGCGGCTCGCCGTGCTCGACACGCTGGCCGGGCTGTTCGAGGGCGAGGGCGCCGGGGAGTACCTGGGCGAGGACGTGACCATGGCCCAACACATGCTGCAGGCCGGCGCGTTGGCCGAGGCCGACGGGGCACCCGAGCACCTGGTGGCCGCCTCGCTGCTGCACGACGTGGGCCACTTCGGCGGCAGCGGCCTCGAGTTGATGCGCGGCAACGACAACCGCCACAGCCACACCGGCGCCGACTGGCTCTCCCGCCACTTCGGCCCCGAGGTCACCGAGCCGATCCGGCTGCACGTCGCCGCCAAGCGGTACCTGTGCGCGGTCGAGCCCGCCTACCGGGCCGGGCTGTCGGAGGCCTCCGAGTACACCCTGCGGGTCCAGGGCGGCCCGATGAGCCCGGCGGAGGCGGCGGAGTTCGCCGCGCGGCCGGGGGCGGCGGACGCCGTCACGGTCCGGCGGTGGGACGACCGGGCCAAGGACTCGGCGGCGAGGACCCCTTCGTTCGAGCACTTCCGGCCGCTGCTCGGCAGGCTGCTGGGCCTGGACGGCTGAGACCGACCACGGCAGGGGCGGCCCGCCCTGGTCAGTCGACCTCTCTCGGGCGCCAGTCGGCGGCCCAGGAGTCGAGCTGGGCGAGACGTTCGAAGAGGGTCCGGCCCTGTGCGGTGAGCAGGTAGCCCGCGCCGGAGTGCTCGACCAGGTCGGCCTCGCCGAGCTCGCGGAGCCTGGCCGCCAGGACGCTCGACGAGACACCGTCGCAGCGCTGCTGGAGCTGCCGGAAGGTCGGGCCCGCCTCGCCTCGCAGCTCCCACAGGATCCGCAACACCCAGCGGCGGCCCAGGAGGTCGAGGAGCGCCATGATCGGTCGCCCGGTGTGCGAGCCGCGGACCGGGCGGCCCGGGAGGGGAGTCGGTTCCATCGTCTTCCGCTTCTCTTTCCGAAGCACCGAGGTTAGCATGGCACCATGCCTCTGAATTCGAAGCAACCACGGATCGAGCCCCTCTCGCCGCCGTACGACGAGGCAGCCGGGGCAGCGCTCGAGCGTCTCGGGCGCTCACCCATCCAGCTGTTCCGCGTATGGGCACGACGGCCCGAGCTCGCCGAGGGCATCGCGGGCTGGGGCGGCCACTACTTCTCCCGGCGCTCCGCCCTCACCATCCGCCAGCGCGAGCTGGTCATCGACCGGACGACCGCGCTGTGCGGCGCCGACTACGAGTGGGGCGTGCACGTCGCCGTGTTCGCCGAGAAGGCGGGGCTCGACAGCGAGCAGCTCGCCTCGCTCGCGAGCGGCGGGCCCGCCGACGACTGCTGGAGCGCGGCCGACCGCGCCGTGCTCCAGGCGGTCGACGAGCTCCACACGAGCTTCGACCTCTCCGACGGAGCCTGGTCGGCCCTGGTCCGTGCCACCGACGAGGACGCGGCGCTCGAACTGATGCTGGTCTGCGGCTGGTACCACGCCATCTCGTTCACCGTGCGGGCGCTGCGCCTGCCCCTCGAGCCGGGCACCGAGCCGATCGCCGCGGCCTCCTGACCGGGGAGGAGCCTCAGTCGCCCTCTCGCGCGTGGCGGGAAAGAGCGGACGAGGCAAGGGAGTTGTGGATGCTGAAGGCCACCGTGCCCGGGAGGTAGCGGTCCTGGGACCACTCGACGGGGATGCCGGTGGGGTCGGTGGTGCGGCGCTTCTCACGCAGCAGCGGGCTGCCGCGGCGGCAGCCGAGGAGGCGGGCGTCGTCGGCGTTGGCGGCGACCACGTCGATGGTGTGGTCAGCGTCCGTGAAGAGGATGCCGTGCTCGCGCAGCGGCTCGGTGTGGGAGACCACGTCCGGCGGGAGCTGGGCGACGCACTCGCCCACCCAGGACGGGTACACGGTGCGCTCGACCATCACCGGGGTGCCGGAGAGGGTGCGCAGGCGCAGCGTCACGTACACCTCGCTGCCGGGCTCCAGCCGCAGCTGCTCGCGCTCGGCGGCGTCGGCCGGGCGGCGCAGGAGGGACTCCAGCCGCCCGCCGGGCTCCTCGCCCATCGAGCGGGCCCAGTGGGTGAAGGAGAGCAGCTCCGAGAAGCTCTGCACCCTGGCCGTGCCGAGCACCACCCGGCGGGTGCCCCGACGGGACGTCACCAGCCCGTCGGCCCGCAGTACGGCCAGCGCCTGGCGGACGGTGCCGCGGGAGACGCCGTACTGCTCGGCGATGGCGCCCTCGGCGGGCAGGCGGCCGGCCTCGCCGTACGCGCCCGAGGTGATCGCCTCGCGGAGGTCGGCGGCCACCTTGCGGTAGAGCGTGCCGACGGAGCGGTCCGGGTCTACAGCCACGTCAGTCATTGTCCCTCCTGGGCAGAGTCCTGCGAGGTCCGCCACTTGAATGGGCAGGGACCGGTCGCTACCGACTGTAGCTGCTGACGATCACCCCGCAGGGGCCCGGACTTGACCGTTCCCGTAGCCGCCCCCTGGTCTGGGCCGTCCGTTCACCTTCCCGTCACCGAACTCCGGCGTACTTACCCCCGTCAGCGAAGTTGCACAGCCAACTTGGCCGGAACTCGTCGACACTCCTTCACTCTGAGATTCCTCTGCTGCCCTTCTCGCGGCACCCTCGATCCAGGAGACACCCCCGTGACCGTGCACCGTGCCCGTGCTGCCGCCTTCGCGGCCGTGCTGACCGCCGCCGCGCTCTCCCTCACCGCCTGCGGCTCCGCCGGCTCCTCCACCGGCTCCGGTGACGCTGCCAAGGGCGGCAAGGACCCCAAGGTCGCCACCTCCGCCGCCGACTTCGGCGGCATGGACGCCCTGGTCGCCGCCGCGAAGAAGGAGGGGAAGCTCCACACCATCACCCTCCCGCGCGACTGGGCCAACTACGGCAAGATCATGGACGGCTTCACCGCCAAGTACGGGATCCAGATCGAGAACGAGAACCCGGACGGCTCCAGCCAGGACGAGATCAACGCGATCACCTCCCGCAAGGACCAGGACCGCGCCCCGGACGTCGTCGACCTCGGCTCCGCCTTCGCGCTGAGCGCCGCCTCGCAGGGCCTGCTGGCCAACTACAAGGTCGCGGACTTCGAGAAGATCCCCGCCACCATGAAGGACGCCAACGGCGCCCGCTACAACGACTACGGCGGCTACATGTCGATCGGGTGCGACGCCAAGAAGGTCGCCGTCTGCCCGAAGACCTTCGCGGACCTGCTGAAGCCCGACTACAAGGGCATGGTCGGCCTGAACGGCAACCCGACCAAGGCCGGTGCCGCCTTCGGCGCCGTCTACGCCGCCGCCCTGGCCAGCGGTGGCTCGCTGGACAACATCCAGCCGGGCATCGAGTTCTTCGGCAAGCTGAAGAAGGCCGGCAACTTCAACCCGGTCGAGACCACCAAGGCGACCATCGAGAAGGGCGAGACCCCGATCTCGGTCGACTGGTCCTACCTGAACGCCGGTTACACCGACCTGTTCAAGCCGAAGGGCATCGACTGGCAGGTGTCGATCCCCTCGGACGGCTCGTACGCCCAGTACTACAACCAGGCCATCAACAAGTGGGCGCCGCACCCGGCCGCCGCTCGCCTGTGGCAGGAGTACCTCTACTCGGCCGAGGGCCAGAACCTCTTCCTGGGCGGCTACGCCACCCCGGCCCTGTTCGACTCGATGAAGGCCGCCGGCACCCTCGACGCCACCGCCGTGGCCAAGCTGCCGACCATCGAGAAGCCCTTCACCACCTTCCCGACCCAGGCTCAGACGGACGCGGCCAAGAAGGCCGTGACCGAGGGCTGGGCCAAGGCGATCGCGGGCTGACCTTCACCATGACTGCGGCTCCCACCCCGGTGCCGTCCTCCGCCACCGCCGCCGACCAGCTCGGCGGCGGGGCGGGGGCCTCCCGCACCGCACCCAACACCCCCCACGCAGCCCCGACGGCCAAGCGCCGCGGCTTGCGGCCCAAGGGCGGCGCCTGGCTCGCCACCCTCCCCCTCCTGGTCTTCTTCGCGATCGCCTTCGGCCTCCCCGCCGTCGCGATCGCCATCGGCGCGTTCACGCTCTCGCCCGACGCGCCCTCGGGCGCGGGCAGCTTCACCACCTCCAACCTGACGGCCTCCGTCCAGGGCGCCTACTGGACGGCCCTGCTCGGCTCGATCAAGCTCTCGGCGCTCACCGCGCTGATCGGCACGATCGTCGGCCTCCCGCTGGCCCAGGCCGTGGTGACCTCGCGCTTCCGGCTCTTCCGCGAGGCCGTGCTCTCCGCCTCCGGCGTGCTCGCCAACTTCGGCGGCGTGCCGCTGGCCTTCGCCTTCGTCGCGACCCTCGGCAACGCCGGTGAGCTCACCAAGACCTTCAAGCTCACGGACCACGGCTGGACGCTCTACGGCTTCAACGGCCTCTCGATCGTCTACCTGTACTTCCTGGTCCCGCTGATGCTGCTCACCATCACCCCGGCCCTGGAGGGCCTGCGGGTGCAGTGGCGCGAGGCGGCGAGCAACAACGGTGCGACGAGCTGGCAGTACTGGCGGCACGTCGCGCTGCCGATCCTGCTGCCCTCGCTGCTCGGCGGCTACGTGATGCTCTTCGGCTCCGCCTTCGCCGCGTACGCCACCGCCGCCGCGATGGTCGGCGCCTCCGTGCCGCTCATCCCGCTGCACATCGCCGACGCGCTGTCCGGCAACGTGCTGGTCGGCCAGGGCAACGTCGCCCTCGCCCTCAGCCTCGACATGATCGTGGTGGCCGCCCTCGTGATGGCGGTCTACCTGCCCCTCCAGCGCAGGAGTGCCAAGTGGCTGGCCTGATTGCTCGCATCCGCTTCGGCCGTGGTGCCGTCCTGCTGCTGGCGGGCCTGTACTTCCTGGTGCCGATGGCCTGTTCGGTCGTCTTCAGCGTCGACGACACCAGCGGCTTCTCGCTCAAGGCCTACACCGGCCTGATCACCGCGCCCGGCTTCCTGGACGCGCTGACCTTCACGCTGGAGCTGGCCGCCGTCACCATCGTGGTGGTGCTGGCCCTGCTGGTGCCCGCGCTGATCGCGGTACGGCTGGGCTCGCCCCGGCTGCGCACCGTGATCGAGGTGGTCTGCTCGCTGCCGCTGGTCGTCCCGGTCATCGCGCTCACCGCCGGCATCATCGGCGTGCTGCGCTGGGGCCCTGACTACCTGAAGGACACCCCGTTCTTCCAGACCATCGTGGCCATCCAGAACCCCGACTTCCCCGTGGTGCTGGTGCTCGCGTACGTGCTGATGTCGCTGCCGCTGGCCTACCGCGCGCTGGACGCCGGGCTGCGGGTGGTGGACGTGCGCACGCTGGTCGAGGCCGCCCGCAACTGCGGCGCGAGCTGGCCGCGCGCGGTGTTCACCGTGGTCCTGCCCAACCTGCGGCAGTCGCTGCTGAACGCGACCTTCCTCACCCTCGCCCTGGTGCTCGGAGAGTTCACCACCGGCTCGATCCTCGGCTACCAGCCCTTCTCGGTCTGGATCTACGAGGCGGGCAAGAGTGACGGCCAGATGTCGGTGGCCGTCTCGGTGCTCAGCCTGCTGCTCGCCTGGGTGCTGCTGCTCGCCCTCTCGGCCGCCGGCCGCGAACGGCGCGGTCGCAAGCCCGCCCGCCCCTGATCTTCAGTACTGTCTCGGAGAACCCCCATGACCACGGTTACCGCCCCCGTTACCGGAGTGCCGCTCGCCCCCGGTAGCGCGACCGTCGAATTCCGTTCGCTGCGCCGCCAGTTCGGTGCCACCACCGCCCTCGACGGGCTGGACCTCACCGTCCACCCCGGCGAGCTGCTGGCCCTGCTCGGGCCGTCCGGCTGTGGCAAGACCACCGCGCTGCGCATCCTGGCCGGCTTCGAGAAGCACGACTCGGGCCAGGTGCTCGTCGACGGCAAGGACATCACGGGGGTGCCCGCGCACCGTCGCGACGCCGGGATGGTCTTCCAGTCCTACAGCCTCTTCCCGCACCTGAGCGCCGCCGAGAACGTCTCCTTCGGCCTCAAGATGCGCGGCACCGGCAAGGCCGACCGCCTGAAGCGGGCCAAGGAGCTCCTGGAGCTGGTGGGCCTGCCGCAGCACGCCGACCGCTACCCGCACCAGATGTCCGGCGGCCAGCAGCAGCGCATCGCGCTGGCCCGCGCGCTGGCGCTGCAGCCGCGGGTGCTGCTGCTCGACGAGCCGCTGTCGGCGCTGGACGCCAAGGTCCGGCTCAACCTCCGGGACGAGATCCGGCGCCTGCAGCAGGAGCTGGGGATCACCACGCTGTTCGTCACGCACGACCAGGAGGAGGCCCTCTCGATGGCCGACCGGGTCGCCGTGCTGCGGGCGGGCAGGCTGGAGCAGTGCGCGACGCCGCAGGAGCTCTACGCCCGCCCGGCCACCGCGTTCGTCGCCGAGTTCGTCGGCACCATGAGCCGGATCCCGTGCGAGCGGGCCGGCTCCGAGGTCGCCGTGCTCGGCCGGCTCTTCCCGGTGGACGGCGCCATCCCGGCCGACGGCTCGCTGGAGGTCCTGGTCCGCCCCGAGAACGTCGGCCTGACTCCCGACCCGCAGGGGCAGGCGCTGGTCGTCAGCGCGTCCTTCCTCGGCAGCGTCACCCGGATCACCGTCCGCCTCGCCGACGGCACCGAGATCAAGTCCGACCTCCCGACGGAGGCCGCCGCATCCCTGCCGGTCGGCTCCACGGCCGCGATCTCGCTGCCGGACCGGCCGGTCCTGGTCGACCGCAAGGCCTGACGTCCCCGCCCTCCGGCGGCGGCTCCGCCGCTGCCCCGCAGGGTGCCTCGCCGGAGGCGCCGCCG
This sequence comes from Kitasatospora sp. NPDC002227, assembly GCF_040296285.1. Taxonomy (NCBI): domain Bacteria; kingdom Bacillati; phylum Actinomycetota; class Actinomycetes; order Kitasatosporales; family Streptomycetaceae; genus Kitasatospora; species Kitasatospora sp. NPDC002227. The sequence goes on from NZ_JBEOWY010000005.1 coordinate 148,381, forward strand.
GAGGCACGCGTACTATCTGTACACCGCAACGAAAACCTAAGGTACCGCCATGCCTGACTACCCCTCTGCCGTCCTGTTTGACATGGACGGGACGCTCGTCGACACCGAGCACCTCTGGCTGGAGGCCGCCACCGAGCTGGCCGACGAGCTGGGGCTGACCCTCGGGGATGCCGACCTCCCCGAGATCCTCGGCCGGGCCGTCGAGCACACCGCCGCCCACTTCTTCCGGATCAGCGGCGAAGCCCGTCCCGAGGCGGAGCTGGCCGCGCGGCTGAACGACGCCTTCGCCGCCAAGGTCGCCGCCGAGACCGTGCCCCGCCCCGGCGCCCTCGCCCTGCTGCAGGAGCTGCGCGACGCGGCCGTCCCCGCCGCCCTGGTCTCGGCCTCGCCGCGCCAGGTGGTCGACCTGGTGCTGGAGAGCCTCGGCCGTGAGTGGTTCGCCCTGACGATGGCCGCCGAGGACACCGAGGTCACCAAGCCGGACCCGGCCCCCTACCTGGCCGCGGCCGCCCGCCTGGGCTTCGACCCGGCGACCTGCGTGGCCGTCGAGGACACCCCGACCGGCGTCGCCTCCGCCCACGCGGCCGGCTGCGCCGTGCTGGCCGTGCCGTCCACCGTGCCGATCGCGGCGGCCGAGCGGATCACCCTGCTCGAGAGCCTGGCCCAGGCCGACCTGGCCTTCCTCTCGACGCTCACCGCCCGAACCGCCGCCTGATGGCCGTCCTGCTGCTCGTCCTGGCGATCACCAGCGAGGTCTGCGCCACCAGCTGCCTCAAGCTGACCGAGGGCTTCACCAAGCTGTACCCGAGCCTGGGGGTCGGGGCGGGCTACGCCCTCTCCTTCTTCCTGCTCGGCAAGGCCCTCAAGCACATACCGGTCTCGGTCGCGTACGCGGTCTGGTCCGGCGCGGGCACCGCCGCCGTCGCCGGGATCGGCGTGGTCGCCTTCGGTGAACAGCTGGGCCGTGCCCAGTGGTTGGGCATCGCGCTGATCATCGTCGGCGTGGTGGTGCTCAACCTGCGCGGCGGCCACTGAGCCGTCCACCATGTGACACGGCACCGATTGGCCTCGCGCCTCCCGACGCCACGTCATGCTCCGTTCATGTGAAGTCCGCCGCTCCTGGAGTGAATTGGGTCAGTTGTACAGTCAACTCGACTCAGCCGCACCCACTTCGGGGCGGCGGACAGGACATCTGTGGCGACCGGCAACTCCCTCGCGCTCAGTACGCCGACCAGCCCCACCGAGGGTGACAAGCTCACCTTCCACTGGACCACCAAGGCCGCCGACCCGAAGAACTGGGTGGGTGTCTACGACGGCACCCGCCTCCCGGGTACCGGCTCCAGCCTGGTGTGGAAGTACACCCCCGGTGCCTCCGGCGACGTCCAGCTCGACACCTCGGCCCTCACCGGCGGTCCGTACACCGCATACCTGTGCGCCAAGGACGGCTACGGCGTCCTCGCCCAGTCCGCGCCGTTCAGCTTCAAGCCCAAGCCCGCCGCCGCACGTCCGCACGCCGCCGTCGACGCCCTGACCGCCACCCAGGTCGCCCCGGGCGCCGCCGTCAGCGTCAGGCTGGCGGGCCTGTGGCAGCACGGCACCGGCACCCCGGCCTACCGCCGCACCGGCGGCGACTCCTGGCTGAGCGTCGGCGCCGACGGCACCGTCACCGGCACCGCCCCGGCCGCCGCGCTCACCCACCCGGCGGTCATCACGGTCGAGATCAAGGACCCGTCCGGTGTCACCGACACCGTCACCGTCCAGGTGCCGGTCAAGGACCCGGCCGGCCCACTGACCCTCAAGGCCGCCAGCTGGAACCTCTGGGACGCCGGCACCCACGTCACCGACGCCGTCGAGAAGCAGCTGCGCGTCGTCCTGACCCAGAACCTCGACGTGCTCGCGCTCCAGGAGACGGCCGGCGCCGCCGCCCGGACGCTGGCCACCGCGCTCGGCTGGTACGCCTACCAGAGCACCGGCAGCCTCGGCATCCTGAGCCGCTACCCGGTCAACAGCATGACCGCGCCCACGACTTCGCTGCCCGCTGCCGGAGTGACCCTGCAGCTTCCCGGCTCGCGCGGCGTCCGTTTCTGGGCCGCCGCACTGGACGAGACCGACTACGGCCCGTACGCGATCCAGGACGGCCAGAGCGCCGCCCAGGTGCAGAGCGCCGAGGCCACCTCCACCCGGGGCCAGCAGGCCACCGCGCTGGCGAACGCGGTGCAGGCCGACGCCGCCCAGGGCGCCGTGATCGTGGCCGCCGCCCTCTCCTCGCCCTCCCACCTCGACTGGACGGCCGCCACCACGCACCCCGTCCTCGCCTGGCCGGTGACGGTGGCACTGCAGAGCGCGGGGCTCACCGACGCCTACCGGGCGGCCCACCCGGACCCGGTGGCCTCCCCCGGGAACACCTGGTCGCCCACCCGCAAGGTGCGCGGCACCGGCGCCGAGCCGCAGGACCGGATCGACCAGGTCCAGTACGCCGGCCCGCTGACCCTGGTCGAGGCGCACACCCTCTGCACCGGCTGGCCGCAGGCCGATCCGTCGACGGCCGCCAACGAGTGGCCCTCCGACACCGCCGCCGCCGTCGCCACGTTCACGCTCTGACGCCCGAGAGGCCAGCACCCATGACCAAGTTCAGCCGCCGCACCTTCGTCGGCGCCACCGCCGCGGCCGGGGCCGCCGCCGTGGTCGGCCTGCCCTCGGCCGCCGAGGCCGCCACCGGCGCCACGGGCACCACCGGCACCACAGGCGCCACCGGCACCGTCGCGGACGTCAAGCACGTCGTCGTCCTGATGCAGGAGAACCGCAGCTTCGACCACTACTTCGGCACCCTGAACGGGGTCCGCGGCTTCGGCGACAGGCAGGCGCTCCAGTACCCGGGCGGCGGCAACGTCTTCCGCCAGCCCGACGCCGGGCGCAGCGACGGCGGCGTGATGCTGCCGTACCGGATGGACACCACCAGGTACAACGCGCAGAACGCCGCCGGGCTGGCCCACGACTGGGCGACCAGCCACCAGGCCATCAACAACGGCGCGATGGACAAGTGGGTGCCCGCCAAGGGCGAGCGCGCGATGGGGTACTTCACCCGCGCCGACATCCCCTACCAGTACGCGCTGGCCGACGCGTTCACGCTCTGCGACGCGTACTTCTGCTCCCTCGCGGGCCCGACCGACCCGAACCGGCTCTACCTCTGGACGGGCACCGCGGGCCCCGGCCGGGACGGCACCACCGGCCCGTGGATCGACAACACCCCGGTCACCGAGAACCCGGTGGCCGACTGGACCACCTACGCCGAGCGGCTGCAGAGCGCCGGGGTGAGCTGGCGGGTCTACCACAACCCGAGCACCGACGAGCGCACCGGCGACTACGACGACAACGCCCTGTCGTACTTCAAGCAGTTCCACAACTTCCCCACCACGGACCCGCGTTACATCAACGCGATGACCAAGTTCGACCCGGCCGCCTTCGACGCGGACTGCAAGGCGGGCACTCTGCCGACCGTCTCCTGGCTGGTCGCGCCGTACCTGTTCTGCGAGCACCCCAACGCCAGCCCGGACTACGGCGCGCACTGGGTGGACATGGCACTGCAGTCGCTGATGTCCAACCCGGACGTGTGGCAGCACACCGTCTTCCTGGTGATGTACGACGAGAACGACGGCTACTTCGACCACATGGTGCCGCCGACCCCCGAGGCCGGCACCCCCGAGGAGTTCGCCCAGGGCCGGGCGATCGGCCTGGGCAACCGGGTGCCGCTCTGGGTGGTCTCCCCCTGGTCGCGCGGCGGCTACGTCAACTCCCAGGTGTTCGACCACACTTCGGTGCTGCGCTTCCTGGAGGTGGTGACCGGGGTGCAGGAGCCGAACATCTCGGCCTGGCGCCGGACGATCTGCGGCGACCTGACCAGTTGCTTCGACTTCACCGCGCCGGACTACTCGATCCCCGCCCTCCCGGACACCACGGCCCTGATGGCCAAGGCCGACGCCGGCGCCTCGCTGCCCGCCGTCGTGCTGCCCGCGACCGGCACCCAGGCGATGCCCGCCCAGGAGCCCGGCACCCGCCCGCACCGCCCGCTGCCCTACCGGCCCGGCGCGGACGCCACGGTGGACCGCAGCACCGGCGCGGTCACCTGCACCATGACCAACTCCGGTACGGTGGGCTTCCCTTACACGGTCTACCCGAACATCGCGCAGCCGTTCGCGGGCACCCCGTACACCGTCGCCCCCGGCGCCTCGAAGGCCTACACCTGGGACGCCTCCGCCACCGACGGCCGCTACGACTTCACCGTGCACGGCCCGGACGGCTTCGTCCGGCGCTTCGCCGGTACCGTCACCCGGGCCGGCCAGAGCGACGTCGCCGTGCCGGACGTGAGCGCCCGGCTCGGCGCCACCACCGTCACGTTCACCCTCTCCAACGCGGGCGGCACCGAGGTCTCCTTCACCGCCGCCCCGAACGACTTCGGCGGCACCGCCCAGACCGTCTGGGTCGCCCCCGGCCAGTCCGCCACGCTCGACTGGCCGACGAGCCAGGGGGGTTACGACGTCACCATCACGGCCGGCACGGGCACCCGCTTCCTGCGCCGGTACGCCGGAATCCTGCACTGACGGGAGGGGCCTGTCCGGCGGATCACGTCGGACAGGCCTTACGGGCGGGGCGCCAGCACGCAGAACTCGTGTCCGTCCGGATCCTCCAGGCACTTCCACGCAGCGTCGCCCTGGCCGAGGTCGAGGTCGGTGGCGCCGAGGGCGTGGAGCCGGGCCACCTCGGCCTGCTGGTCGTCACCGGAGTACGGCAGCAGGTCGACGTGGACGCGGTCCGGCGCGGTCTTCGCGTCGGCGCTGCGGAGGAACTCCAGGTACGGGCCGACACCCGCGGCGGAGCGCAGCGAGGCGAACTCGTCGGTCACCTCGTGCAGGGTCCAGTCCGTGGCCTCGTCCCAGAACCGGGCCATCGCCCGCGGGTCCGCGCAGTCGACCACGATCGCGGCGACCGGGCCGGTGTCCCGGTACACCTCCCGGGGCTCCAGCACGCAGAACTCGTTGCCCTCCGGGTCGGCGAGGACGACCCAGGGCACCTCGCCCTGGCCCAGGTCGACGGGCGTGGCGCCGAGCGCCTCCAGACGCGCGACCAGCTCGGCCTGGTGGGACGCCGAGGTGGTCGCGAGGTCGAGGTGCACCCGGTTCTTCGCCGCCGACTTGGGCTCCGGCACCCGGACCACGTCGACGACCACCGCCGCCGGGTCCGGCCAGACGTACCCGCCGCCGGGCTCGACGTTGGCCACGCCGGGCCCCTCGCTGGAGATGCCCCAGCCGAGGGCCGCCGCCCAGAAGCGGCCCACCGCCGCTTCGTCCAGAGCCTTGATGTTCACGTTGACCGGTCGAAGTGCCATGCGGATGATCCTAGGCACCCGGCGGCTACCGCAGCACCCGGGCCCGCAGGTAGTTCCGGCGCCCGAAGTGCGGCTCGTCCACGGCGGTGAGCTCCTCCACCTGGAACCGGTAGAGCGCCGCCGCGCCGCCCCCGGCGAGGTACTGCTCCCGCACCTCCGGATCCCGCCCGAAGCTCGGGTACCGCCGCTGGTACGCGGCGAAGGCGGCCTCCGCCTGGTGGCCCCAGGCCTCGCCCGCCAGCCCGGTCAGCTGGACGCCGCGCAGCTGCTCGCCGAAGACCGGCGGCGGCAGGAAGACGGTGGCGGCCGCCCGGGCCTCCTCGGCCAGGTGCACGCTGTGCCGGGTCGAGCGCTCGCTGACGAAATAGAGCACCAGATCCTCGTCATGGGCGAAGAACGCGAGGTTCGCGTGCGGCCCGCGCTCGGGCCCGGCGGTGGCGAGGGTGAGCACCATGCTCTCCGCCAGGATGCCCTCCACCCCCTTGGCGAACTCCTCGGCGGGCCAGTCGCCCTGGGTGATGTCGAGCCGGTAAGCCATCGCGAATCCCCTCCACACCTGCGCACGAGACAGCGGAGCCGGGTGAGGCGTCCGCCTCACCCGGCTCACATGCTCTCCCCGCGCGGCACCCCGCACAAGGGAGTGGTCAGCGCCCGGCCGCCTCGAACGCCGGGGCGGGCCCGGTACCGAGGAAGGGCCCGAGCGGGCCGCCGCGCAGGCGGTCGACCAGCGGGGCCGCCCGGCCCGCGAGCACCGCGAGCGGGAGGGCGACCAGGACGCCGACCAGCGCGCCCACCGCCACGTCGTGCGGGTAGTGCACGCCGACCCAGACCCGGGAGGCGGCCATCAGCGCCGCCGCGAGGTAGGCGTACCAGCCGAGCCGGCGGTAGGCGAGGACCAGTGCGGTGGCGGCCGCGAAGGCGATCACCGAGTGGTTGCTGGGGAAGGACCAGTCACCGGCGCCCGGGCAGGCCTCCAGCGTGCCGCGCACGTTGAGCTGCTGGCAGGGTCGGTTCTCCTCGACCATGCCCTTGAGCAGCGAGTTGACCGCGTAGGCGGCGACCACGATCACCGGCGAGGCCAGCACCCGGGCCATCACCACCGAGCCGGCCCCGCGCGCCCGCCACCAGGCGAGGAGCATGAAGACCGCGAAGAGTCCGAGCCCGAGCGCGGACCAGACCTTGACCAGCTGGTCCAGCCAGCCCGGCGCGCTGTCGGCCCAGCCGACCACGCGGGTGTAGAGGCCGCCGTCGATGCCGCTGCCGTCGTAGGCGATGAGGTTCACCGGGCGACTCCGCCCTGGCGACGGGCCTTGAACAGTTCGAGAACAATGGGGATCACGGAGACAACTACTACCAGACCGATGATGGGTAGCAGATAACGGTCGATACTGGGCACGGTCGAGCCGAGGCCGTACCCGGCGAGCACCACGCCGACCGTCCAGACCAGCCCGCCGAGCACCTGCCAGAGCGCGAAGGTCCGGGCCGGCACGCCGAGCGCGCCGCAGAGCGGGTTGAGCACCGTCCGCACCACCGGGATGAACCGGGCCAGCACGATCGCCTTGCCGTGGCCGTACTTGGCGAGCAACTCCTCGGCCCGCGCGGCGCCCTCGTGCAGGCCGCGGCGCCTGCTGCGGGCCAGCAGCGCGCGGCCGCCGCGGCGGCCGATGAGATAGCCGGTCTGGGCTCCGAGCAGTGCCCCGACCACGGCGGCGGGCAGCACCTGGGCGAGCTGGAGCTGCGGCCCGGAGGTGGCGCCGGGCACGCAGAGCAGGCCCGCCGTGAAGAGCAGCGAGTCACCCGGGAGGAAGAAGCCGACCAGCAGGCCGGTCTCGGCGAAGAGCACCACGGCGATCCCGAGGGCGCCGAATGCGGCGAGCAGCGACGAGGCGTCGAGCACGTTCACCGCGAGATGGGCGGATGGGTGGAGCAAGGCTGGCGGACCTCCCGTACTTTTGGAGGCGGCCCCTTCCGGGGCACCTCGACCGTCTACAGTGCTGTAGACGGTCTACGCGACTGTAGACGAAAGAGGGAGGGAGCGCGATATGCCGGAGCCCGTGCCGGGGCCCGCGTCGCCGCAGCGCCGCTCGGCCGGGGAGCTGGAGTCCCAGGTGCTCGCCGCCCTCTGGGCCGCCGCCGGGCCGCTCACCCCGCAGGAGATCCAGCACGCACTGGGCGACGGGCTGGCCCGCACCACGGTGGCCACGATCCTGGCCCGCCTGCACGACAAGGGGCAGGTCCAGCGCCACAAGGCCGGCCGGGGCTTCGCCTACACCCCCACCGTCGAGGACGCGGCCGGGCTCACCGCCCGCCGCATGCACCACGAGCTCGGCCGCAACCAGGACCGCTCCACCGTGCTGGCCCGCTTCGTCTCCGACCTCTCCTCGGACGACGAGCGCCTCCTGCGCAGCCTCCTCGGCGAGGCCTGATGCCGACGCTCAGCCTGCTGCTGCCGCTCCTGCTCCCGCTGCTCGCCGCGCCGCTCGCCCGCCGCCTCGCCGAGCAGCTCGCACCCCGCGCCGCCGCCCTGCTGCTGGCCGGCACCGCCGCGACGCTGGCGGCGGCCGCCGGCACCGCGCTGGCCCTGACCGCCGGCACCGCGCTGCTCCGGCTCCCGCCGGTCGCGGCCCTCGGGCACCTCTCGCCGCACTGGCTGCCGGACTCCCCGTACACCGCCACGGCCGCCGCGCTCGCGCTGACCGCCACCGCAGCACTGGCCGTCCGCACGGCCCGCCGCCAGCTCGCCGACCTGCGCCGGGCCCGGGCCGTCGTCGGCCCCGGCACCGCCGCGCTCGCGGTGCTCGACGACGAGCGCGCCGACGCCTTCGCGCTGCCCGGTCTGCCCTGGCAGCGCGGGCAGGTGGTGGTCACCACCGGCATGCTCCGCGCCCTCGACGGCCCCGAGCGGGCCGCCCTGCTCGCCCACGAGCGGGCCCACCTGGCCGGGCGGCACCACCTCTTCCTCGCCCTCGCCGAGTACGCGGCCGTGCTCCACCCCGCCCTACGGCAGCTGCGCACCCCGCTCGGCTACCACCTCGAACGCTGGGCCGACGAGAGCGCCGCCCGCGCCACCGGCGACCGCGCCGCCACCGCCCGCGCGGTCGGCCGCGCCGCCCTGGCCGCCGCCAAGGCCCCCCGCCCCGACCGCCCACTCCTGGCCCCGGCCGCCCACACCGGCCCCGTCCCGCGCCGGGTCGCCGCCCTGCTCACCCCCGCCACCCGCCCCCGGGCGAGCGCCACCCGCACGGCCGCCGCCCTCGCCCTGACCGCCTGCCTGGCGCTCACCGCGGCCACCACCCTCGACGCGACCACCGACCTGCACCGCACGGTCGAGTCCGCCCAGGCCGCCACCCGCTGACCCGCCCCGTCGGGCGACCTACCCGGAGCAGTGCCCGTCCCCCGTGCCGCCGACGGCGACGGGCCCGCCCAGGCCAAGCCCGGGCGCCACGTCCGTGTCGACCTGGACCGTCCCCGAGACCGGCCAGGGCGTCACGTAGGAGTACAGGTCGACCCGCCGGCCGCCGGGCCCCCGCAGGGCGGCGGCGTGCGACAGGCTCGTGCCGCTGTCGTCGCCGGGGTACGGGCCCTCGCCCGCCACGCCCACCTGACTGCTGCCGCAGGCGACGCGCCGGACCTCTTCCCCCTCGGCGGCCACCAGGGTGACCCAGTTCTGGTCGCCCACCCGGGTGGACGGGAGGACGACAGCCACGGCCGGATCGGGGCCCGTGGGCACCAGGGCGGTGAGCCGACAGGTGATGCCTCGCAGGTTGTCCGGCTCCACCGCTCCGATCATGTGCATCACCCCGAAGCAGAGCTCCCCGGCCGTCGTCTGCCAGACGACGGCCTCGTCCGGCGTGGTGATGAGGACCGGCCACACGCCGGTCACCCCCGGATGTCCCGCGGCGGCGGCATCCTCGGCGACGAGCGCGCTGAGCCCCGGGAACGGCCCGGCCAACTGCGGCGCCCGCGACGGGCCCGGCCGGCTCGGCGGGCCCGGCGGGCTCTCGGAGGCCGCCAGGCCATCAGCGCCGCCCCCACCGCGACGACCGTCCCGGCCGCGACGAGCACGCCGGCTCTCTTCGATCGGTCCATCCGTCCGCCCCCGTCAGTGGGCCCCGGAGCGGGCCGCTGCCAGGGATGTACCCGGGGCCGGAACGAGTCAGACGAGGCCCGCCCTCAGAACCCGCTCGGCCAGACCGGGGTCGGCACACCGTTCGGCCCCGGCACGACCGGGACCACGCTCGGGAAGCCCGGGCCCGGCTGGTCGCTCGGCCAACCGGGGCTCGAAAAGCCGCTCGGGAAGCCGTGGGTCGGGACCACCTCGGCGACGGTGCCGAACGCGAAGCCGAACACCGCGAAGAGCACGCCCACGCCGACCGTCACCAGGCAGAAGAACAGCCCGAGGCCCACCCCGACCGCGAAGATCCCGGTGGGCCGTCCGGCCACCGCCGCGTCCTGCGGCCGCTCCGGCAGGTACCGGACCGTCACGAAGTCGCCCACCACCCGGGGCGCGCCCGACCGGTCCCTGATCCGGACGTCCCGGCCGTCCTCGGTCCGGAAGCCGAGGATCACGTGGCGCATGGTGCGGGTGTAGCGGTCCCGGTCCTCGTCGTACGCCGCCTCACTCGTCACGTACGTCTCCAGGCACTCGGCCTCGGCCGTCAGCCCGGCCTCGAGCGTCCGGCGCCGCAGTACGACCCGGTACAGCAGGAAGGCGGCCAGGGCCAGACCTCCCGCCGCCAACGCCAGCCCGACGACTCCGAACACCGCCCCGAACGCCCCGAAAATACCCGGCACTTGCCCACCCCCGTGGATCGCTCCCGCCCCGAACTCCCGCCGAGAGACGCCCGCTCGGCCCGCGTGGTTCCACGCCCGTAGACTTGTCGAGCTACTGTCAAAACACCGCTTCCAAGCGGTATGAAAGATTTCGCAACTCCGTCACCCCGCCCTCCCGCGGCCTTACCCTGGCAGCGGACGGCGCGGTCCGCGCGGACGACTCGACGGGGAGACGGTTTGCAGCAGAGCCCCCGGGCGGCCCAGGAGGGCCCCGCCACCGCGGCCGCCGTCTACGAGAGCGCCCTGAACGGGGAGGAGACCGAGCCGGGTGCCGTGCGCTCGGTGATCGGTGACTCCTGGGACCGGCTTCGCCGGCTGGGCCTCGACCCGGAGCGGGGGCGCAACGCGCACCGGCTGAGCACCGCCGAGGTCGAGCACCGCCGCCAGGCGACCCAGCTGGCCGAGATCCTCCCGGTGCTCCGGTCCACCCTGCTCACACCCACCACCGGTACGCCGCTGATCCTCGCCGTCGCCGACTCCGAGGGCCACGTGCTCTGGCACGAAGGCGAACGCACCCTGCGCCGCACCGCCGAGAACATCGGCTTCGACAGCGGCGCCCGCTGGGTCGAGGACGAGGTCGGCACCAACGGCATCGGCACGGCGCTGCGCACTGGCCGGCCCATGCAGGTGCACTCCACCGAGCACTACCTGCGCAGCCACCACGGCTGGACCTGCGTGGCCGCCCCCGTGCACGACCCCCGCACCGGCCGCCTCGCGGGTGTGGTGGACCTCAGCGGCCCGGCCCGGACGATGGCCCCCTACCTGCTCCAACTCGCCGTCACCGCCGCCCGGCTGGCCGAGGCCGAGCTGCGGGCGAGACAGCTGGAGGGGCTGCACCAGCTGCGCACGGTGGCCGCCCCGCTGCTCGCCCGGCTCGGCGAGCCCGCCCTGGTGGTGGACCAGGCCGGGTGGACGGCCGCGACGGTCGGTCTGCCGCCGGTACCGAGACTGCGGCTGCCCGCCCAGGGCTGGGGGGCCGCGCCGGTGCACTGGCTGCCCTCGCTCGGCGAGTGCTCGGTCGAGCCGATCGCGGACGGCTGGCTGATCCGGCCGCTGACCGCCACCACCGGCGAGGTGGTCGAACAGACCGCGGGCGCCCGGGTCAGACTCGACCTGAGCACCCCGGACCGGCCCGAACTGCTGGTCTCCGGCTCGGTCGGCAGCTGGTCGCACACCCTCAGCCCGCGCCACGCCGAACTGCTCCTGCTGCTCTGCCTGCACCGCGAGGGCCGCACCGCCGCCCAGCTCGCCGACGCCCTGTTCGGCGACCCGGCCCGCACCGTGACGGTCCGCGCCGAGGTCTCCCGGCTGCGCCGTTACCTCGGCGGCCTGCTCGACCACCGGCCCTACCGGCTCACCCGCTCCGCCGAGGTCACCGTGACCGGCCCGGCCGACCCGTACGACCTGCTGCCCGGCTCCACCGGCCCCTGGGTCCGCGAACTGCGGGCCGGCCTGCTGGCCGGCACCACCCGGCTGCCCGCTCCGGCCCCCGCCGCCGCCCTCACCGGGCGCCCGCGCGGCCTGCCGCTGAGCAGCGCCCAGTTGATGGCGCCGTCATCCTGCCACCAGTGACGCGTCAGCCCTGGAGCAGCGAGGCCAGCTGAGCGTCCGTCGGGAGGGCGGCTTCCTCCTGGGCCTGCGAGACGCTGCGGTACGTCCGGTCCAGCCAGGCCTTCACCCTGGGCTTGGACGCTTCGAGCAGCGCGCTGCCGTACGGGGACTCCAGCGCCAGGTGCAGGGTCGAGCCGTGGCAGGGGCAGTACGCGGGCCAGAGCTTCACGTCGCCCTGGCCGCTGAGGCCCCGCAGGCCGTCCCGGAGCAGTTCGCGGGAGAACACCCAGTCCGCCTCGTCCGCGCGCCCGAGATGGAAGGTGAGCAGCACCTCGTACGGGCGCTCGGGGTCGTACCGGAACCGCGTACGCACCTCCCCGACCAGATCCTGGTCCAACGCGATCCGCAGCGTCATGACCTCCTCCACCAGCGCCGGAACGGCAGCAGGGCGACCCGCCTCGTCGCCCGTGGGGGTGGCGGCGAATGGCGGGGGCGAGGCAGCTGACAGCGGGTCGCGCGGCATGACAGTCTCTCCGAGGCGGCTGGGGTCAGGGGCAAGAGTGCTGGACGCCGGGCGATCCGGCAAAGGTTGCAGGAGGTTGCAACCCCCGATCGGCCGGTGGCGGCCGGAAGTCGACTGTCACACCGTCAACTCACCGACCGGGCAGTGGACTCGGGTGTTCAAGTGCACCACACCGCACTGGCGGAAGAGTGCCATGGCACTGGTAGTCTCGTGTCACCGTAGGAGAATCGGCCTGTCGTATCGGCGGCGGGCGGCTCGAGGGCGCCCGCAGTCGGCGGGCCGGCCCGCGGTGTCGACGAGAGGAGGCCGGGGTGACGGTCCGCAGGGTGGGTGAGCGGCAGCAGTCCGGCCGCCGGCACGGCCGTCCGGGCCCGGTGGGCGGGCGGTTCGCACTGCCGAGCCTGCGCTTCTCCGGGGCGGCGATGGCGATGTCCACCGTGCTCGGGATCAGCGCGGCCACCACCTGGCTGGTCAGCACCCAGCAGCAGATCGGCCGCCAGGACACCTCCGCCGTCGGCGGCAACCCGCCGGAGAACAGCACCGACCCCGCCGGCTCGCCGTCCCAGCAGGCCATGCCCGGACCCCGGGCGCTGGGCGCGCAGGCCGAGCAGTCGCACCACCCCGAGGAGTCGCACCGGCCCTCGCCCTCGCACAGCTCCCAGGCGCACCCGAGCACCGCACCGGCCGCCGGCCGCACCGCCGCTGCCGGTGCCCCGGTCTCCGCCCCGGCCGTGCCGATCGCCTCCCCGTCGCCGACCGGTACCGGCTCGCCGTCGCCCTCGCCCTCGCCGAGCGCCCCGGGGCACCTCGCGCCGACGGTGCCGGCCAAGCCGACCGCTCCGCCGGTGTCCACCGGGCCGACCGCCCCGATCAAGCCGACGGCGCCGACCCCGCCCCCGGCCAAGCCCGCGCCCGCCCTCAGCGGCCAGGCCGCCCGGGACGAGCTCGGCGCCTCGGGCACCGTGCACACCCTCACCCTGCACGCGGCCGAGCCGCTGACGGCCGTCCAGGTCGAGCTGCGGCTCGCCCGGCCCGAGGCGCTGCCGGGCACCACCCCGTGGTGCTCGGTGCCGGACGCGGTGGTCACCCTGACCCAGGACCGGTCGACGATCGTCTACCGCTTCACCCTGCCGGCCCTGCAGCCGGGCGACCAGGTCTTCGGCGTCCGCAGCACCGGCCAGGCCACCACCGTCCCGGAGTCCTGGGCCGCCTCGGGCTTCGCCCCCGACAGCTCCCGCGCCCTGGCCGTCCGCGGCACCTTCTGAGCGGAGAAGTCCCGGGCGGCCGGCCCGCCGCCCGGGACTCACCTCACCGCCAGGCCGTGCCGTGGGCGTTGTCGACGCCGACGCCGTCCCAGCGCCGGCCGGCCCGGCTCCCGCCGAGCACCGTCAGTCCGTGACCCGCACCGCCCGCCGCAGGTCGTCCAGCTGATCGGCGAGCAGCCGCCGGGTGGCCGGAGTCAGACCCTCGCCCGCCAGGCACTCCTCGGCGAGCCGGACGGTCTCCGCCGACACCGCACCCGCCGGGAACAGGCGGCCGAGCAGGGTGCGGACCACCACGTCCCCGCGTGCCCCGGCGGCCGGGAGTTCCGCGAAGTACCGTGCCACATAGGCATCCTGGCCCTCGGAGCCCTCCGACAGCCAGAACCCGGCGGCGGCGCCGAGCAGGGTCTGGTTGGACAGCACCCCGGGGGTGAAGATCCGCTGCCAGGCGGCCTCCTTCGCCGCCGCACCGGGCAGGGCGGCCCGGGCGGCTTCGGCGCCCTGTTGCGCGACGTCGCTCGGCTCGCAGCTCAGCTCGGCCGCGATCCGCTCCTCGTCCACCTCGCCGAGCGCGGCCAGCCGGGCCAGCACGGCCCAGCGCAGCTCGACGCCGAGCTCCTGCCGGTCCACGCCGAGCTCCTCGCGGTCGGCGTCGAGCAGGGCCCAGAGCAGCCCGGCCTCGCCGGTCGAGTTCTCCACCAGGCCGCGCAGCGCGACCAGCCGCAGGCTCGCACCGGCTCCCGGCCGCTCGAGCAGCTTCCGGCTGACGGCGCGCAGCACCGCGTGCCCGCCGGCCCGCTCCGCCGGGGCGAGGTAGGTCTGCACGACCACCTGCCGCGCGAACAGCAGCACCGTCTCGACCACGGCGTCCACCGACTCTCCGGGCAGGTGCTGCTCGACCACCGTGAGGTACTCGGCCGGGCCGATCCCGCCGTCCCGGACCAAGTCCCGTGCGTGCTCCCAGAGCACGGCCCTGGTCAGCGGGTCGTGCAGGGTGCCGAGGCCGGTGCGGACGGAGTGCCAGGAGGCCTGGTCGAGACGGAGCTTGGCCCAGGTGGAGTCCTGGTGGTTGGGCAGCACCAGCGCGGGCACCGGGCCGCCGAGCAGCTTGGGCAGCGGTGCCCGGCCGCCGGGGGCGACCTCCACCTCGTACGACTCGCGCGGCACCAGCCGCCCCTGCACCAGGTCGTACACCCCGACTCCGGCCAGGTGCGGCCGGGTGCCCTCGGCGACCAGCTCGGCGCCGGTCACCAGCCCGGCCTCGACCGTGGTCTCCACCCGCAGGGTGTCCAGTCCGGTGGTGGCCAGCCAGCGCTCGGCCCAGCCCCGGACGTCCTTGCCGCTGGAGTCGGCCAGCGCGGCCAGGAAGTCACCGAGGTCGGCGTTGCCGTAGCGGTGGCGGGCCAGGTACTCGTTGATCCCGGCGAAGAAGGCCTCGTCGCCCAGCCAGGCCACCAGCTGGCGCACGGCCGAGGCGCCCTTGGCGTAGGCGATGCCGTCGAAGTTGACCATCGCCTCGGCGATGTCGTTCACCCCGGTGGCGGCGATCGGGTGGGTGGTGGAGCGCTGGTCGGCGTCGTGGCCCCAGGACTTGCGGCGGATACCGAAGGTGGTCCAGGCCTCGGTGAAGCGGGTCTCCTCGGTGATCACCCGGTAGCCCAGGTACTCGGCGAAGGACTCGTTCAGCCAGAGGTCGTCCCACCACTTCATGGTGACCAGGTCGCCGAACCACATGTGCGCCATCTCGTGCGCCACGCCCATCGCCCTGGTCTCCCGGTCGCCCTCGGTGGGCGGGGCGTGGAAGACGAAACGGTCCGCGATGGTGACACAGCCCGGGTTCTCCATCGCGCCCCAGTTGAACTCGGGCACGAAGGCCTGGTCGTACTTGCCGAACGGGTAGCGCTCGGTGAACACCCGGTGCATCCGGTCGAAGCTCGCCGCCGTCAGCTCGAACATCTCCGGCGCCTCGCGCTCCAGCGCGGCGCCGATCGAGCGGCGGGAGTGCACGCCGAGCCGGATGCCGTCGTGCTCGGCGTACACCGAGTGCAGCGGGCCGGCCACCAGGGTGACCAGGTAGGTGCTGATCGGCAGGGTCGGCTCGAACTCCCACCGGCCGGGCGCCTGTTGCCCGCCGGCGGCGTTGGCGATCACCGTCCAGTCGTCCGGCGCGGCGACGGTCAGGGCGAAGCGGGCCTTGAGGTCGGGCTGGTCGAAGCAGGGGAAGAACCGCGGCGCGGCGTCGGGGCTGCTGTTGGCGTAGGCGTACACCGCGCCGTCGGCCGGGTCGACGAACCGGTGCAGGCCCTCGCCGGTGCGGGAGTAGCGCTGGTCGGTCTCCACCAGGAGCTCGTTGTGCTCCGCGAGGCCGGGCAGCGGGAGGCGGTGGTCGGCCGGCGTGGCCAGGTCGAGCGGGCGGCCGTTCAGCACGGCGCGGCGCAGGACGGCGGCACGCAGGTCCAGGAACGTGCCCTCGCCCGGCTCGGCGCAGTCGAACCGGATCACGGTGGTGCAGCCGAACAGGTCCTCGCCCCTGGTCAGGTCGAGGTCGAGCTGGTACTCGTGGACGGTGAGCAGGCGGGCACGGGTGAGCGCCTCGGCGCGTTGGAGTGCTGGCATATTTGTGCATGCTTCCCCACCCCGGGCCTGGCCACAAGAGCCTTTCTGACGCCCCGTCGAGACGGGCGGCAGGCCTCACCCCGGTCCGACCGTCCGGTTGGTTAGGGTGGGCGACGGTACCCGGGGGCCCCATCCCCCCGGCAGCACACCTCAGGAGGAGAGCACTGTGTCCACGGTCCTGTCCCAGGGCGGCAACGCCCCGCTCACGGCCGCACGGGTGACGGTCGAGGTGTCGGCGCCCAAGGCGCTGGACGTCTCCGGCCTGCTGCTCACGGCCGCCGGCAAGGTGCGCTCCGACGCCGACTTCGTCTTCTTCAACGCCCCGAACGGGCCCGGCGTCACCCACCGCCCGGCCGCCGGCGGCGCGCCCGACGCGATCACGGTGGACACCACCGCGCTGCCCCCGGGCATCGAGCGGGTCGTGGTGACGGCCAGCCTCGACGACTCGAGCGCCGCCTTCGCCGGGACGGAGCCGACCGCCACCGTGCGCGACGCCGACTCCGGCGACGTCCTGGTCACCTTCACCCCGCCCCGGCTGGGCCGGGAGACGGCGCTGATCGTGGTCGAGGTCTACCAGCGCGGGGGCTCCTGGAAGGTCCGCGCGGTGGGCCAGGGCTACGCGGACGGCCTGGCGGGCATCGCCACCGACTTCGGCGTCTCCGTCGAGCAGCCCACCCCGGCGGCCGCCACCGCGGCTCCCGCCGCCGCGCCCGCGCCGCCGATGCCCACCGCTCCCCCGCCGCCGCCCCGCCCGATGTCCTCCCCCGACGTGCCGCCGCCGGGCACCACCAAGGTGACCCTCGACAAGGGCAAGGTCAACCTGGTCAAGGGCGGCTCCGTCTCGCTGGAGAAGAACGGCAAGCCCTTCCTCGCCTCGGTCCGGATGGGCCTGGGCTGGGAGCCCGCCAAGCACGGCCGCAACATCGACCTGGACGCCTCCTGCATCGCCTTCGACGCTCAGCGCAACAAGGTCGAGACCGCCTGGTTCATGAAGCTGTCCATCTTCGACGGCGCGATCGCCCACTCCGGCGACAACCTCACCGGCAAGGGCGACGGCGACGACGAGTCCATCACCGTCCACCTGGAGGGCGTGCCGCCCCAGGTCTGCGGCCTGGTCTTCGTGGTCAACTCCTTCTCCGGCCAGAAGTTCACCGACATCAAGAACGCCTACTGCCGCCTCCTCGACGCCTCCACCGGCGCCGAACTGGTCCGCTTCGACCTCGCCCAGGCCGCCCCGCACACCGGCGTGGTGATGTGCAAGCTGGTCCGCCAGTACTCCGGCGAGTGGGTGATGACCGCGATCGGCGAGTACGTCGACGCCAAGACCGCCCGCGCCATGGTCAAGCCGGCGGCGGCCCTGCTCTGACGCCCGCCTGGCGGTCTCCCCGGCCGTCACGGCCCGCGCGCCTCTCACGGCCGGACAGGCCCTAGGGTCAATGCCGGTGACTTTAAGTCGTGCCGCGCGGGGTGAGGGTTGGTGTTGCTGGTTGTGGTGGTGGCCAGTTGTGGTGTTGGGCCCGCTTGAGGGGCCAGTTGGACATCTTGCGTTTGATGACGCGGGGGCAGGTCCGTTGACGGCGTGGGGGCAGTAGGCGTTCGGTGATCTCAGCCAGGGTGCGGGTCAGTGCCCTGGCGAGCCTGCCGGGGGGAAAGCGCCGCCTGGGCGGGGACCTGACGGCGAACGACCCGCAGGCTGCGGGTGAAGGTCAGGCGGTCGGGGTCCAGACCCTCCCGGAGGGCTGCCTGGTGCATCAACTGCCGAATCGCGTGGTGGACGAGCAGGAGGCCGTAGACCTCCTGCTCGACGCCCTACGGGTACTTCGAGCGCAGGACGAGCTTGGGGCCGCGCTGGTGGGTCTTGATCTCGTCCAGCGTGGTCTCGATCTCCCAGCGCTGGGCGTAGAGCGAGGCCAGTTCGGCTGCGGGTGCCTCCTCGGGGTCGAGGAGGGTGGTGACCAGCCGGTAGACGATGGCGTCGCCGGTGCGGGCCAGGGTGTACTCGACGACCCGTACTGTCACCGGGTTGCGGCGGCTGCGGCGGTCGGGCTCGGCGTGGACCGTGCTGAGGTAGGAGCCGTCGCCGAGCACACGCATGACGGGCAGGTTCGCGCTCTTGCGTACCCGCCACAGCAGGTCCGCTCCGGTGGCCTTCGCCTGTTGCCACAGCTCGAAGCCGTAGAAGCCCCGGTCCGCCAGCAGCAGCATCCCTGCTTCCAGGCGGGCGAACAGCCGCCGGGAGAGCGTCTGCTCGCTGAGCGACAGCGGTCCCACCTCGGCGCCGAACACCGCATGCGTGCCGCACTCGGCCAGCCCCACCACCCTGGCCTGCGGGAACGCGCCCGGCCCGCGGCCTGTGCCCGGGCGGCCGAAGAACGCGTCGTTGGCCTCGGTGTCCGCCAGGTCCAGCGTGGTGCCGTCCACCGCCACCACACGCCGGCCCCGGTACCAGGCCCCCATCGTCCCGGGCACCGCCACCGGACGGCAGACCCGCGCGAACAGCGCCTTCAGCGGCTCGGGGCCCAGTCGTCGGCGGGCCCGGCCGATCGCGGCGGTCGTGGGCACCCGCCACGACCGTCGCCCGTCCCCGAGTCCCTCGCCCAGCAGCCGGGCGACCTCCTCGTAGCCCTGCCCGAAGAACAGGCACATCGCCAGGACGAAGTACACGACCACCCGCGCCGGCAACAGCCGGCTGCGTTTCTCGCCCCGCCCGGTTTCCGCGATCACCTCATCAACAAGACCCGGCGGAAACGCCTGAGTCAGCACCCCGATCGCGATCCGGTCCGACAACCGCTGACCTGCAGGCGACTTGACCTGCCCCACCCTCGCCACACCACACCCAACGAGGCACAGACCACAAAGTCACCGGCATTGGCCCTAGGCTCCGAGGGCCGCCTCCGCCGCCGGCGTGACCAGGCCGGGCGCCAGGTGCTCGTGCAGGGCGGCGAGGAAGGCCCGGCGGCTGGCTCCCGAGGTGTTCCGCAGGGGCAGCGCGGTGGACCCGCCGCCGCGCAGTTCCACCACGAGGTGGGGGGTGCCGTGGCGGTCGTCGGCACTCACCCGGGCAACCTCCCGCAGCGGCTCGGTCACCCGGCGGCCACGGCGCCAGCGGCGCAGCCCGTCGGCGCCGACACTGAGCAACGGCACCAGGCAGGCCGCCGCCACGGCGACGCCGAGCGCCGCGCCGACCCACCAGCCGGCGCGGCTCACCGGATCGTCGGCAGACAGCGCCTTGAGGACGGTCGGCACCGTCCAGATCAGTCCGGCGGGCAGCAGGACTCGGTGGTTGGGGCGGAGTGAAGTCATGTGCCTTCCCGGTGGAGGAGACGGACGTCCGGACCGCCACCGCCCACCCGGTCGAGGGCGTGCGGTGACGGTCCGGCACGGCTGGGACATGGTGCTCAGATACTACTTCCCGCAGATCTTCGTCCAGGCGGAGATCGTCGAGTCCAACTTCACCGCCCCGACCGCACGGACGGCCGTGACCGCCCCCTTGACCGCTGCTCCGGCACCGACCACGGCCGACGCCGTGTAGGCTACGTTGGCCCCGCAGTCCAGGTAGCTTGCGTGCGGGTCGGCACACGCGTCCACCGCGAGCGCTCCGGTCGCCAGGGCCGACACTCCGAACGAGACCGCGGCGAGCGGCAGCAGGAACGGGGCCGTGACGGGGAAGACCGCCGAGACGATGGTCAGTCCCACACCGATCGCCCCCGCGAAGGCCGCCACCTGGTTGATGGCGTCCTTGTGCTCGTGGATGAAGTTCTGCGCCGAGTGCCACAGCCCGCTGCCGGGCCACAGACCGGTCGGGTCCGTCGTGTTGTACGGGTTCCCGGACGCGTAGCCGTAGGCGCTGAGCGTCTGGGTGAGCATCGGGTCCACGGTCAGGAACTGCCCCGTGGCCGGGTCCAGATAGCGGGCCCGGAGGTAGATCAACCCGGTGCCGGCATCGGCGTACTGGCCGTTGAACCGCAGGGCGGTGGTGACCGTCCCGTTGTGCGCCGCCACGGCGCCGTACGGGGTGTAGAAGTAGTCCCCGACGACGGCGCCGCCGGTGTCCGTCAGCGCCCTCGTCGAGCCCAGCTGGTCGTGGAAGAACCACTGCGACCCGTTGGCCGAGATCTGCTCCAGCGGCAGGTCGCCCGGACCGTACAGGTAGCTGGTGGTGCCGTCGGAGAGCAGGTTCGGTGTGGCCGAACCGTCCCAGGTGAACCTGGTGGTGACGCCGCCGGCCGTCACCGAGGTGCGCAGACCCGTTCCGTCATACGCGTAGGTGCTCCGGCTGGTCCCGTTGTCCCAGGAGGTGAGGCGGCCGCCCTGGTCGTACCCGTAGGTGGTGACGGCGGTGCCGTTGCTGCTCCTGGTGCGCGCGCCCTGGGTGTCGTAGCTGTAGCTCACGGCCCCGGACGGCGCGCTCGCGCAGTTCGCGGCCGCCGCCCCGGCGGCGCTCCAGCAGAGCTGGCCGGTGGCGTCGAACGCCTGCGTGGTGCCACCCAGCTGGGTCGGGTGATCGGCACTGTCGTACCCGTAACCACCCGTTCCGGTAGCCGACTTCAGCTGGTCGAGCGCGGTGTACTGGAAGGTCTGCGCGCTGCCCGACAGCCCGGTCGGGGTCTCCCCGGCCAACTGGCCGGCGTTGTCCCGGCTGTAGCCGAGCGCGGCCAGCGTGGCAGAGCTGTTGGCGAGCGTGTCGGATACCGCGTGGGCACCGTCGTCGTACGCGGTGGTGGCGGTGGTGCCGTTCGGGTAGGTGGTGGTGGTCCACTTCCCGTTGGCGTCGTACCCCAGCACGGTGGTCCGGCTGTTCCAGTCCATCACGCTGGCGAGGTGGTCGTTCTTGTCGAACGTCCGGGTGACGGTCTGCCCGGCGGCGCCGGGGTAGCCGATCGTCAGGATGTTGCCGTTGGGGTCGTAGGTGTAGGTGGTGGTCGCGCCGGCGCCGTTGGTCTGCGAGAGCAGTTCGCCGAAGGCGTCGTACGTCCGCTTGCTGGTGCCGGTGCCGTCCGCCATCGAGACCCCGCGGCTGGCCGCGTCGTACCCCTGCGTCACCGCCGGAGTGCTGCCGTCCGAGAAGGTGACCGAGGTCTGGTGACCGGCGGCGTCGTACCCGAACGTGGTGGTCCGGCCCGACGGGTCGGTCAGGGTCTTCCGGTTGCCCGCGGCGTCGTACCCGGAGGTGCTGGTGCGGCCGGCGGCGTCGGTGCGGGTGGTCTCCCGCCCCTGGCCGTCGTAGCCGTACACCAGGGTGGCGCCGGACGCGTCCACCGACTTCGCCCTGCTGCCGTCGCCGTTCAGGACGGTGGTCTGCACGGTGCCGTCGGCCCTGGTCACCGTGGTCCGGCGGTCCGCCGGGTCGTAACCGTAGCTGGTGGTATGGCCGTTGGCGTCGGTGTCGGAGAGCCGGTCGCCGTCCGCGTCGAAGGCAGCCGCGACCGTGTGGCCCATCGGGTCGGTGGTCAGCGTGCGGTCGCCGTAGGCGTCGTACTGGTAGGTGGTGCAGCCCTTGGCCGGCGGGGCGCAGCCGGGCGCGACACCGGCGGCGGTGCCGAGCGGGCTGACGGTGGAGGTGAGCAGGCCGCGACCGGTGTCGTAGCCGTTCTTGGTCACGTTGCCGAGCGGGTCGGTGATGCTGACCAGGTCACCCGCCGCGTCGTAGCTCATCGTGGTGGTGTTGCCCCGGGCGTCCACCGTCCGGCTGGCGTCGGCCGGGTGGGCCGGGTCGTCGTAGTAGGTGGCGACGGTGCGCGCGGGGGTGGTCCCGTCCGTCGGGGTGCGGGCGGCGCCGGTGGGCTGGCCCGTCACGGGGTCGTAGGTGAAGGTGGTCTGAAGGCCCGCCGGGTCCGTGGCGGAGATCAGGTTGTCATTGGCGTCGTAGGCCTTGACGGTGGTGAAGCCGCGCTGGTCACTGGCCGAGATCTGGTTGCCGTGGTCGTCGTAGGCGAAGGTCTGGACCCCGCCGTTGGGGTCGGTGATCCCGCTGACGCCGAGGCTGGCCGGGTCGTAGGAGTAGCTCCACGTCCCCGCGTCGGCGGTGCCGTAGCCCTTGGTCTCGGAGACCAGCAGGCCGTTCTGGTAGCTGTGCAGGACCTTGTGGCCCGCCGGGTCGGTGACCAGGGTCTGACCTGCCACCAGGTTGTTGGCGGTGTCCGGACCGTAGGTGAACTGGGTGGTGTGGCCCAGCTGGTCGGTCTGGGACAGCACCCGCTCCGCCGTGTCGTAGACCATCGAGGTCACCGGCGCGGGCGTGGCCGTGCTGCCGAACTGGGCCGGGGTGCGCATGGAGTTGAGCAGGTGCGCGCCGGTGTACCCGTACTGGGCGTGGTCGTCGTCCTTGAGCGACGGGGTGCGGGTGGTGCCGATACCGTAGACGTCGGTCAGGTTGCCGTTGGCGTCGTAGCCGTAGGTGACCTGGCGCCCGGCGGAGTCGGACAGCGCGGTGATGTGACCGCCCGACCAGGTCAGCGTGTAGACACGGCCGGCCGGATCGGTGACGGTGTGCAGGTTGCCGCTGCCGTCGTAGCCTATGGTCGTCCAGTACGGCGGGTTCGCCTTGCTGCCCGCCAGGTCCGTCTCAGCGGTCAGGTGACCCGTCGCGCTGTCGAAGGTGAAGATCTCCTTCGACTTGCGGGTGAAGGTGTAGCTGGAGCCCGACTTGGTCAGCGTGGCGTCGTAGCGCGGTGCGCTCGGCGCGTAGCTGCCGCTCGAGTTGACGAACGTGACCTGCGAACCGTCCTCCTGCTTGACCGTCACGTTCCCGGTGGTGGCGTCCGTGACGGCGGACAGATTGTAGGAGTAGGTCCAGCCCCAGCCGAACGGTCCGTTCACGGCCAGCGAGCCGTTGGGGCCGCTCGGGTCGGCCTGTGCGGAGGCGTAGCTGCGGGTGAGGTTGAGCGGCATGCCGCGGCCGGGGGTGCTGAGGTCGGTGAACTCGTCGCCGAAGTACCCCGTGCTGGTGTCGACCGGGTCACCGGCGGTGCGCCGGGCGCAGCCGCACTGGATGAAGGCGGGGTTGCTGCCCTTGGGGGCGTCCTGGATGCCGGGTGGTCCGCCGATCGGCTGGCCGGGGGTGCCGCCCATCGGGACGAAGGCGATGGCGTCGTAGGCGACGTCGTAGTTGGCGTAGTCGACGCCGCCGGTGGCGGGGCTGTCGCTCTTGTTGCTGAGCTGGACGTTGCCGCCGTTCTGCATGGCGAAGGTGCCGATGGTGACCCACTGTTCGGAGCCCCAGTTCTGGTTCACCCGGATCTTCCAGGGTGAGACGCCGCCACCGGGGTTGATCGTGTAGACCACGTTGGTCGCCGAGGCGCCGGTGGCGGGGATGTGCAGCTTGATCTTGTAGTACTGCAGCTTGGGCAGGTTCGGCGTCCAGGTGCCGGTGTTCACCTGCGACGGGTCGGAGCCGTCCACGCTGTGGGTGAACAGGATGTGCCCGCCGAAGCCGACACCCAGCTGGTGGGTGTCGATCGCACCCAGCGTCGCGCCCGCCGCGTTGGTGCCGTACGAGTACGAGAACGTGCCGCCCTGCGACCAGTTCGGTGACGAGCAGCCCACCAGGTTCAGCGGCGGGTAGCTCTGCGACTCGTCCACGATCACCGGTGCGCCGTTGGAGGTGGTGGGCACCTTCGCGCCGTCCACGTTGCAGGTCGGCGGGTGCGGGTTGCTCTGCGAGGGCTCGGTCGATCCCGAGGCCCAGGTGTAGTCGCTGGTGGCGCAGGTGGTGGTGCAGTCCGGGATCCACGTGGTGGGGGTGTGCCACCAGCACTCGCGGTCGGCCAGCGTGCAGTAACTGATGTTCGGGTTGGCCTGGTTGACGTAGTTCGGGTCGCACTTGCTGTCGCTCGTGCAGAACTGCGACACCGGCGGCACCTGCAGCCAGGACTTGCCGCCGTGGTAGGTCGGCTTGGCGAAGGACTGGGTGAACGCGGTGCCGTTGTAGCGCAGGATCGGGCTGCCCATCCAGCCCATGATCCGCTCCTCGTACGGCCAGCTGCCCGGGTGCCGGGCGTCGTCGTACGTGGTCTGCAGGTACGGGGCCCGGTTCGGCGGGTAGTCCGGGTTGACCGGGTTGTTGCCCCACCCGAGGCCCCAGGTGCCGTCCGGGCCGGCGCAGGTCGGGGACGGCGTGCAGTTGGTGGTGTTGCCGTGGCCCGCGTCCGGCTGGATCCCCGAGTTGTAGGCCCAGGTCGCCAGGTACCAGTTCTCCAGGTAGCGCGGGTTGCCGCCGTTCACCAGGATGCCCATGTCGTAGAGCTTGTTCCAGGTGGACTCGAGGTTCTGCAGGCCGGCCGCGATGTTCTCCTGGTAGTCGACCGCGATCTTCGTCTGGCCGTTCACCGAGAAGATGTGGTCGCCCACCGACATGCCCGCCGTGACCTGGCCGAGGCCGTAACCGCAGTCCGCCTTCGAGTAGTCCAGCTGCGTGACCGTGCCGCCGGCGCCGTAGTAGTCACCGATCAGCGAGCCGCCCGGGATGCCCGGGACGGCGTGCCAGGAGGCCTGGCTGAAGTTCGACTCCTGCGACACGATCGCCTGGTAGACCGAACGCGGCACCGAGTCCCAGGTGTCACCCGCCGGGTGCTTCAGCGTGATCCGTGCGAAGTCGCCGTTGGGTGCGTACGCCGCGAGGCCCAGGTTGGCGTAGTTCGCCGGGCGGGTGTACTGCGCACCCGTCAGCAGGCCCTGCTCGGCCATCTGGACGGCCCACTCCACCTGCTTCGCGGAGGGCTGCATCACCTGCCGGTTCTCCGCCAGCCGCGGCACCGCGCACTTGGGCGTCGTGGTGTTCGCGGTCGCCGGCGCGGCCACCGCGGGGGCCTGGAGCAGGCTCTCGGACACCGCCCGGCCCTGCTTCCCCGCGGCGCCCGGGGCGGCGCCCGCGGTGGTGCCGGGCAGCACCGTCGAAGCACCCGCGCTGTTGCCGGCCTTCGGCCGCTCCAGCAGCGCGTCCCCCTGGGCCGCGACCACCAGCGGCGCCGAGGCCTCGGTCCGCGCGTCGTAGCCGAGCACCGCGCCGCCGTCCAGCGACACCGCGCTCGCACCCAGCGGCAGCTTCTTGCTGCCCGCCGGCACCAGGCCCGACTTCGCGTCCAGCCTGTCCGTGCCGACCACCACGGCCTTGCCCGCCCGGCCGGGCAGCAGCTGCACGCCGGTGCGCGGGCCGGAGCCGACCTCGGTCAGCTTTCCGCCGTGCTCCTTGAACACCTTGGCCCGGTCGTCACCCTGACGGACCGTCACCAGGCCGATCGATCCGTCCGCCAACGGCCGCAGGTCGAACGCCGCGCCCTCGACCTGCGCGATCTTCTTCGGCGCCCCGAAGTCCGGAATCCTCACCAGGTTCGCGCCGACCACGCCCACCGGGCCGTCGGCCGTCGGCACCACCGACGTCACCTGCGCATCCACCGTGGCGGTCCGCCGGACCGTCCCGGCGGCCAGGTCGACCGTGAGGATCTCGGTGCTCTGCTGCTCGACCCCCGGATTGGAGGTGAAGACCGCGACGTCACCGGCCCCGCACCCCGGCGAGTGGTACTTCAACGCCACACCGGCCGCCACCGGCTTCACCGCACCGGTCCCGAGGTCCACCGAGTACGCGAACGCACCGTGGTCCCGCGCCTCGGCCTGGTTCACCGCACCCGACGGCAGCACCGTCACCGCCGCGAACTTCCCGTCGCCCGAGGTGCATTGATATCCCGTCCAGGAATCGTCCGAGATACCCGCCGGCCGCAGCAGCGCGACCTCGTGCCAGTTGTAACCCGAGCCACCCCTGGCCACCGCCAGGTGATAGCCGCTGGAATCGCCCCAGCCGTTCAACAACACGTCCTCGGCCGGACCGAGCGGCTTCGTCGACGGCGCCGCCCCCGCCTTGGGGGGCGAGGGCTTGGCGGAGGCGAGCGCGGGTGTGTTGGTACCCAGTGCGAGGGCGAAGGAGAGCGCCAGCACTCCTGGGACCCCCAAGGTGTGCCAGCGGCACAACCTTCTGTTGAATTCTGCTAGTTGCATGGAGATGCAGCTGACCTTTCAGGAACTGTGGATCGGGCTGATGATGATGCGGAAGGCCCGGCCCGCAGCTCCTGCGTCCCGGGCTCAGGGCCGGGCGAGCACCTCGGCCGCCTTCTTGACGACGGCGTCGAGGGTGCGGCGGTCCGCCTCCAGAGCAGCTCGGTGCTGCTCGATGTACTTCTGCTGCAGCTCGACCTCGGCGTGGTGCCAGACCTCCGCCACATGCTGCGAGTTGCGGCAGGTGATGTCGGCGGTGGCCGTGGCGATCTGCAGCCGCGAGACCCCGCCCTTCGGGTCGGGCCCGAAGCGCGGGTCGTCGTTCGCCTCCAGCGGGGCCTTGTAGCTGAAGCCCTGCTTGCTCATACAGACCGACCAACCGGCGAACACCGCAAGGACCTTTGGGTCCTGCATGGACGCCGGGTACGACTGGTGGTTGAGGTCCTGGACGAGCTGCGAGATGCCGTGGGTGGCGCTGCCGAGCACCTGCCGGGCCTGGCCGTAGCAGCCCCCCTGCGGGATCTGCTTCCCGCCCACCACACCCGCCCGCGCCGAGGGGCCGGCCTTGGCCAGCACCTCGGGCGGGATGTCGGTGCCGCCGAGCAGCACCTCCGTGTCGGGCGGGGTCGGCGGCAGCTTCGACTGGGCCTGGAGTGCCGCGTTGTAGCGGCTCTCCTCACCGGCGTCGAGCTGGTAGCCACGCTGCTCGGCAAGGCGCAGGTCGTGGATGCCGTACCGCCGGTCCAGCATGTTCTTCGGACCGTGCGGCGGCAGGTCCGGTTCGGTCTGCCACGCGACGCCGTAGCCGCGCACGCAGGCCGCCACCAGTTTGAGCTCGGCCTGGCTGATCACCCTGTCCTGCTCCGCGGTGGGTTCGAAGGCCAGCAGCGGAAGCGTCCAGGCCGACGGGTCGACACCGGCCGCCGCGGCGGCCGCGACCGTGGGCACGGGCGTGTCCGCGCCCCGCCCGGTCGAACAGCCCGCGAGCGCGAGCACCGAGGCGAGGAGTGCGAACACCGTCCCGCCGGACCTTCCGCTGCTGTACTTCACCGGATTACCTGCTCAGTAGGAATCGAAGTTGATGGAACGGTTGTTGTGGCTGGTGGCGTTCAGGGTCCCGCCGCTGTGCGGGAGACCGCTCAGTTGTAGGACTCGAAGTTGATGGAGCGGTTGTTGTTGCGAGTGGCGGTCAGGTCGTAGCCGCTGTGCGGGAAAACGCGGTCCCAGCCACCGGTGAAGTTCTTGCTGTAGTACACCGTGGCGGCGTAGTGCTCGAACCAGTTGTAGGCCGAAGCAGCGTTGTTCGCGGCCGACTGCCCGGCACCGTCACCGGTCCCGTCGCAGAACTTGACCGGGTAGTAGACGTCCCTGGCGCCGTTGAAAACGGGGACCGCTGTCAGGTCGGAGACGGGATGGCCGATGTTGACCCAGGCGCCGCCGAAACCGGTGTGGTAGTAGAACCGGAACCGGAACCAGTCGGTGCTGCCGGCGCAGCGGTCCGGGCCGAAGACCGTGTCGTCGCCGTTCGAGCCTGCCCAACCGGTCGGGTCACCCTCGGCCGTGGCCGGGCCGGCGAAGGACAGCGCGACGGCCGCCACCGCACCGACAGCGGCCACGCGCAGCGAACCTCGCTTGATCACACTCTTCATATCCACCCCTCTGAGGAAGAATCGCCGGCCGAAGATCCGGTGAAATGTTGTTCGAGTGCCATGATCGGCACGAAATCGAAAGTACTGCCCGGTCAGTGGTAGACGTCCACGATCAGCCGGTTGGGGCTGGTGAGATTGGAAATCTGGTACCGGGAATAGCTGCCCAGGGATATTCCGAAGTCGGTGTACCCCTCGGAGTCGCCGATCAGCTGGACACCCTTGATCGAAGGCAGCGAGACGGGCTGCACGGTCGGCGTCGTGTACGACTTCGTACCGTCGTCGTAGGTGGTGTGCGAGAAACTGCTGTGCAGCATCAGGTACGACGAACCCGGAATCTGGACGAATTTGGCGTCACCGCTTCCGGCGACGTATTCGCCGGTCGCGGAGACGGCCCCCTGGGCGGTCGGCAGCGTCGGGCCGGCCAGGTCGAAGACCAGGCGGTCGAAGTCGGGGTGGGCGCCCGTCCGGGCGTCCAGGTAGCAGGACTGCGTACACGTCGGCGTGGCGGCAGCGGCGGCGGGCGCCAGCGGGAGCACCCCGAGGACGGCCGCCCCGGCCAGGACCGCGGCGGCGAGGACGGGGCGCAAGGAGCGAGGGGAACGACGGACAGGCACGGCGGGTCCTCCGCATGATGAAAGATTCGTGCACCCCTGAGGGGGTACTGAAAACGCTGCTCTCCGCGGAACAGGATTCCTCCTGGTCAACACGGTACGCGAACTGCTGAGCGATCCAGAGGCATTGGGCCGGCGGGTGAGCAGCACCCCCGTCGGCCGCTTGTGCGATTCTCACCACGCCGGCCCGGAGGGTGTCAAGTGCCGCCGGGCTTGACTGCATCAGGCACCGCACAACTTCATCGGGCACGTCCGTTTTGCCTCCTGATGGATCGTTTGGTCCGCATCCATACTGAGAAAGCCCGGTGGAAAAATACCGGTGGCGAAGCCTCCGATTCTTCCGATACTGTCGCCCCGGCTCACCCTGGGGGGAAGTGGGTCGGGCTCGGCAGAAGCCCAGCAGCGGCTGAGCGTTGGCATCGAGGGGTGATGCTCACGCGAGTCCTCTTCAAGATCGACGGCTCAGCCGTCCGCCCGCCGTTCCCGCACCTCCCCCTCGGCCCTGCACGCTTCCGGGCATCTCGCCGGAAGATGACACAGAGTCAGTCGAAGGGATACGAAAGTGCGTTTGAGAACACGCCTCGCGGCCTGCGCGGCGTTCGCCTCACTGCTCACGGCGGTGATACCGATGGCCACGGCCCACGCCGCCCCGACCTGCGTGGCGAACACCTGCGACGGCAAGTCGCCCGACGCGGCGGGGTGCACGGACGACCAGGACCTCCTCCAGGAGTTCGACGGCCAGTACGCCCACATCGCGCTCTACCGCTCGCGGGCCTGCCAGTCGACCTGGGCGGAGGCCTCGATCAAGCAGGGCTCCAACAACTTCTCCATGACACTCTGGACCGTCCTTCCGGAGGGCGGCCGGGAGCTCAAGTACTCCACCACCTACCAGTTCGTCGCCCACTACCCCTACACGGACAAGACGATCATGAAGGACTGGCACCGCTCGGTCCGGGTCTGCGACCAGTTCGGGGTCGACGACCGCGACAAGTTCATGGTCCCCGGCCCGACCGGTGGCGACGACCTGCTCGGCTCGATCTGCGGAGAGTGGTTCTGATGAGCAGCCCCACCCGGCGCAGGCGCGGCCGGGCCCAGCGCCGGGCCTGGACCTCGGTCGCCGTGACGGCGGCCCTGGTCTCGCTCGGCCTTCCGCAGGTCGCCGCCGCGGCGGCCGGCGAGACACCCTCCGCGCGAGCGGCCGGAGCGGACACCGCCGTCCCCAGCCCCGACGCCAACCTCGGCTCCGGCTGGCACAAGTCCAAGGACGTGCTGGTCACCGGCGCGGGGGACGAGACCGGCTTCCACGTCTACACCGCGCACGAGGACAAGGCGTTCTCCTGGCAGACGCTCGCCACCCTGACGGCGCCTGTGGACGCCGGCGCGACGTGGACCGGCAACCTGTGCGTGACCGGCTCCGGGCGGTACGCGGTCGCCGTGTACGCGCCCACGGCGGTGGCCAACCACGCGGAAGGCGCCGACGCGGGCGGCTTCGCCGCGGTGGTCGATCTCTCGACCGGCAGTGCGCGCGAGATCACCTCGGGCGTCTCGCTCGCCTACTTCTCCCCGGGCTGCGGCGCGCAGGACAAGGTCCTGCTGGCGCGGTACACCGGGCCGGAAGGCAAGTCCACCGAGGTGATGGCGGTCGACGCCGCCTCGGCCCTGATCACCGGCACGGTCCGCTCGGACCGGCAGATCACCAACCTCACCCCCGCCCGGGACGGCGACTACGGCATCGCCGACTCGACGGTGGTGCGGATCGGCGCCGACGGGCAGCTGGCCAAGGTGGCCAAGCCCGCGGGCGCCGTGTTCGCCCTGGCGGCCTCCGCCGACAACGGTCTCGACCTGGTCTCCGCCAAGGACAGGCGGGCGGTGGCCGAGCACTGGACGCCGCACGGGCTGGCCAAGGTCGGCGAAGCCGCCCTCGACCGCCTGCAGCTCTTCCAACTCGACGGCGGCCAGAACGCGTTGGTCGGCGACGTGGCAGGGCTGGACAGGTCGGTGGCGGGCGCGCCGCGTGCCCTGTCCGCCCCGAAGCCGGTCACCGCGCTCTCCCGGCAGGGTCACCTGCTCGCCGACACGGTCGAACCGGCCTGGGTGACCAGGCTGGCCGGCCACGGCCCCACCCCGGACGCCGCCGCACGGCAGGTCAGGGCCAGCGTCCGGACGACCCATAACGGCGCGGCCCACACCGGCTCCGTCACCACGGCGGACAAGGTGCCCACGCTGTCCTTCGGCAGCGCCTCGACGACCGCGCCCACCTCCGGCCTGCGGTCGGCGCCCGCCGCCGCCAAGAACTCCGCCGTCGCGCTGACCACCGGTGACTCCAGCAGCTGGGGCGACGTCACGGGCGGCCTGGTCGACCCCACCAGCGGGACCGAGTCGAACTGGTCCGTGCCGAAATGCGCGATCAGCCGCAACGACCCCAACAACCAGGCGCTCCAGCCGACTCCGGCCATGGTGCAGTGGGCCGTCGACCGGGCGGTGACGAACTCGCTCACCGTCTCGCGCCCCGCCAACTACCTGGCCACCGGCCAGCCCGCGTACACGCCTCAGGGCATGTTCCCCGACCTGGGCGTCAACGGCTACGGCCGGGGCGTGGTCCCCGCGCAGGTGATGCTCGGTCTGCTGGCCCAGGAGACCAACCTCGCCCAGGCCACCTGGCACGCGGTGGCCGGTGACTCCGGCAACCCGCTGGTCGCCGACTACTACGGCAACGGCAACCTGCTGCGCTCCACCGCCGACGCCACCGCCGGGCACACCACCCCGGTGGCGATCAACTACCCCAAGGCGGACTGCGGTTACGGCATCGGCCAGGTGACCACCGGCATGACCGCCGCTGACACCACCACCTACACCGCCGCGCAGAAGACCGCGATCGCCACCGACTACGCGGCCAACATCGCGGCCGGCCTCCAGATCCTGGAGGCCAAGTGGAACCAGATCAGCAGCGCCGGCCTGCTGCCCAACGGCGGCGACCCGCACTACATCGAGAACTGGTACACCGCGCTGTGGGCCTACAACACCGGCTACCACCCGCTCGGTGAGGACCCGGCCGGCTACGGGCTCGGCTTCCTGAACAACCCGGCCAACCCGCGGTACCCCGCCAACCGGCAGCCGTTCCTGCGGGCCTCGTACGCCGATGCCGCCAAGCCGGGCAACTGGCCGTACCAGGAGAAGGTGCTCGGCTTCGCCGAGCGCCCGGAGAACGACGTCAACGGGCAGTTCGCCTACCTGCAGCCGACCTACTCCGTGGTGGGCGGGCTGAACCTGTCCACCAACTACGGTCTGTTCTGCGGCTCGGGCAACAACTGCACCCCTGGGCCCGGCTGCCCGGCCATGAACGCGACCTGCTACTGGCACGGCCCGGCCGTGAACTGGATCAGCGCCCCGCTGTCGGTGAACGGCAGCGTCCAGCGGCTCGCCTACACCGGCGCGGACCCCGAGCCGGCCATGGCGGCCCGCTACCCGGCTCCCGACTGTGCCAAGCCGTCGAGCTGGGGCGCCGGCACCGTCGTGGTGTACCCGGTCTCGGACCCCAACAAGAACACCTACGGCTGCTCCGGCAGCGCCGCCGGCGGCAAGTTCACGCTGCGCACCGGTGACAACTTCGACCACTCCGCCTACCTGGCCAACGTGGACCTGCACCAGTTCGGCGCCGGCTTCGGCGGGCGGATGTTCTTCACCCACTCCTACGACTCGGCGACCATCACGCAGGACAACTTCCAGCCGCAGCGCTCCGGGCTGCCGGTCCCGATGAACATCTCGCACAAGGTGGTGGCGACCTGGGAGCCCGACCTGACCGGTCCGGCCTACAAGATCTTCGTCCATCTGCCCAGCCACGGCGCCCAGGCCACCAACGTCCCGTACTACATCTACGACGGCTGCGGCACGATGGGCCAGGGTCTGATCCCGTCGGTGACCAACCTCGACCAGTCCAAGTCCAGCAGCGGGCAGGGCTGGTTCCAGCTCGGCGCGGCGTCCGTGCTGCTGTGCTCGGGGGCCCGGGTACAGGTGACCAACCTGATCCCGAACGGCGGGTTCAGCGGGCCCGACATCGCCTTCGACGCGATCGCGTTCGTCCCGTGAGCCGCCGGACGGCCGTCGGGGCCGCTGCGGCGGCCGTGACGGCGGGGCTGCTGCTCTCGGGCTGCTCGTCGGACGGGCACACCTCGGCCTCACCGTCGGCCGGCTCCTCGTCCGCCCGGTCGGCCGGCTCCTCGCCGGGCACGGCTTCGGGCAGGCCGTCGGGCACCGCCTCGGCCGCCGCTCCCGCGAGCGGCCGCGCGACGGCGACGACACCGCCGGCCTGGCGGACCCCGGCCTTGACCGCGCTCAAGGCCGACACCGTCAGCCAGCGGCTCGCGTCCCGGTGGGGCCTGGAGTTCCACCGGTCGGACCTCGGCGCCGACCGCTCCGGATCCCTCCCGCCGCACACCAGTTGGGAGGCGCTGAAGGAGCTTCCGGACGGGTACTCGTTCTCCGTCCTGCTGCAGTCCGACACGGACGGCAGCCTGCGGAACGCAGTGTGCGTGGCCCGGAAGTCGGTGTCGGAGAAGGTCGCCGAGACCTTGGCGCAGTGCCTCGACACCGTGCTCGACGGCAAGGCCACCGCCCGGCAGAAGTCCTGGATCTCCGAGCAGTTGGCGGCTGCCAGGAGCGGGCAGGCGGCGCCCTCCGGTCCGGCGAGCCTGGTGGAGAACTCCCTCGTCACCCTGCTCAGCGCCCAGACCGAGGAGACCGACCTCCAGATCTACCGTCAGCCCTCCTGAGCCGCCTCCGGCTCGGCGCCGTGGCCCCGGGTCTTCCGGCCCGGGGCCACGGCGTTCCTCCGCACAGTTCACCCGACACCTCGTCCAAGGGGGGATCATGAGATTCAGACCACGACGGACAGTCGTCGCGGCCGTGCTCGCACTCGTGCCGAGCATGCTCGCCCTGCCCGCCGCCAACGCCCGGTCCCCCCAGGCCGGCCCGTCGCCGCGGCAGACCCAGGACCAGCAGGCTGGCCCGGCCGGTGGCTCCAAGCTGCCCCAGCCGGACGCCGTCCTGCCGCACGGCTGGCGCGACTCCGCCGACCGCGCCGTCACCCTCGACGGGGACGCCACCGGCCTGCACGTGCTCGCCTCCACGGCCTCCACCGGCTACCAGTGGACGACCGCCGCGACCCTGGCCGAGCCCGGCTTCGACGCGGACCAGTGGATCGGCCAGTCCTGCCTGACCGCCTCCGGCACCAAGGCCGTCGTGGTGTACGCGCCGCGCCAGTTCGTGAACAAGGAGGCGCTGTTCGACGCGGGTGCCTTCGCGGCGGTCGTCGACCTGACGAACAGCAAGGTCACCAAACTCCCGGCGCGCGTCTCGCTGGCCTACCACTCGCCGGGCTGCGGCACCGGGGAGGACGTCGTCCTCTCCCGCTTCGCACCCGCCGCCGACGGCGCGCTCCGCACCGAGCTGCTCACGGTCGACGCCAGCGCCGGGCGGATCCGGTCGACCGTCGGGGTGCCCGGCCAGCTCACCTCGGCGGTCCGGTACGGGGACGGGATCGCCGCCGCGCTGGGCAAGGACGTCGTCCTCGTCGACCCCGCGGGCAAGGCCACACCGCTGGTGCACGGCGAGGCGGCCGACGGCACCCCGTACCAGCTCCGGCCGGATGCCACCGGGGGGCTCGCCTTCTCGGTGCCCCACGGCAAGCAGGCCGACATCCACCGGGTGACCGGTGGGAAGGACGCCAAGGTGCTCTCCGTGGGCCTCGGCGAGGTCGGCCTCGCCCGGACGGCCGCCGGCTCGATCCTGCTGACCGGCCCGAAGGCCACCGCGCAGGTCAAGGGCCGGCACCTCCCGGACGGCTGGCGCGCGGTGGACGCCGCGCCCGAGTCCGAGGTGTCCACCCGGGGCGATCTGGTGATCAGCAGCGCCACCAGCGGCATGGAGGCCGCCGGAGCCGCCGCGGGTGAGCAGGTCCCCAACACCGCGCTGCCGGTCCGGATCACCGGAAAGTCCACCGGCACCGGGAAGGAGTTCACCTTCCGCGTCCAGCCGCACGCCGTCAACTCCACCGGCACCGACGCCTCCCCGGCCACCGGCCGGACGTCCAAGAGTCCGGCGGGCGCCCGGGCACTGGCCGCGGACAGCCAGGATCCCTCCGCCACCCCGACGGACCCGGACCGTACCTGCGCCGTCTCGCGGAACGACCCCACGACGCAGACCTACCAGCCCACCCCGGGCCAGGTCGAGTGGGCGGCCGACCTCGCCGTGCAGAACCTGCTGCCGACCCGGCCCGCCAACTGGACCAACGACGGTCTGGCCTCCTACAACCCGCAGACGCTCTTCCCCCAGCACCCGCTCGCCGGCGGCGGCCGGGTGCCGGCCCAAGTCCTGCTGGGCGTCCTCGCCCAGGAGACCAAC
Source organism: Kitasatospora sp. NPDC002227 (assembly GCF_040296285.1). Classification (NCBI taxonomy): domain Bacteria; kingdom Bacillati; phylum Actinomycetota; class Actinomycetes; order Kitasatosporales; family Streptomycetaceae; genus Kitasatospora; species Kitasatospora sp. NPDC002227. The sequence goes on from NZ_JBEOWY010000005.1 coordinate 183,195, forward strand.
ATGTGGCAGGCCAGCTCGCACGCCCCGGACGCCATCGCGGGCAACTTCGAGCAGGGCGGCTACTTCGGCAACAGCGGCACGATCGACCAGATCACCTGGGCCAACGCGGACTGCGGCTACGGGATCAGCCAGGTCACCGACGGCATGCGCCGCACCGACACGCAGTTCACCGCGCTCCAGCAGAAGGCCATCACGGTCGACTACGCGGCCAACATCGCGGCCGGCCTGGCCATCCTCGAGGACAAGTGGAACCAGACCCGGGGCGCCGGGGTGATCGCCAACAACGGTGACCCGAAGTACCTCGAGAACTGGTGGTTCGCCCTCTGGGCCTACAACACCGGCTACCACCTGCCGGGCGAGGACAACGACCCCAACGTGTACGGGCTGGGCTGGATCAACAATCCGGCCAATCCCAACTACCCGCCGGGCCGCAAGATGTTCATGAGCGCGTCCGCCGACGACGCCAAGACGCCCAACAAGTGGTCCTACGAGGAGCGGGTGCTCGGCTGGGCCTCCACCCCGCTGCTGCGCTACAGCTACATCGACAAGGCGTACCACCCGGCCTACGCGCGGGCGAAGTACGGCGGCTACGCGCCCCAGCAGGCGGAGCCCGCCCCCGCCCTGTTCTGCGACGCCAGCGACAGCTGTGACCCCAGCATCCAGGGCAAGCCCGGCAACGCGCCCGGCGCGACCCCCTGCACCCAGCTCTCGCTCCGCTGCTGGTGGCACAAGCCGGTCAGCTGGACCGACTGCGCCACCTACTGCGGCCAGGAGGCGCTGACCTTCACCGCCGTCGAGCCCCGGCCCGGCGCGACCAACCCGTACCCCTCGGACTGCACCACCACCGGCCTGCCGGCCAACGCGGTGATCGTCGACGACGTGCCCGACTCGACCACCGGGCCGAACAGCTGCCCCGCGCCCAAGTCCTGGACGAGCAAGGGGGATCTCTCCTTCGCCTTCAACGCGACCCAGCAGAACGGCCAGGTCGTGTACCCCGGGAAGATCGACCTGCACCAGATCGGCGGCGGCTTCGGCGGCCACTACTGGTTCACCCACACCCGCTCGCAGAAGAGCAACGGCGACCAGCTGACGCCCTACGACCCGCTGGTGGTCACCGGCACCTGGACGGCGCCGCCGATGACCGGCTGGACCAGGGTCCTGGTGCACCTGCCCTCGTTCGGCGCGCAGACCCAGCAGGCGACCTACACCGTCTACACCGGGAACACCGACCCGTCGCTCTCGGTCGAGCAGCGCACCATCCCCACCAACCACTACCGGCAGCAGAACGCCTGGGTGGACCTCGGCGTCTTCAACTTCTACTCCACGCCCAGGGTCTCGCTCTCCAACCTGACCCTGGACGGCACCGGGACCGACGACGTGGCCTGGGACGCCATGGCCTTCTCCCCGCTGCCCGGCAAGCCGGCCGACATCGTGGTCGCCCTCGGCGACTCGTACAGCTCCGGCGAAGGCGCCGGGTCGTACGCCGTGGAGAGCGACAACAACTACGGCAACCCGGCCTGGGACGCCTGCCGGCGCAGCGCCAACTCCTGGTCCCGCAAGGCGGTCCTGCCCGGCTCCAGCAGCTCGGTCGGCGCCCGCGCGGACGCCAGGGACACCACGCTGGACTACCACTCCGTCGCCTGCTCGGGGGCGGTGACCGCCGAACTGGGGAGTGCCGTGGGCGGCCGGGTGCCGCTCTACTGGCAGCAGGGCGGCGGGCAGTTCTGGCACTACGCGGACGGGCAGTTCCGGGAGATCTCCCAGCTGCAGTCGGGCTTCCTGGACGCCAACACCACGCTCGTCACGCTCACCATCGGCGGGAACGACGCGGGCTTCCCGGGCGTCATGCAGAACTGCGCCAACCCGCTGACGAGTTGTGTGAGCCAGTCGTACGAGGACAGCATCGCCGCCGACATCGACAGTCTCGGCAGCAGCGTCAAGAAGGTCCTCACCGACATCCACACCCTGGCGCCCAACGCCCGGATCATGCTGCTCGGGTATCCGGAGATCCTCTCCCAGGGCAGCGAGTGCAACGGCGCCATCGCCCAGTTCACCGCCGGCGAGACCGACATGCTCAGCCGGCTCGCCCACCGGTTCGAGAACGACGACCAGACCTGGGTCTCCCAGGTCCAGGCAGCCGGCGTGAACGCCCGGTTCGTGCCGGTGATCCCGGCCTTCGCCGGGCACAACGCCTGCTGGGGCGGGTCCGGGGAGTGGATCAACACGGTCGTGGCGGGCCCCAACGGAGGCGGGGACAATCCGACCATCGACATCGACAACTCCAACCCGATGTGTCTGGCCTCGACCGTCTGCGTGAGCCGGGAGAGCTTCCACCCGAACAACGGCGGGACGCAGGCCTACGCCGACGCGCTGGTGTCCGCCCTGACCGGTCAGCGAGGATAGCGGCACGATGAACGGTCCCGAGGAGAACGAGACGGTGGTCGGACGGCAGGCCCGAGGCCGGCGGCGCAGGCGGCTGACCGGCTGCGCCGTGCTGGTCGCGGTGGCGGCCACCGCCGTCGCCGTTCTCCTCGGGACCGAGACCTCCCGGTCGGCGCGGGAGTCCGAGCGCGCTCGCGCCGACGCCGACGCCCAGGCGGCACGTTTCGGCCGCTCGGTCGCGGCCCTCGACTACACGCGGGGCATCCCGACGGCCGAGGTGGACCGGGCGGCGGCGACCGTCGGCATCGAGGTGCTGGCCGTGACTCCCGGCGCCGGCGGCACCGCGGACTTCCGGATCCGGGTCCGCGTCCCGGTCGCGGCCCCGCCCGCACCGATGTCCGGCTCGCTCACCCGCTGCTACACGCTCCGGGCCGGCCCGTCGGGCACGACACCCGCTGCACCGAGGCAGTCGGACTGCGGACCTGCCGGCTGATCACCCCTGGGCGTCGTCGGCGGCCAGCAGGTCGCGGAGTTCGGTCACCACGGCCGTGTTGTCCGTGCTCTCCAGCAGCCGAAGGGCCTGGCTCCACTGCTCGACGGCGGCCGCCGCGGGCTCGCCGGCGGCCCGCAGGGCCAGCCCGTACTGGTGGCGGGCGAGGCCCTCGCTGTAGGTGTCCTGCTGGGTCTCGGTCAGTTCGAGGAGGCGGCGGCTCTCCGCCAAGGCCTGCCGGTGGTCGGTGAGTTCACGCAGCGATTGGACGAAGCCGAGCCGGGCGGTGTACTCGGCCAGCCAGTCGCTGCCCTCGCCGTCGGCCAGCTCCACCGACTGCTCGAAGTGGGGCAGCGCCTCGGCCGGCCGGCCGAGCCGCAGGTAGGCGAACCCGATGTTGGAGTGCGCCGCGCACTGGAAGCCGGGCACGCTGATCCCCTCGCCGAGCTCCAGGCTGCGCCGGTGCGCCTCGATGGCCTTGAGCGGGTCGGTGTGCTCGTAGAGGTTGCCGAGGTTGTTCAGCGCGACGGCGCGGGTGTAGTCGTCGGCGCCCTGGTCGAGTTCGAGCACGCCTTCGATGACGGCGGCCGCCTCCTCGTACCGGCCGAGGTACTCGAGGAGCGTGCCTCGGTTGTTGGACGCGGCCAACTCGAAGGTGTGGGCGCCGAGTTCACGCCAGAGTTCGAGAGCCTGCTCGACCCGGGCCAGCGCGGCCTCGAAGTCCCCGGCGATGAAGAGCGTCCCGGCGCCGTCGTGCAGCGAGAAGGCCTGCGCCCACCGGTCGCCGGTCTCCCGGGCGGCGGCCAGGGCCAGGTCGTTGATCTTCCCGAGCGTGGACCAGTGGCCCCGGTACTGCATCACCGGCGTCAGTGCCCGGACCAGCACCGGCCCGAGCGGGTGGGCCAGGTGCTGCTCGATCAGCACGCCGAGGTTGGGCACCTCCTGGTCGTACCAGTCCAGGGCGGCCGCCGCGTCGGCGAAGGCCGCGTCCGCCGCCGCCTCGTCCAGCACCCGGCCGCGGCCCGACCCGGCGGGCAGGATCGTGACGCTGGTGCCGCCCGCCTGGTCCGCGTACCAGCGCAGGGCGCGGCCGAGCGCCTGGCCCCGCTCCTGCTCGCCGTCCTCGCGCAGGCCCAGCTCCCGGGAGAAGTCGCGGACCAGGTCGTGCAGGCCGTACCGGCCGGGGCGCAGCTCCTCCAGCAGGGCGACCCCGGCGAGCCGGGCCAGCGCCGCCTCGGCCCGCCCGGCCGGGCAGTCGAGCAGCCGGGCCACCGCGGCGGCCTCGTACTCGACCAGCGCGATCGCGCCGAGCCGCCGCAGGGCCAGGGCGGCCAGCCGGTCGACGGGGTCGGCGGAGGTGGTCAGCGCGCGGTGGGCCAGGGCGAGCGAGCGCCGCACGCTCAGGTCGTCGTAGGCGAGGTGGTCCAGGCGCTCGGTCTCGTCGTCGAGCTGGTCGCACAGGGTGGCCAGGCTCAGCGAGGGGCGGGCCACCAGCCGGGCCGCCACCACGCGGACGGCCAGCGGCAGCCGGCCGCACAGCTCCAGGACCCGGCGGGCCGCGTCCGCCTCGGCGGCCACCCGCTCGGCGCCGACCACCTTGTCGAGCAGCGCGAGCGCCTGCGGCTCCGGGAGCGGGGTGAGCGAGAGCCGCAGGGTGCAGTCCAGCGCGGCCAGCGGGGAGCGGCTGGTCACCAGCACCGCACAGCCGAAGGCGCCGGGCAGCAGGGAGCGGACCTGGGCCGCCGAACCCGCGTCGTCGAGCAGGATCAGCACGTGCCGCCCCGCCAGGGTGGAGCGCAGCAGGGCGGCCGCCGCGTCGAGGTCGGACGGGACCTGCTGGGCCTCCACCCCGAGGGCGCCGAGCAGTTGCTCGAGCGCCTCCGCCGGGGCGACCGCGACGGGGCTCGCCGTGGAGCCGCGCAGGTTGAGGTAGAGCTGGCCGTCGGGGAACTCGGCGGCCAGCTGCCGCCCGACCCGCGCGGCCAGGGCCGACTTGCCGACCCCGGGCATGCCGCTCAGCACGACCACCGGCGGCTCGGCCTGGCGCTCCGTCAGGTGAGCTGCCAGGACGGCGAGTTCGTCGCCACGGCCGACGAAGCTGGGGGTGGGCCGGGGCAGTTGGGCGGGCCCGGAGGCCACGGGTGCCGCCGGCGGCGCGGGGACCGCGGGCTCCGGCGCGGGCGCCGAGGGCGTCGGCGCCGGCGCCGGCCCCGAGAGCACCTCGCGGTGGGCGGCCTGTACGTCCGCCCCGGGCGTGACCCCGAGTTCGCGGGCCAGGGTACGGACCAGCTGCTGGTGCACCGCGATGGCATCGCTCTGGCGCCCGGTCCGGTGCAGCGCGAGCATCAGCTGCCGGTGGAACGGTTCGTGCAGGGGGTGTTCCCCGGCCAGCGCGGTGAGTTCGGGGATCAGGCCGTGGTGGTGGCCCAGCGCGAGCTCGGCGTCGAAGCGCCACTCCAGCGCCTGCAGCCGGGCCTGGGCGTAGGTCGAGAGCCGGGCGCCGGCGTCCAGCGAGCCGGCGAGCTCGGCCAGCGGCTCGCCGCGCCACAGCGCGAGGGCGGCGCTCGCCCGCCGGACGGTCCTGGCCCAGTCCTCGGCCAGGTACGCCTGCCGGGCCTGCTGGACGTGCTCGGCGAACTCCTCGGCGTCCAGCTCGCCGGGCTCGACCCGCAGGGAGTACCCCTGGTGGAGCCGGGCGACGCGCTCCGGGCCGGGCCCGGCCAGCGCCCGGCGCAGCTGGGCCACGTGGTTGTAGAGGGAGGCGTTGACGGTGCTCGGCGGCCGCTCGCCCCACAGGGTCAGCTTGATCCGCTCGGCGGAGACCGGCCGGTTGGCCTCCAGGAGCAGCAGGGCGAGCAGCAGCTGCACCTTGCGGGTGCCGATCGCACGCGAACCGGCCTCGTCCCGCACAGCCAGCGGACCGAGCAGGGTGAACCGCATGCGAGCCTCTTCCGGAGTGCCGGCACGCGCTGCCGACCCGCGCGTTGGATCCATATTAGATCTTGATTGTCCGGCCTCGTGAAGCTAGGGCGCGTCCGACGGGAAACCGCGTCGCACCGACGGAGGCAGCACGTGCAGTACGGCATCCTGGGCCCGCTGGAGGTCCACCTCGACGGCAGCCCGATCCCCGTCCCCCGGCCACGCCGGCAGGCCCTGCTGGCCTTCCTGCTGCTGCACGGCGGCCGACGGGTGGGCACCGATCAGCTGATCGAGGCGCTCTGGGACGGCGAGCCGCCGCCCACCGCCCGGGCCCAGGTGCACTCCGGGGTCTCCGCCCTGCGTACCCAGCTGCCGTCGGCCTTCGGCCGGCAGCTCTCCTCGGACGCGTGCGGCTACCGCCTGACGGTGCCCGAGGCGGCGCTCGACGCCACCACGTTCCGGGCCCGGCTCGCCACGGCGCGCGAACTCGCGGCCGGGCGCCAGCACGACCAGGCCGCCCGGCTGTTGCGCGACGGGCTGGCGCTCTGGCGCGGCGAGGCTCTGGCCGGGGTCTCGGCGCCGTTCGCGGCGGGCGCCCGCACCTGCCTGGCGGAGGAGCGGTTCGCCGCGCACGAGCTGCTCGCGGACCTGGACCTGGCAGCCGGCCGGCATGCCGAGTCGGTGCCCCGGCTCACCGCACTGTTCGCCGAGCACCCGGCCCGGGAGTCGATCGCCGAGCGGCTGGCCCTCGCGCTGTACCGGTGCGGGCGGCAGACCGACGCGCTCGCGGTGTTCCGCAGGCTGCGCGGCGTGCTGGCGCAGGAGTACGGCGTGGAGCCGGGCAGCAGGCTGGCGGAGCTCGAACTGGCCGTGCTGCGGCAGGCCCCGTCGCTGGCTCCCGCCCCACCGGCCGGACCGCCGGCCACCCGCCGGCCGGCCGCTCCCGCCGCCACGCCCTCCCACCAGCCGTGCGAACCCGCCGCGCCGGTGGCGGACGCGGCTCGGCCGGCCCAGTGCCCGGACCGCGGCGCCCGCTTCGCCGGCCGCGCGACGGAGCTCGCCGCGCTCGACCACTTCCACCGGCTAGCCGCCGTGGGCCCGCGCACGGGCGACGGGGCCGCACCCGCACCTGGCCCGCGCATCCTCGCCGTCACCGGACCGGCCGGGGTCGGCAAGACCGCGCTGGCGCTGCACTGGGCTCAGCTGCGGGCAGACGGCTTCCCCGACGGCCTGCTCCACGCCGACCTGCACGGCTTCGACGCGGCGGAGCCCGCCTGCCCGGCCGAGGTGCTGGCCGGATTCCTGACCGCGCTCGGCGTACCGGCCGGGCAGGTCCCGCCCGACCTCGCGGGGCGTGCGGCGCTGTACCGCACCCGGACGGCGGGCCGGCGGCTGCTGGTGGTGCTCGACAACGCCCTCGGCCACCGCCAGGTCCGCCCGCTGCTCCCGGCTCCGGGCGCCGCACTGACGCTGGTGACCAGCCGGGACCGCCTCGGCGGGCTGCTCGCCGAGGCCGGGGCACAGCCGCTGCCGCTCGGCCCGCTCGATCTCGGCGACTCGCTGGCGGCGCTGGGCCTGGTGCTCGGCCCGGAGCGGCTGGCGGCCGAGCCGGGGCCGGCCCGGGAGCTGGTCCGGCTGTGCGCCGGGCTGCCGCTGGCGCTGCGGGTCGCGGCCGTCCGGCTGGCGGCGGAGCCGGCCACCCCGGTGGCCGAGCTGGTCGGGGAACTCACCCCGGAGGACTGCCGGTTGGACGCTCTCTGGCTCCCGGGCGACGACCACGGCGTGGGCCCGGCACTCGACCACAGCTGCCGCCGGCTCGACCCCGGGCAGGCCCGGCTGCTGCGTCTGCTCGCCCGCTACCCCGAGGACCCGGTGGACACCGACACCGCCACCGCGCTCAGCGGCGAGAGCCCCGCCCGGCTGCGGCTGGCCCTGCGCGCCCTCGAGGCCCGCCACCTGGTCGAGCAAGCCGGGCCCGGCCGCTGGACCCTGGCCCCCCTGGTCCGTCTGCACGCCCGCCGCTCGGAGCTGCTCGCCCAACTGGCCGGGGACGCCGACTGGGTGCTGGCCGAGCGGGCGGTGGCCCTGTCCTGAGGCGGCCGGCCTGAGGCGGCCGGCCGACGCGAAAGGGCTGTTGCGCACCGAGGTGCACAACAGCCCTTCACCGCAATGCGGTTCAGCTCTTGGTGGCCATCGCCCGCAGGAAGAAGGTCAGGTTGGCCGGGCGCTCCGCCAGGCGGCGCATGAAGTAGCCGTACCACTCCTGGCCGTAGGGCAGGTAGACGCGCATGGTGTTGCCGGCCTCGGCCAGGCGCAGCTGCTCCTCGGGGCGGATGCCGAACAGCATCTGGTACTCGAAGCTGTCGCGCTTGCGGCCGTTCCACTCGGCCAGCTGGCCGGCGATCTTGATCATGTTCGGGTCGTGCGAGGCGATCATCGGGTAACCCTCGCCCGCCATCAGCACCTTGAGGGCGCGGACGTACGCGAGGTCGACCTCGTGCTTGCCCTGGAAGGCGACCGACTCGGGCTCCTTGTAGGCACCCTTGCACAGGCGCACGCGCGAACCGGCGCCGGCGAACTCGCGGCAGTCGGCCTCGGTGCGGCGCAGGTAGGCCTGGAGCACGACGCCCAGCCACGGGAAGTCCGCGCGCAGCTCACGGGCGATGGAGAGGGTCGAGTCGGTGGTGGTGTGGTCCTCCATGTCGAGGGTCACCGTGGTGCCGGCGTCGGCCGCGGCCTCGCAGATCCGGCGGGCGTTCTCCAGGGCGATCTTCTCGCCGTCCACCGGCAGGAACTGCCCGACGGCCGAGAGCTTGACCGAGACCTCGGCGCTGGCGGCCAGACCGGTCTCCTTGAGGGCGGCGAGCAGGTGCTCGTACGCCTCGGCGGTGCCGGCGGCCTGGTCGGCGTCCTTGGTGTCCTCGCCCAGGTGGTCGAGGGTGACCTTGCGGCCGGTGGCCACCAGGTCGTCGCACGCGGTGACGGCGCTGTCCAGCGCCTCACCGGCGACGAAGCGCTCGACTATCGCGTGGGTCGGCGGGAACTTCTCGACCACGGTGCGCACCTGCGGGGAGCGGGACGCGGCGAGGAGGGCGGAACGGAGCATCGGGGACTCCTGGAGATGGTTCAGCAGGGAGGCAGAAGGAGGAGGCCGGGCGGGTGAGGGTGGTCCCGCCCGGCCTCCGGGGCCTGTTCACAGCACAGGCCCTGGCCGGAGTAGGGGCTCCGGCCGGGAGGAGAGGCTTGGTCAGCCCATGTGCGGGTAGCGGTAGTCCGTCGGCGGGACGAACGTCTCCTTGATGGAGCGGGTGGACGTCCAGCGGGCCAGGTTCTGCTTGGCACCGGCCTTGTCGTTGGTGCCGGAGGCCCGGGCACCGCCGAAGGGCTGCTGGCCGACGACGGCGCCGGTCGGCTTGTCGTTGATGTAGAAGTTGCCCGCCGCGTTGCGCAGCTTCAGCATCGTGTGCTGGACGGCCTCGCGGTCCTGGGCGATGACGGCGCCGGTCAGCGCGTAGGAGGAGACGCCCTCCATCTGCTCCAGCATCTCGTCGTACTTGTCGTCCTCGTACACGTGGACGGCCAGGATCGGGCCGAAGTACTCGTCGCGGAAGTACTCCGCCGACGGGTCCTCGCAGACCAGGACGGTCGGGCGGACGAAGTAGCCCACCGAGTCGTCGTAGGTGCCGCCGGCCAGGATCTCGACCTTCGGGTCGGCCTTGGCGCGGTCGATGGCGGCCTTGTTCTTGGCGAACGAGCGGTCGTCGATGACGGCGCTCATGAAGTTCGACAGGTCGGTGACGTCACCCATGGTCAGCCACTCGACCTCGTCGCGGAAGTCGTCCTTGAGCTCGGCCCAGATCGAGGCCGGGACGTACGCGCGGGAGAGCGCCGAGCACTTCTGGCCCTGGAACTCGAAGGCGCCGCGGGTCATCGCGGTCTTCAGCACGGCCTTGTCGGCCGACGGGTGGGCGACCAGGAAGTCCTTGCCGCCGGTCTCGCCGACGATCCGCGGGTAGGTGCGGTAGTTGGCGATGTTCTCGCCCACCGTGCGCCACAGGTGCTGGAAGGTCGCGGTGGAGCCGGTGAAGTGGATGCCGGCCAGCGCCGGGTGCTTCAGGGCGACCTCGGAGACGGCCAGGCCGTCACCGGTGACCATGTTGATGACGCCCTTGGGCAGGCCGGCCGCCTCGAAGAGCTGCATCAGCAGGTGCGCCGAGTACTGCTGGGTCGGGGACGGCTTCCAGATCACCACGTTGCCCATCAGGGCCGGGGCGGTCGGCAGGTTGCCCGCGATGGCGGTGAAGTTGAAGGGGGTGATCGCGTAGACGAAGCCCTCGAGCGCGCGGTGGTCGCTGCGGTTCCAGACGCCCTCGGAGGAGATCGGCTGCTCGGCCATGATCTGGCGGGCGAAGTGCACGTTGAAGCGCAGGAAGTCGACCAGCTCGCACGGGGTGTCGATCTCGGCCTGCTGCGCGGTCTTGGACTGGCCGAGCATGGTGGCGGCGGCCAGCGTCTCGCGCCAGGGGCCGGCCAGCAGGTCGGCGGCCTTGAGGAAGATCGCGGCGCGCGAGTCGAAGGAGAGCGCCTGCCAGGCCGGGGCAGCGGCCAGGGCAGCGTCGATGGCGTCCTGCGCGTCGCCCTGGGTGGCGTTGCGCATGGTGCCGAGCCGAGCCGCGTGGTTGTGCGGCTGGACGACGTGGATCTCGGCGCCGGCGCCCATGCGGCGCTCACCGTTGATCGTCATGGTCAGCTGGACCGGCTCCTGGCCGCCCAGCTCCTTCAGCTTGGCCTCCAGGCGGGCCCGTTCCGGGCTGCCGGGGGCGTAGCTGTGGACCGGCTCGTTCACCGGCGCGGGGACCTGGGTCACAGCATCCATTGCGCGCGCTCTCCTTCGAGGTCGTGGCGTACGGCCGACACGGATCACAGGTCGGCCACCGCAAACGCTAGCCCTGCCGGGCAGGGCACTTGATTGGCCTGGCGGCTAAAGTCCAGGGGACACCCTTGTCACCCTGGACAACGACTGCGACACGGCGCCAAAGCCCCCGGACGACCCCGTCAGGTCAACCGCCCCGCGCGTCAGGTCGGACCGCTCACGCCTCGGAGGTTGCCGTGACCGCCACGCCGGGCCCCGGCGGCGGGCTGCCGCTGCGCCAGTTGCTGATGGCGCTCGGCGAACCGCTGGTCGAGCTGCAGGCCGCCCCCGCCGGGCTCGACGTACCCGTCCGGGACGTGGCCATCCTCGACCCGGAGGACCCGGCCACCGCCAACCCCGGCGAGCTGGTGCTGGCCATCGGCGCCCGCGGCCGGGCCGCGCTGCCCGCGCTGCGCGCGGCCGGCCGGGCCCGGGCCGCCGCCGTGGCGGTCAAGCTGGACGCCCCCGGCCAGGCCGACGCCCTGCGCGAGGCCGCCACCGAGGCCGGGGTGGCCCTCCTGTCGGTGCGCCGCGAGACCCGCTGGGAGCACCTGGACTCCCTCGCCCGGGCGATCATCGCCGGGCCGGAGGCCCCGGAGACACCCGAGCACAACGCCGGGGACCTCTTCTCGCTGGCCCAGACCGTCGCCGTGCTCACCGGCGGCATCGTCTCGATCGAGGACACCTCCAGCCGGGTGCTCGCCTACTCCCGCTCCTCGGACACCGACGAGGTGGACGACCTGCGCCGGCTCTCCATCCTCGGCTGGCAGGGCCCCGAGCCGTACCTCTCCAAGCTCCGCGAGTGGGGCGTCTTCCAGCACCTGCGCAGCTCGGACTCGGTGATCACCATCGAGGCCCACGCCGAGCTGGGCATCCGCCGCCGGATCGCCATCGGCATCCGGGCCGGCGCCCAGCCGCTGGGCACCATCTGGGTGCAGGAGGGCTCCCAGCCGCTCACCGAGCACGCCGAGCAGGCCCTGGTCGGGGCGGCCCGGGTGGCCGCCGGCCAGCTGGTGCGCCGCCGCCGCGAGCTCTCCGCCGACGTCCGCCTCACCCAGACCCTGCTCACCGGCCTGCTGGAGGGCTCCACCGGCCCGCAGTCACTGGCCACCCACCTCGGCCTCGACCTGCGCCGCCCGGCCACCGTGCTCGCCTACGCCGCGGGCACCCCCGGCGAGGGCTCCGACCTCGAGCTCACCCGGGCCGAGGTCACCGGCCTGATCTCGGTGCACACCGCCGCCCGGCACCGCGGCGCGCTGCTCGCCCCGATCGACTCCCGGGTGTACGTCCTGCTCCCCGAACTGCCCACCGGCCTGTCGATGACCACCGTCCGGGGCTGGGCCGAGGAGGTGGTGGCGGCGGCCGACGAGCACCTCGGCGTACCGCTGCGCGCCGCGATCGGCTCCACCGTGGCCGGGCTCGCCGCCGTCCCCGACTCCCGCGCGCAGGCCGACCGGATCCTCGACGCGATGGGGCGCGGCGGCGTCGCCCCGACCGTCGCGGCCCTGATCGACGTACAGGCCGAAGTCCTGGTCAGCGAGGTGCTCGCCCTCCTTCAGGACCGCACCGGCCTGCGCGACCCGCGCCTGACCGCCCTCACCGAGTACGACCGGCGCCACGGCACCCGCCTCGCCGAATCCGTCCTCGCCTGGCTGGACGCCCTCGGCGAGGTCCGGGTCGCCGCCGACGCCCTGCACATCCACCCCAACACCCTGCGCTACCGCGTCCGCCGCGCCGAACAGCTCACCGGCATCGACCTCGCCCAGCCCCAGCAGCGCCTGCTCGCGATGCTCCAGTTGCGGCTCGGCGGCGAGGCCTGAGCCGCTACTGTGTCCGCGACAACTGACCTACGGGGGCGGGGACATGATCAAGCGGCTCGCGGGACGGATGGCCTGGATGTCGGCGCTGGCCGGGGTGGTGCTGCTGGCGGTGCCGTTCGCGTTCGGGCACTTCTGGCAGACCAGTTCCATCCCCTCCGGCGGCATGCTGCCGACCTACCCCGTGGGGAAGACGGTCGTCTTCACGATGGTCGACGGCAGCGAGGTGCGGCGCGGCGACGTCGTGCTGGCGCACGCCCCGTGGTTCCCCAGCGGCCCGGACACCGTGGTCAAGCGCGTGGTCGCGCTCGGCGGCGACCACGTCTCGCAGCGTCCGGGCGGCCCCGTGATGCTCAACGGGGTGGCCCTCCAGGAGCCGTACCTCAAGGACCGGCCCGACTCGGGAATCAAGCCCTTCGACGTGACCGTGCCCCCGGGCCGGATGTTCCTCCTCGGCGACAACCGGAACGACTCCCTGGACTCCCGCTTCCACCAGGAGGAGCCGGGCTCCGGCACGCTCCCCGTCGACGCGGCCTTCGCCCGCGACCAGCACTTCCCCCTCTGGGGATCGCTGGCAGCTCTCGGGGCCGGCGTGGTGAGCATCCCGGTGCTGCTGCTCGCCACCGTACTCACCGTCGTGGCCCTGATCCTCCGCCGCCGGCGCACCGGCTGAGCGTCAGAGGCGGATCCGCTCCGCCCGCCACTGCTCCCAGGCCGTCAGCCAGGCGTCGTGCAGCGGCGAGGCGGTGCCCCGCGGGGCACCGCCGGCCCAGTACCTGTCCCAGGCCCGCTGCGCCGGCAGGCTCGGCACCTGGCTGGCGAACGCGGTGTACCGGATGACCTCCTCCACCGCCGCGTGGGCCTCCGGGCCCTCCGCGCCCCACTCCGTGCTCTGCGCCAGCATCCGCAGGTGGTTGACCATCGCGGTCAGCGACTCCCCGGCCTCCTCGCGGGTCTCCGAGGCGAGCCGCATCTGCTGCCGCACCGCGGCCTCCCAGCGCACCGCACCCGCCTCGCCCCGCGAGCGCCGCGGCAGCCGCGGCGTCTGCCGGGCCTGGACCTGCGCCTGGAGCGCCACCGCCTCCTTCACCGCGTGCTCGACCACGGCCCGGTGGGCCTCGAGTCCGGTCACCGGCGGGAGCCGGCGCTCCTCCAGCTCGGCCCGCTGGGCCTGCCGGGCGGCGAGCTTGCGCAGCAGGTCGGTGCGCCCGAGGATGTACCGCTCGAAGTCCTCGACCTTGCGCAGCTCGATCCCGCCGGGCGAGACCCCACGGCCCGTCACCGTCACGGTGATGCCGTCCAGCCGCAGCCGCCCGGCCCACACCGCGCGAGCCGCCGCCTCGCCGTCCACGCCGCGGCAGTCCTCGTGGATCTGCACCGCCCGGGGCTCGCCCTCCACGGTGATCCACTCGCGCAGCGCCCGCACCCGGCCGGGCCCGTCGCCCTCGTCGATCTCCAACTGCTCGTAGACGCGGTCCCGCTCGTCCTCGACCACGTCCTCCAGGTCGGGCAGCGGCACCACGTGCTCCAGACCGGGCCGGTAGGTGCGCACCGTGACGTACGGGCCCTCGGCCGAGCTCCAGTCGCCCGAGCGCATCTCGACCCAGCCGAGCTTGCCGTTGCGCAGCTCGTACTCGGCCAGCGCATCGGAGGCCTCACCGGCGCGCTCGCCCTCCGGGGGCGCGCCCGCCCCGTCGTGCGCCGGTTCGTGCGCCGGGTCCACGGCGTACACCGGGAAGTCCGCCGCCCCGAGCACCTGACGGCTGTACTCCTCATGGTCGGCGTAGTAGTCCTCAGGCCCCTGGACAGGCCCCTCGGAAGACTCCTGAGGCCTGCTCGCGCTCTGCCAGGTCATGCTCTGCCGCACCCCCGCGTCCTTGCCTCGCCGTCGGTCCACGGCCCAGCCCGCCGGGCGGAGGACCCGGCACCTGCACCGTTGCCGCCCCACGATACGGGCCGCACCCCTGCTGGGCCATCAGCTTCCCCCGTACGGTTGCCAGATGAGCGACCCAGCCCCGCCGCCGCCGGATTGTCAGTAGCCTTGCCTACGCTGGGCGTTATGACCACGCAACAGCCCTTCCCGGCCCGGCTCAGCATCGTCACCCTCGGAGTCTCCGACCTGCGGGCCAGCACCGCCTTCTACGAGGCCCTGGGCTGGCAGCGCTCGGCCGCCTCCAACGACAGCATCGTCTGGTTCGCCACCAGCGGCCCCGCGCTCGGTCTCTTCCCCACCGAGGAGCTGGCCGCCGACGCCGGTGTGCCCGAGGCCGGCGAGCCCTCCTTCCGCGGCGTCACGCTGGCGGTCAACCTGGAGTCCACCGGGGCGGTCGACGCGGCGATGGAGACGGCCGTCGCCGCCGGGGCCACCGTGGTCAAGCCCCCGGTGGCCACCGACTGGGGCGGTTACTCGGGCTACTTCGAGGATCCGGACGGCCATCTCTGGGAGCTCGCCCACAACCCCTTCTTCCCCTTCACCGCCGACGGCCGCCTCGACCTGCCCTGAGTCAGCCCTGCCCTTGATCAGCCCTGCTTCGAGCGGGCCTTGAACGCGGCCTTCCGCGCCTCCTTGGCCACGTTCCGCTCCAGGTGCAGCTCCCCGACCGCCTCCAGCACATCGGCGGTGTACGGGTGCGGCACCCGCCAGACCTCGCCGAAGAAGCTCGCCGGGTTGTCCGTCACCGGCAGCCCCCGGACCAGCTCCTGCAGCACCCCGGCCTCGCCCTCGCTGACCAGGAGCTGCGCGGCGAAGGTGTCGACCATCGTCCAGAGCACCATCCCCCGCTCGGGGGCCGTCACCTCCTCGCCCTGCGCCCGCAGCCAGGAGCGGACGGCCCCGCCCAGCTCGTCGTCCTCGACCACCTCGGCCGCGGCCGGGCGGGCGGCGGCGCCGAGCAGCTCCAGCGCCTGCACGCAGAGCATCCGGCGCACCGGGCTGTAGGTGTCGGTGCCCCTGGCCGCCGCCAGCAGCTCGCGCGCCGCCGCCACCGGCTCCCGCCCGGCCAGCCAGACCGCGATCTCCCGCTGCGGCAGCACGTTGGCGGTCTCGGTGATCGAGCGCAGCAGCGCCTCGGCGTCGCCCTGGGCCAGCTCGCCGATCAGCGGCGCGTCGTAGCCGTCCTCCAGGAGCCACTGCCGCAGGCCGTACTGGCCGAGCGGGGTCAGCCGCACCAGGCCGAAGCGGTCCGCGTCACCCTCCTCCTCGGTGGCCGGCTCCTCGCTCTCCTCCTCCTCGAAGAGCTCCGGGTCGATCGGCCGGTGCTCGACCACGCCCAGCTCGGCCAGGTCGGCCAGCATCGGGTCGAGCACCACCATGACGTCGGTGATGTCGCCCAGCAGCTCCTCGTCCGGCTCCTCGCCCTCGGGCACCACCAGCAGCGCGGCCAGCACCCCGAGCGGCACCGTCTCCTGGCCGGGCTCGGCGAAGGCCGTGTGCTCGTAGAGCACCTGCAGCGCCTCGTCCAGCAGCTCGGCAGCCTCCTCGCGGTGCTCCTCGACCTCGGCGAGCCGGGCCTCCTCGTCCTCCGCCGACAGCTCCTCGCCGTCCTCCCCGCCGTCCTCGCCCGCCAGCTCCAGCGAGTCCGCCTCGACGGCCAGCTCCCGGACGATCCCGGCGGCCGTCAGCCACAGCTCCAGGACGGTGTCGGCGTCGCCCTGCTCGGCCGGCTCCAGGTCCGGGCCGGGGATGGCGACGTGCTCGCCCTCCTCGGTGGTGCCGATCTCGATCAGGTCCAGGTCGCAGGCCAGCGACCAGGCCCGCATCGCCTCGACCACGTCCTCCTCGGAGACCTCCTGGCCGTCCCCGTAGCCGAGCAGTCTCGCGGCCGGCTCCTGGTCCTGCTCGGTCAGGTCGCCGAGCTCGTCCACCATCCGGTGCGGGGCGGTCCAGCGGGCCAGCTTGAGCGCGTGGCCGATCAGCGGCACGGCGAGCGCGGCGGCGACCAGCTCCTCCTCCGGCAGCAGCTGCACCGGCGGCACCAGCACCGCCGAGTCGTCGAGATCCTCGTCACTCTCGCCGTGCGAGGCGAAAGCGCCGTAGAGGTCCGCCAGCTCGTAGTCGGCGGGCAGCAGCCCCTCCTCAGGCCCGGCGGGCGACGGGTTGTCAGGGGTGTTGCGGCGTCGTCCGGCCATGGTTCCGAGCTCTCCCGAGGTGGCTGTGGTCACTGCGGCGACCGGTCCGTACCGGTCCATCTACTCAGCGTATCCGCCCGAGTGCACCACTGCCCGACCCGCCCACCGCCCTTCGGCGCTTTGCTCGTGTCCGGACCGGCCCGTACGACCACGTATCCTTCGGATGGCCCCTCGCACAACCCCGCGACGGCCACCGGGCGACGAAGCCCACCCCATGCACCCCCGCACCACCGGGGCTCCGCCCCGGTCACCACCCCTGGCCCGGCGCGCCGAGGTGGTGCCCGGCCACAGGAGACCCCTGCCATGGCGGACCTCTCCCCTGCCGGCTCCGGACTCGCGCAGTTCCGGACCCGCCGGCTCTCGGAGGCCCTGCTCCCCCTGGAGCTCGCACCACGACCGCAGCTCCAGCTCGCCGCGATCAGCCGCTGGAACGCGCTGCGCGGCGTCCGCGTCGGCCTGGTGGCCGCCGCCCTCCTCTTCCTGCTGATCGGCGCCAACCTGGCGACCCCGATCTACCCGCTGCTCCAGCAGCGCCTCGGCCTCACCGCCCTGGACACCACGATCCTCTTCACGGTCTACGTCTTCGCGCTCGTACCCGTGCTGGCCGCCGTGGGGCACTGGTCGGACTTCCTGGGCCGCCGGGCGATGATCCTGCCCGCCGTGGCGCTGGCCGCCAGCGGGGACGCCCTCTTCGCCACCGCCCACAGCTTCTGGCAGCTGGCCGCCGGGCGCGCCGTCCAGGGCATAGCCGTCGGCCTCTCCACCGGCGCCGCCGGGGCCGCCCTCAGCGACCTCCTCCCCGACCACCAGACGCTGGCCGCCAAGCTCACCCTGGCCTGCTCGGCCGGCGGCGTCGCGCTCGGCCCGATCGCCGGGGCCGCACTCTCCAGCGGTGCCAACCCGCTGCTCACGCCCTTCCTGGTGCACGCCGTCGCGCTGCTCGCGCTCTGCATCCCGCTGGCGCTGGTCCACCCCCGCAAGCCCGGCCAGGAGCGGCCCGCCACGGCGCCGCCGCGCATCACGACCCCGGCCCACCTGCGCCCGCGCCGCCTCGCCCTGCCCCGGCAGGGCCGCCGCGAGTTCCGGCTGGCCGCCGCGGCCGGCTTCGTCTCCTACGGGGTCTTCGGCGTCTACCTCAGCCTCTCCCCGGCCTTCTCCGCCCGCCTCCTGCACACCCACTCGCACATGACCGGCGCGATCGTGGCCGCCCTCCTGCTCGGCTCCTCGGCGGCCGCCCAGCTGCTCGTGCCGCCCACCGCCGACCGCCTGGTCATCGCCCTCGGCATGGCCGGCCTGGCCACCGGCCTCGGCCTGGTCGTCACCGCCGCCTACACCGAGACCCCGGCCCTCCTCTTCATCGGCAGCGTCCTCGGCGGCGCCTGCCAGGGCGTGGCCTTCCGCTCCCTCTTCACCTCCGCCGTCGCCGCCATGGACCCGGCCCGCCGAGGCAGCGAACTCTCCGCCCTCTGGGTCATCGTCTACCTCGGCTCCTCCCTCCCCATCGTCGCCGTCGGCGCCGCCGTCCAGCACTACGGCCTCCTCCCCGCCGTCTCCACCTTCGTGGCCCTCAACGCCACCGCCTGCCTCGCCCTCGCGGCAGCGGTCCTGCGCAAGCCGCGCTGAGACAGCGAGAAGCCGAACGGCCCCTGTCCGGGTACTCCGGGCAGGGGCCGTCCGGCTTCAGGGGGTCGACCCAGCCGGCTCGTGCGGCCGATGACTGCCCGTTGGGACGAGCGGGACTGATGACGTGCCAGCAGGCTGGACGGGGCAGGAAACGGCCGCCCAGCCCCCTGGGAGAGGGGTTGGGCGGCCTTGTCCGTACGATCAGCCGCGGGTCTTGGTCAGGTGGGTGACGACCGTGGCGGAGGCGGTCTCGTAGGTGTTGTAGTCGGCGTCGGGGGCGCTCGCCTGGGCGGTGACGGAGGCGTCGCCCTGCTGGAACGGGACGGTTCCGGAGGGGTCGGCCTTCACGGTCCAGGTGACCGGGGCGCCGGGGACGCAGTCGACCGTGGCGGAGTAGACGCCGCGGACGATGGTCTTGTGGTTGAGCTGGGAGACGGCGCCGTTGACGGCCACCGTGGTCGGCTTGTTGCAGGTCACGGTGCCGTTGATGGCGGCCTTGCCGTCGACGGTGCTGGCGGTGCCGTTGACCGACACGCCGAGGCCGAGGGTGAGCACCGGCGGCGGGGTCGGGTTGGCGATGTGCACCTGGCCGGTGGTGCCGGCCGTGCCGCCCTCGCAGTGCTCCTCGAAGGAGGCGTCCAGCGTCTGCACGTACCCGTGCGGGCCGAAGACGATATTGGTGACGGTGAAGTTACCGGTCAGCGTGTTGCAGCCGCGCCCGTCACCGAACAGGCTGAGCCCCGCCCCGGCACCGTTGAACGGGGAGCGGGTGGCCTGGTACGTCCCGGGCGTCAGCTGGCTGCCGGTCGGGGCGACGAGGTCGAGGGTCCACCAGTCGCCCTGGGCCCCGTTGACGGAGACCTCGACGCTCCGGTGGTCGTCGGAGGCGGAGACGTTGAGCTGGTCCTTGTTGTCGGTGGTGAAGTTGTACGACTGGCCCCCGCCGATCCAGTCGTCCCCGCTGAAGCTGAGCGAGCCCGAGGTGACGGACTGGGCGTGGGCGCCGGTCGCGGCCAGCACGGTGGTGCCGAGCGCCAGTCCGAGCGCGAGCCCGGCGGCGCGTACGCGGGCGGTGATGATGCTCATGATCGTTCCCCCCAAGGTGTCGTACCAGCGGCCCCCCTGGCCGCCGGAGGAATCCTGCCGACACTCCCCCGGGCGCACAACTCATTTACCGCCGCTATGAGTTGACCTCAGAAAACACCGCCGGCCGCACCCCAGGGCAGGGGTACGGCCGGTGAAAGCGGCTCAGATCTCAGACGTTGAAGCCGAGGGCGCGGAGCTGGTCGCGGCCGTCGTCGGTGATCTTGTCGGGGCCCCACGGCGGCATCCAGACCCAGTTGATCCGGAGGTCCTGGACGAGACCCTCGGTGGCGGTCTTGGCCTGGTCCTCGATGACGTCGGTCAGCGGGCAGGCGGCCGAGGTGAGGGTCATGTCGATGGTGGCCACGTCGGACTCGTCGATGTGGATGCCGTAGATCAGGCCCAGGTTGACGACGTCGATGCCCAGCTCGGGGTCGACGACGTCCATCAGGGCCTCGGTCAGGTCCTCGACGGAGACGGTGCCGGCCGTCGTGCCGACGATGACCGTCGGGCCTTCGGCGGAAGGAGTCGCCTCGGCGGGCGTCTCGGTGTCGCTCATCTGTTAACTCCAGAAGACAGGGTCAGTCGTTGACGGCGGGCTGCTGGGCGAGCGCCTGGGAGGTGGCGTCCTTCCAGGCCATCCAGCTCAGCAGGGCGCACTTGACCCGGGCGGGGAACTTGGAGACGCCGGCGAACGCGATGGCGTCCTCCAGCACGTCCTCGTCGCCCTCCAGGGTGCCCTTGCTCTGCATGAGCTCCAGGAACGCCTCCTGGACGGCCTGGGCCTCGCCCACGCTCTTGCCGACCACCAGGTCGTTGAGCACGGACGCGCTGGCCTGGCTGATCGAGCAGCCCTGCGAGTCGTAGCTGACGTCGGCCACCACGGCCCCGTCCAGCTTCACCCGCAGGGTGATCTCGTCGCCGCAGGTCGGGTTGACGTGGTGGACCTCGACGTCACCGTCGCGCAGGCCCTTGCCGTGCGGGTTGCGGTAGTGGTCCAGGATGATGTCCTGGTACATCGAGTCGAGCTTCATGTCGTACGCCTCCCAACCCTCAGCCGAAGAAGTCCTGGACGTGGTGCAGGCCGTCGATCAGCGCATCGACGTCCGCAGGCGTCGAGTACAGGTAGAACGAGGCCCGCGTGGTGGCGGGGATGCCGTAGCGCAGGCAGACCGGCCGCGCGCAGTGGTGGCCGACCCGGACCGCGATGCCCTGCTCGTCGAGCACCTGGCCCACGTCGTGCGGGTGGATGTCGCCCAGGACGAAGGAGATCGCCGCGCCGCGGTCAACGGCCGTGCGCGGGCCGATGATCCGAAGTCCCGGAACCTCCTGGAGGCGGGCCACCGCGTACTCGGTGATGGTGTGCTCGTGCTCGGCGATCCGCTCCATACCGATGTTGGAGAGGTAGTCGATGGCAGCACCGAGACCAACCGCCTGGGCGATCGGCGGGGTGCCGGCCTCGAACTTGTGCGGGGCCGGGGCGTAGGTCGAGGCGCCCATGGTGACGGTCTCGATCATCTCGCCGCCGCCGAGGAACGGCGGGAGGTCCTCGAGGAGCTCCTGCCGGCCCCAGAGCACGCCGATGCCGGTCGGGCCGAGCATCTTGTGGCCGGTGAAGGCGACGAAGTCGGCCTCCAGCGCCTGCACGTCGAGCACCATGTGCGGAGCGGCCTGCGAGGCGTCGATCAGCACCAGGGCGCCGACGGCCTGGGCGCGGCGGACGATCGCCTCGACCGGGTTGACGGTGCCCATCAGGTTGGAGACGAGCGTGAAGGAGACGATCTTCGTCTTCTCGGTGATCAGCTCATCGATGTTCGAGAGGTCGAGGCGGCCCTCGTCGGTGAGACCGAACCACTTCAGCTTCGCGCCGGTGCGCTGCGCGAGCAGCTGCCACGGCACGATGTTGGAGTGGTGCTCCATCTCGGTGATGACGATCTCGGCCTCGGCGTCCACCCGGTACGGCTCCTCGGCCCAACCGAGCATGTTGGCAACGAGGTTGAGCGACTCCGAGGCGTTCTTGGTGAAGATCACCTCGTCCCGGCTGGGCGCGTTGACGAAGGCCGCGACCTTGTCCCGGGCACCCTCGTAGAGGGCCGTCGCCTCCTCGGCCAGCACGTGCACGCCACGGTGGACGTTGGCGTTGTGGCGCTCGTAGTAGCCGTTCAGCGCGTCCAGGACGGCCTGCGGCTTCTGCGAGGTAGCGGCGTTGTCCAGGTAGACCAGCGGCTTCTCGTCGTGCAGCACGCGCTGCAGGATCGGGAAGTCCTTGCGGATCGAGTCGCCGAACTCCTGGGCGGCGGCCAGCGCTTCGGCGCTCACACCATGAACAGATTCAGTCACTCTGAAGCGCCACCCTTCACGTAAGCCTCGTAGCCCTCGTTCTCCAGCTTGTCGGCGAGCTCGGCGCCACCGGACTCGACGATCCGGCCGGCCGAGAAGACGTGGACGTAGTCCGGCTTCACGTAGCGCAGGATGCGGGTGTAGTGGGTGACCAGCAGGGTGCCGACCTCGCCGGTGGCGTGGACGCGGTTGATGCCCTCGGAGACCTGGCGCAGCGCGTCGACGTCCAGGCCGGAGTCGGTCTCGTCCAGGATCGCGATCTTCGGCTTGAGCAGCTCGAGCTGGAGGATCTCGTGGCGCTTCTTCTCGCCGCCGGAGAAGCCCTCGTTGACGTTGCGCTCGGCGAAGGCCGGGTCCATCTGCAGGGCGGCCATCGCCTCCTTGACCTCCTTGACCCACAGCCGCAGCTTGGGGGCCTCGCCGCGGACGGCGGTGGCGGCGGTACGGAGGAAGTTGGAGACCGAGACGCCGGGGACCTCGACCGGGTACTGCATGGCCAGGAAGACACCGGCGCGGGCGCGCTCGTCCACGCTCATGGCCAGCACGTCCTCGCCGTCGAGGAGCACCTCGCCGCCGGTGACGGTGTACTTGGGGTGGCCGGCCAGGGTGTACGCCAGGGTCGACTTGCCGGAGCCGTTGGGGCCCATGATGGCGTGCGTCTCGCCCTGCTTGATCGTCAGGTCGACGCCCTTCAGGATCTCGCGGGCACCGCCCTCGGCCTCGACGGAGACGTGCAGGTTGCGGATTTCAAGGGTGGCCATGCTCAGGACTCCTGGTTGACGGAGACGAGCACATCGTCCCCTTCGATCTTGACGGGGTAAACGGGAACCGGCTTGGTGGCGGGCAGGCCCGAGGGCTTGCCGGAGCGCAGGTCGAAGCTGGAGCCGTGCAGCCAGCACTCGATCATGCAGTCCTCGACCTCGCCCTCGGAGAGCGAGACGTTCGCGTGCGAGCAGATGTCGTTGATCGCGAACACCTCCCCCTCGGTGCGGACCAGGGCGACGGGCACACCGTTCAGCTCGACGCGCTTCGGGGTGTCCTCCGCGAGGTCACCGACCGAGCAGGCGCGCAGGTAGCTCATGCGACCGTCCCCTCCAGCTCGGCGTCGATCTTCTCGAGCAGGTGGTCCTGGATCTCGGCGACACCGATCTGCTGCACCAGCTCGGCGAAGAAGCCGCGCACGACCAGGCGGCGGGCCTCGTCGGCGGGGATGCCACGGGCCTGCAGGTAGAACAGCTGCTCGTCGTCGAAGCGGCCGGTCGCCGAGGCGTGGCCGGCGCCGACGATCTCGCCGGTCTCGATCTCCAGGTTCGGGATCGAGTCGACCCGGGCGCCGTCGGTGAGCACCAGGTTGCGGTTGTGCTCGTAGGTGTCGGTGCCCTCGGCGGCGGCGCGGATCAGCACGTCACCGACCCAGACGGCGTGCGCGCCCTGGCCCTGCAGCGCGCCCTTGTAGACCACGTTGGAGCGGCAGTGCGGGGTGTCGTGGTCGATCACCAGGCGGTGCTCGAGGTGCTGGCCGGCGTCCGCGAAGTACAGGCCGAAGAGGTCGGCCTCGCCGCCGGGGGCGGCGTAGTTCACGCGCGGGTGCAGGCGCACCAGGTCGCCGCCGAAGGTGACCACGACGGACTTGAGCGAGGCGTCCCGGCCGACCAGGGCGGTGTGCTGGGCCACGTGCACCGCGTCCCGCTCCCAGTCCTGGATCGTGACGAAGGTCAGCTTGGCGCCGTCACCGACGAGCAGGTCGACGTTGGCGGCGCGGACGCCGGTGCCGGTGTGGTTGAGCACCACGACGGCCTCCGCGAACGGCTTGACCTCGATCACCACGTGGCCGAAGCGGACGCCGCCCTCGCCGTGCACGTCGATCTTGACCGGCTCGGTGAGCACCGTCTCCTTGGGCACGGTGACGACCAGCGCCTCGTCGAAGGAGGAGAACGCCTGCGCGGCCACCCGGTCCACCGGCTTGCCGGCCTTGCCGACCCGCGCGTCGTCGCGGCCGACGTTCTCGGCGGTGACGCCCTCGGGCAGGCTCAGCTCGATCTTGCTCTCGCCCGTGGCGGCCTCGGCGGCGGTGCCGTCGTGCAGGCCGGCCAGGCGGTGCATCGGGGTGAACCGCCAGTCCTCCTCGCGGCCGGTCGGCACCGGGAAGTCGTTCACGTCGTACGAGGGCTTGACCGCGACGCGGGCGTCGATCGGCTGCTTCACGGTGGCCCGGCCCGTCCCGGGACCGGCCAGCTGGGCGCCGGCCCCGGTGGTGCCGACCTCGATCGAGCCCGCGGTGGTCGCGCCGGGGGTGTTCTGAACTTCAGCCATGGCTGTTCGTTGTGCTCTCTTCCTCAAAGATGAAACGGACGGTCTCGGTCGGCGACGGGTCAGCCGACGGAGCCCTCCATCTGCAGCTCGATCAGCCGGTTCAGCTCCAGCGCGTACTCCATCGGCAGCTCGCGCGCGATCGGCTCGACGAAGCCGCGGACGATCATCGCCATCGCCTCGAACTCGGTCATGCCACGGCTCATCAGGTAGAACAGCTGGTCCTCGGAGACCTTGGAGACGGTCGCCTCGTGGCCCATGGACACGTCGTCCTCGCGGACGTCCACGTACGGGTAGGTGTCCGAGCGCGAGATGGTGTCGACCAGCAGCGCGTCGCAGAGCACGTTCGACTTGGCGCCCTTCGAGCCCTCGCCGATCTCGATCAGACCGCGGTAGGAGGTGCGGCCACCGCCACGGGCCACCGACTTGGAGACGATGTTCGAGGAGGTGTTCGGCGCCATGTGCACCATCTTGGCGCCGGCGTCCTGGTGCTGGCCCTCGCCCGCGAAGGCGATCGACAGGGTCTCGCCCTTGGCGTGCTCGCCCATCAGGTAGACGGCCGGGTACTTCATGGTCACCTTGGAGCCGATGTTGCCGTCGACCCACTCCATGGTCGCGCCCTCGTACGCCACGGCGCGCTTGGTGACCAGGTTGTAGACGTTGTTCGACCAGTTCTGGATGGTCGTGTAGCGGCAGCGGCCGCCCTTCTTGACGATGATCTCGACCACGGCGCTGTGCAGCGAGTCCGAGGAGTAGATCGGGGCGGTGCAGCCCTCGACGTAGTGGACGTAGGCGTCCTCGTCGACGATGATCAGCGTCCGCTCGAACTGGCCCATGTTCTCGGTGTTGATCCGGAAGTAGGCCTGCAGCGGGATGTCGACGTGCACACCCTTCGGCACGTAGATGAACGATCCGCCGGACCAGACGGCGGTGTTCAGCGCGGCGAACTTGTTGTCACCGGCGGGGATGACGGTGCCGAAGTACTCCTTGAAGAGCTCCGGGTGCTCCTTGAGCGCGGTGTCGGTGTCGAGGAAGATCACGCCCTGCTCCTCCAGGTCCTCACGGATCTGGTGGTAGACGACCTCCGACTCGTACTGCGCGGCGACACCGGCGACCAGGCGCTGCTTCTCCGCCTCCGGGATGCCGAGCTTGTCGTACGTCGCCTTGATGTCGGCGGGCAGGTCCTCCCAGGACTCCGCCTGCTTCTCGGTGGAGCGCACGAAGTACTTGATGTTGTCGAAGTCGATGCCGGAGAGGTCGGAGCCCCAGGTCGGCATGGGCTTCTTGCCGAAGAGCTTCAGGCCCTTGAGGCGCAGGTTGAGCATCCACTCCGACTCGGACTTCTTGGCCGAGATGTCGCGGACGACCTCCTCGCTCAGCCCGCGCTTGGCCACCGAACCGGCGGCGTCGGGGTCGGACCAGCCGTACTCGTACGTGCCCAGGCCCTCGAGCTCCGGGTGCGAAACGGTGTCAGTCATGCGAGGTTCCTCCGCGCGGACGCAGGTTCTTGTTTGGGTGGGGCGTACCGGCAGTCGGCGCGGCACCGGGCACCCGGCTCGAGCCGGGGGACGATGCGGCACCGGGTGCCGGCACATAGGTGGTGCAGACCCCGTCGCCGTGGGCGATGGTGGCCAGCCGTTGCACGTGGGTGCCCAGCAGCTGGGAGAAGACCTCGGTCTCCGCCTCGCAGAGCTGGGGGAACTGCTCGGCGATGTGCGCGACCGGGCAGTGGTGCTGGCAGAGCTGGGCGCCGGCGGGAGCCTTGGCTCCCGCGGCGGACGGCACGCGTCGCACCGTGGCAGCGTACCCGTCGGCACTCAGCGCCTGGGCCAGTGCCTCGGCGCGCTCACCGCCGTCGGCCTGCTCGATGCTGCCCAGGTACTTCTGCGCCTGCTTGGCGAAGCGCGCCCGGGCGAAGGCCGCGACGGCCTCCTCCCCGGCCTCGCCGCCGCCGACGGCCTCCGAGATCCAGCGCAGCGCGTCGGCCGCGAGCTGGTCGTAGGCCTGGTAGAAGGCGTCCCGGCCGGACTCGGTGAGCGCGAAGACCTTGGCCGGTCGGCCGCGGCCCCGGGTGCCGTAGACCCGCTGCTCGCGGGCCTCCACCAGACCGGCGGCGAGCAGTCCGTCGAGGTGACGGCGGACGGCCGCGCTGGTCAGCCCCAGCCGCCCCGCCAGGTCGGCGGCGGAGGAGGGGCCGTGGTCGAGAATCGACCGCGCGACCCTGTCCCGGGTGGCGCGGTGGCCGTCGACGAGCAGTACCTCGGCGGCGGTCGCGGGCACGCTGCAGTCGGGGGCCGTCTCGGCCTCCGACAGCTGGGTGTGCTCGCGCATTCTTTTCACAACACCAGTGTTGCGTAATTGGTTCCGTTGCGACAAGCCGTGACCCAGGCCTCACGGGTGTCATCAGTCACGCAGGCAAGCCTTACCTGATCCGGGGCGCGGGGGGTCGGTGTGTGAGGAATTCCTATACTCGCTGGCATGTCTGAAGAACCTGCGGTCGAGATCACCGGCCTGGTGAAGCGGTACGGCGACAAGACCGCGGTCGACGGCCTTGAGCTGGCCGTTCCGCGCGGCGCGGTGACCGCCGTGCTCGGCCCGAACGGCGCCGGCAAGACCACCACCATCGAGATCTGCGAGGGCTACCGGAAGGCCGACGCCGGTACCGTCCGGGTGCTCGGGCTGGACCCGGTGTCGGACGCGCGGCAGTTGAAACCCCGCGTCGGCGTCATGTTGCAGTCAGGTGGTGTGTACGCCGGGGCGCGCGCCGTCGAGATGCTGCAACACACTGCCAAGCTGCACGCCGACCCGCTGGACGTGCCCGCCCTGGTCGAGCGCCTCGGCCTCGGCTCCTGCGGCCGCACCACCTACCGCCGTCTCTCCGGCGGCCAGCAGCAGCGCCTCGCCCTGGCGATGGCCGTGGTCGGCCGCCCCGAACTGGTCTTCCTGGACGAGCCCACCGCCGGGCTCGACCCGCAGGCCCGCCACGCCACCTGGGAGCTGGTCCGCGACCTGCGCCGCGACGGCGTCAGCGTGGTCGTCACCACCCACCACATGGACGAGGCCGAGCAGCTCGCCGACCACGTCGCCATCGTGGACCGGGGCCGCGTCATCGCCAACGGCTCCCCGGCGGAGCTCTGCCGCTCCGAGTCCGCCCTGCACTTCACCGGCCCGGCCGGACTCGACCTCGGCTCGCTGACCAAGGTCCTCCCCGACCGCGCCGCCGTCACCGAGCCCACGCCGGGGCACTACCGCGTCGAGGCGACCGTCGACCCGCAGCTGGTCGCCAGCGTCACCGGCTGGTGCGCGTCCGTCGGCGTGCTCGCCTCGGGGATCTCCGTGCAGCGCCGCAGCCTCGAAGACGTCTTCCTCGACCTGACCGGACGGGAGCTCCGCTCATGACCTCGTACACCCCCGCTCCGGGGGCCGCTCCGGTCGGCCGGATGCTGCTGGCCCAGACGGCCTTCGAGACGAAGATGCTGCTGCGCAACGGTGAGCAGCTGCTGCTCACCGTGATCATCCCGACCGTGCTGCTGGTGCTGTTCAGCGTCGTGGACGTGGTCTCGGTGGAGGGCCCGGGCAAGCGGGTCGACTTCCTCGCGCCCGGGCTGCTGGCGCTGGCCGTGATGTCCACCGCCTTCACCGGGCAGGCGATCGCCACCGGGTTCGAGCGGCGGTACGGCGTGCTCAAGCGGCTCGGTGCCAGCCCGCTGCCGAGGTGGGCACTGCTCACGGCCAAGACCGGCTGCGTGCTGGTCACCGAGGCGCTGCAGGTCGCACTGCTGTCGGTGATCGCGCTGGCGCTGGGCTGGTCGCCGCACGGGAACCCGGTGGCCGTGGTGCTGCTGCTCGTGCTCGGCACGGCCGCCTTCTCGGGGCTGGGCCTGCTGATGGCGGGCACCCTGAAGGCGGAGGCCACCCTGGCGGGGGCCAACCTGGTCTTCATCCTGCTGCTGCTCGCGGGCGGGGTGGTCGTGCCGCTGAGCAAGTTCCCGGCGGCCGTGCAGTCCGTCCTCGAGCTGCTCCCGATCTCCGCACTGTCGGACGGACTCCGCTCGGTGCTCCAGACCGGCGCCGGGATGCCGTGGGCGGACCTGGGGATTCTCGGGGTCTGGGCGGCGGTCGGCCTGGGCCTGGCGGCCCGCTTCTTCCGCTGGGAGTAGATGCACTGTCCAGGGGCGCGGGGAACTGCGCGAAGCGGTAGGCCGCAGGCCCTGCATGGTTGGCAGCGCAGTTCCCCGCGCCCCGAACAGTGCAACTGACTCAGTGACGCCTGGTGCTGCGGCGGCGTCCGACGAAGAGGAGTGCGCCACCGGCCACCACGACCGCCGCGCCCGCCCCGGCGATCAGGGGCGTCTCACCGCCGCCACCGGTCGAGGCCAGCACCGGGCCGGTCGGGGTCGGCGTGGGGGTGGGCGTGGGGGTGTGGGTCGCGGGCTTGCTCGGGGCCGGGGTGCTGGGGGCCGGGGTGCTGGGGGCCGGGGTGCTCGGCTTGGGGGAGCTGGGCTGCGGGGACGGGCTCTCGCAGGGGGCGATGGTCTTGGTCTGGTCGACCGACCAGCCCTTCTTGCCGTCCGGGTCCTCGTTGGTGGTGACGATCAGCTCGGCCTTCACGTCCTTGCTGTGCGCCTTGACCGCGAAGTCCCCCGTGTACTTGTCCGGGAAGGCCTTCTTGTCGAGCAGCTTCTCCCCGTCGACGATCAGCGTGACGGTGTTCAGGGCGTCCTTGTTGTAGTTGGCCAGCGACACGCTGACCTTGCCGCACGTCACACTCCACGTCGGAACGTGCGCCGAAGCACTCCCGGCCAACGCCAGCGGCGCGGCCACTCCCACCAGCACCCCGGCTATCCCACGCCGCACGTTCATCCTTCGTCCCTCCCGAACACCCCTGCCAGGGGCGGCTGTTGACCTCGAAGTTTCGGACTCTACCCGCCCGCACCGGCGCTATCCGGGCAGTCGACCGAATCTGCCCTCTTGACGTCCGAAGTCGTCCCTTCCCCACACCCCGCCCCGCCCCAAGATCAGCTGTAAGCCGACCTAGGATGGTCGGGTGCGTACCCCCTCCTCCCTTCTCGCCGACCGCTGGCAGCCGTCCACGGCGATCGTCCGGCGCGCCGCGTTCGCCGCGCTGGTGATGAGCGTGGTCATCGTCGTCACCGGCGGCGCCGTCCGCCTCACCGCCTCCGGCCTCGGCTGCACCACCTGGCCCCGCTGCACCGGCGAGAGCCTCACGCCGACCCCGGCGATGGGCATCAACGGTGTCATCGAGTTCACCAACCGGATGCTGACCTACGTGATGTGCGCAGCCATCGCCTGGGCGACGCTCGCCGCCCGCTGTGCGCAGCCGTGGCGGCGCAGCCTCACCAAGCTCGGCTGGTGGCAGTTCTGGCTGGTGATGAGCAACGCGGTGCTCGGCGGCATCACGGTGCTGACCGGCCTCAACCCGTACACGGTGGCACTGCACCTGATCGCCGCGATGGGCCTGGTCTGGGTCGCGCTGCACCAGTGGGAGCGGTCCAAGGAGGGTGACGGCGCGGCGGAGCACCTGGTGAGCCGGCCGATCACGCAGCTCAGCTGGGTGCTGGTCACCGTGATCGGGCTGCTGGTCGCGGCCGGCACGCTGGTCACCGGCGCCGGCCACCACCCGGGTGCGCCCGGCAAGGACGGCAAGCCGGTGCCGCGCATCCCGCTCGACTACGACCGCCTCGCCCAGGCCCACGCGGACCTGGCCTTCCTCTCCTTCGGCGTGGCGCTCGCGGTGATCTTCGTCTTCGCCGCCGTCAAGGCCCCGCCGGCCGCGAGGGCCCGGGCCCGTGAGCTGTTCGTCGTGCTGCTCGCGCAGGGCCTGCTGGGCTTCGTCCAGTACTTCACCCAGGCCCCCGAGATCCTGGTCGGCGTCCACATGCTCGGCGCCACCCTGGTCTGGATCGCCGCCCTGCGCATCCCCCTCGCCCTGCGCACCCGCCCGGCCGCCACCCCGGCCGAACTCCCCGCCCAGGCCCTCCAGACCGCCTGAGACACGCGAAAGGGGCCCTCGAATGAGGGCCCCTTTCGCGTGCGTACGGCGGCGTCAGATCTGGATGCCGGCCATCCGCTTCCACTCGTAGGAGCTGGTCTTCACCTTGAGGCCCAGCTCGCCCTCGAAGTTGTCCTGCAGCGTCAGCCCGGCCAGCTCGGCGGCCCGCTTCCCCACGGCGTACGAGGGAGCGACCTGGTCACCCCAGGCCCCGTCCGCCCCGACCATGACGATCCGGGTGGCAGCGGCACCGACGTACTCGACGACGCCCTCGGCCCCGCCGTGCTGCTTGGCGAAGCTGTCGATGTGCTTGGCAATGCGCTTGGCGCGACGCTCGGCCCGGGCGTCCACGGCGGCAGTGGTGGCGGTCATGGTCGGCATGCTACTCGCGGGTATCACCCCTGGCCACAGATCCACACCGAGCGTCAGCAGCATCACACTCGGCCCTGGCGGCTAGGCTCGGGAGGTGACCTTCCATGGCTGGCCGGTGGCCGCTCTCGATTTCTACGCGGGCCTGGAGGCTGACAACTCCAAGGCCTACTGGACCGCCCACAAGGCGGTGTACGACGAGTCCGTGCACGCGCCGATGGCGGATCTGCTCGATCTGCTGGAGGACGAGTTCGGGCCCGGCAAGATCTTCCGGCCGAACCGGGACGTGCGGTTCAGTGCCGACAAGTCGCCGTACAAGACGCACATCGGCGGCTACCTCGAATCCGGCGGGTACGTCCAGCTCTCGGCCGACGGGCTCGCCTGCGGCCTCGGGTACTACCAGCTCGCCACCGACCAGCTGGCCCGCTACCGGGCGGCGGTGGCGGAGGACATCAGCGGGGCCGAGCTGGAGCGGGTCATCGCGGCCGTGACCGAGGCGGGCCCCCAGGTGGTCGGGCGGGACGCACTGAAGACGGCTCCCCGGGGCTACCCGAAGGACCACCCGAGGATCGAACTGCTGCGGTACAAGGGCCTGATCGCCTGGCAGGAGTGGGAGCCCGCCAAGTGGCTGGCCACCAAGGCCGCCGCCGACCGGGTCAGCGCCTTCCTGCGGGCCTCGACGCCGCTCAAGGACTGGCTGGACGGCCACGTGGGCCCCAGCGAACTACCCCCGAGGTAAAAGTAAAGGCCGACCTGGACGGGTCGGCCTTTCTCACGTCAGCACTCAGATGAACGGGTCGATCGCCACCACGACGAACAGCAGCGTCAGGTAGGTGATGGACCAGTGGAACAGCCGCATCTCCTTGAGCTTGGCCCCCACGACCCCGGCCTTGGCGCGGGCGTACAGGCCGTGCGCCTCCTTGAGCCAGAAGCCGCCGAGCAGCACGGCCGCCGTCGGGTAGAGCCAGCTGGTGTGGCCGAGCGGCCACAGGAGCAGCGAGGTGGCGACCATGACCCAGGAGTAGATGACGATCTGCTTGGCGACCGCCAGGTTGCCCTTGAGGACGGGGAGCATCGGCACCCCGGCCCGCTCGTAGTCGTCCTTGACCTTCATCGACAGCGGCCAGTAGTGCGGCGGCGTCCAGAAGAAGATGACCAGGAAGAGGATCAGCGCCGACCAGGACACCGAGTTGGTGACGGCCGCCCAGCCGACGAAGACCGGCATGCAGCCGGCGATGCCGCCCCAGACGATGTTCTGCGCGGTGCGGCGCTTGAGGCCGAGGGTGTAGACGAAGACGTAGAAGAGGAGCGCGGTCAGCGCCAGCATCGAGGCGAGCGGGTTGACCAGCGTCCAGAGCCAGGCCGTGGAGACCACGCCGAGCGAGATGCCGAAGACCAGTGCCTCGCGGGGGGAGACCATGCCGGTCACCAGCGGGCGGCGCTCGGTGCGGGACATCACCGCGTCGATGTCGCGGTCGATGTACATGTTGAGCGCGTTGGCGCCGCCGGCCGAGAGGTAGCCGCCGATCACCACGTACAGAACCTTCAGCGGGTTCGGCACGCCGTGCTGCGCCAGGAACATCACCGGTACGGTGGTGATCAGCAGCAGCTCGATGATCCGAGGCTTGGTCAGTGCGACGAATGCCCCGACACGGGCCCCGAACGGCCGGTGCGCGGGGGTCGCCCCGGCTACCCCCGCAGGGCGGGATTCGACGGCGGTCACGAACACCCCAACTCACGATGAACCTTCGCAGGCGCCCACGGGGCCACTCGGTCCCGGAATGTTCGCGCTGCGCGTACCACGCCACCTTAGACGCTCCATATCTCCCGACCGGCCTCGGGGTCCCCCGGCGAGGCGGAACCGCACACCGCCGGGTGAACCCACCCAAACCGGGACGTCGCCCGTCTTACCCCTCGGACGCGCGAACCGCACCGAACCGGGTCAAGGTGGGACACGGAACCTGCCACAGTCGGTACGAATCCGGCTCCGACGCAGACTGGGCGTCCTGCCGGACGAGGCGGAGGCCACACGGACGGTAGGCTCGCACGCAGAAGCGGGATCAACCCTCCGTGACCGGCACCACTCCTCAGTCTGGTCCACAGCGACGTGGCAGACCCGGTCCATCACGGGGTCACTCTTCATTTACGGAAGGAGCCCTGAGACAGGGTGAGCACCACGCCGACGAACGCATTCGAGTGGACCGAGCTGGACCAGCGGACGGTGGACACCGCGCGTGTCCTGGCCATGGACGCAGTCCAGAAGGTCGGCAACGGGCACCCCGGGACGGCGATGTCGCTGGCCCCCGCCGCCTACGTGATCTTCCAGCGCTTCCTGCGCCACGACCCGACCGACCCGAGCTGGGTCGGCCGTGACCGCTTCGTGCTCTCGCCGGGGCACACCTCGCTTACTCTTTACACCCAGCTCTACCTGTCCGGTTACGGTCTGTCACTGGACGACCTGAAGGCCTTCCGCGTCGCGGGCAGCCGCACCCCCGGTCACCCGGAGCACGGCCACACCGCCGGTGTCGAGACCACCACCGGCCCGCTGGGCCAGGGCATCGCCAACGCGGTGGGCATGGCGATGGCCGCCCGCTACGAGCGCGGCCTGTTCGACCCGGAGGCCGCCGCGGGCGAGTCGCCGTTCGACCACACCATCTGGGCCATCGTCTCCGACGGCGACCTGGAGGAGGGCATCTCCGCCGAGGCCTCCTCGCTGGCCGGCCACCAGAAGCTGGGCAACCTGGTCGCGCTGTACGACGACAACCACATCTCGATCGAGGGCGACACCGAGACGGCCTTCTCCGAGGACGTCCTGGCCCGGTACGAGGCGTACGGCTGGCACGTCCAGCGGATCACGCCGAAGGCCGACGGCGACGTGGACGTGCACGCGCTGGCCACCGCGCTGGCCGCGGCCAAGGCGGAGACCTCCCGCCCGTCGATGATCGCGATGCGCACCATCATCGCCTGGCCGGCGCCGAACGCCCAGGACACCGCCAAGGCGCACGGTTCGGCCCTCGGTGACGCCGAGATCGCCGCGACCAAGAAGGTGCTCGGCTTCTCGCCGGAGAAGACCTTCGAGGTCACGGACGCCGTGATCGACCACGCCCGCCTGGTGGTCCAGCGCGGCAAGGCCGCCCGCACCGAGTGGGAGCAGGGCTTCCACGCCTGGCGCGCCGCCAACCCGGAGCGGGCCGCCGAGTTCGACCGGATCCAGATCGGCGAGCTGCCCGACGGCTGGGAGAAGGCGATCCCGGTCTTCCCGGCCGGCAAGGAGGTCGCCACCCGCAAGGCCTCGGGCGACACCCTCAAGGCGATCGGCGCGGTGATCCCGGAGCTGTGGGGCGGCTCGGCCGACCTCGCGGAGTCCAACCTCACCACCATCGACGAGGAGAGCTCCTTCCTCCCCGAGGGCAACCCGCTGAAGTCGGCCAGCCCGTACGGGCGGACCATCCACTTCGGCATCCGCGAGCACGCCATGGGCTCGACCATGAACGGCATCGCGCTGCACGGCAGGACCCGCGTCTTCGGCGGCACCTTCCTGGTGTTCGCCGACTACATGCGCCCGGCCGTCCGCCTGGCCGCGCTGATGAAGCTGCCGGTCACCTACGTGTGGACGCACGACTCGATCGGCCTCGGCGAGGACGGCCCGACCCACCAGCCGGTCGAGCACCTCGCCTCGCTGCGCGCCATCCCGGGCCTGGCCATGGTCCGCCCGGCCGACGCCAACGAGACCGCCGTCGCCTGGCGCACCGTCATCGAGCGCCAGACCAGCCACCCCGGCCCGGTCGGCCTGGCGCTCACCCGCCAGAACGTGCCCACCTGGGACCGCGAGGTCTTCGGCTCCGCCGAGGGCACCGCCAAGGGCGGCTACGTGCTGGCCGAGGCGTCCAGCAGCGCCCCCAAGGTGATCCTGATCGGCACCGGCTCCGAGGTGCAGCTGGCCGTCGCCGCCCGCGAGGCGCTCGAGGCCGACGGCATCCCGACCCGGGTCGTCTCGATGCCGTCCATCGAGTGGTTCAACGAGCAGGACCAGGCGTACCGCGACAGCGTGCTGCCGCCGAACGTCCGGGCCCGCGTCTCGGTCGAGGCCGGTATCGCCCAGGGCTGGCGCGAGCTGGTCGGCGACGCCGGTCGGATCATCAGCCTGGAGCACTTCGGTGCCTCCGCCGACTACAAGGTGCTCTTCCAGGAGTTCGGCCTGACCGCCGAGGCCGTGGCGGGCGCCGCCCGCGCCTCGCTGCGCACGGTCGAGGCCGTCTCCCGCTAGGCACCGCTGGGCCGCGTACCCGACCGCACATCGGGTACGCGGCCCATTAGACGTTCTCCCCACAGCACCACCGATGAAGAGGGATGAAGCACCATGACTGACGCACTGAAGCGCCTCAGCGACGAAGGCGTGGCCATCTGGCTGGACGACCTCAGCCGCGAGCGCCTGAACTCCGGCAACCTCGCCGAGCTGGTCCAGAGCAAGCACGTGGTCGGCGTCACCACCAACCCCACCATCTTCCAGAAGGCGATCGGCGGCGGACACAGCTCCTACGACGGCCAGCTGCGCGACCTCGCCGTCCGCAAGGTCACCACCGACGAGGCGATCCGCATGATCACGACCTCGGACGTACGCGACGCGGCCGACGTGCTGCGCCCGGTCTACGACGCCTCCAACGGCCGCGACGGCCGGGTCTCGATCGAGGTCGACCCGCGGCTGGCCCACCAGACCGAGCCCACCGTGGCCGAGGCCAAGCAGCTGTGGTGGCTGGTCGACCGCCCGAACGTGTTCATCAAGATCCCCGCCACCAAGGCCGGTCTGCCCGCCATCTCCGCCGTGCTCGCCAAGGGCATCAGCGTCAACGTCACGCTGATCTTCTCCCTGGAGCGCTACCGCGCGGTCATGGACGCCTACCTGACCGGCCTGGAGCAGGCCAAGGCCGCGGGCCTGGACCTCTCCCAGATCGAGTCGGTCGCCTCCTTCTTCGTCTCCCGCGTGGACACCGAGATCGACAAGCGCCTGGAGAAGATCGGCGGCGAGGCCAAGGAGCTCAAGTCCAAGGCCGCCCTCGCCAACGCCCGTCTGGCCTACCAGGCGTACGAGGAGGTGTTCTCGGGCGACCGCTGGAAGGCCCTGGAGGCCGCCGGTGCCAAGCCGCAGCGCCCGCTCTGGGCCTCGACCGGCGTCAAGGACCCGGCCCTGCCGGACACCCTGTACGTCACCGAGCTGGTCGCCCCCGGCACCGTCAACACCATGCCCGAGGCCACCCTGGACGCCACGGACGACCACGGCGTGATCACCGGTGACACCATCACCCCGAACTACGCCGACGCCAAGGCCGTGATGGACGCCATCGCCGCCGCCGGTGTCGACTACGACGACGTCGTGCAGCTGCTCGAGGACGAGGGCGTCGAGAAGTTCGAGCAGTCCTGGACCGAGCTGCTCGACACCGTCACCGCCTCGCTGGCCGGCTTCGCCGCCGAGAAGTGACCGACCCGCTCACACCGAGAACTACGGAGCCCACCCCGTGAGCAACGCCTTTCCCGAGGTCGAGCAGGGAGACCCCCCGCTCGCGCCCGTCAACCCGCTGCGCGATCCGGCCGACCGCAGGCTCCCGCGCATCGCCGGGCCCTCCGGCCTGGTGATCTTCGGCGTCACCGGCGACCTGTCGCGCAAGAAGCTGATGCCCGCCATCTACGACCTGGCCAACCGCGGCCTGCTGCCGCCGGGCTTCTCGCTCGTCGGCTTCGCGCGCCGCGAGTGGGAGGACGAGGACTTCGCGAAGGAGGTGCACGACGCCGTCAAGGAGCACGCCCGCACCCCCTTCCGTGAGGAGGTCTGGGAGCAGCTCGCCATGGGCATGCGCTTCGTCCAGGGCACCTTCGACGACGACGACGCCTTCGAGCGCCTGGCCGCGACCATCGCCGAGCTGGACGGTGCCCAGGGCACCAGCGGCAACTTCGCGTTCTACCTCTCGGTGCCGCCGAAGTCGTTCCCGATCGTGGTCCAGCAGCTGAAGAAGCACGGCCTGGCCGACCCGCCGAAGGGCTCCTGGCGCCGTGCGGTGATCGAGAAGCCGTTCGGCCACGACCTGGAGAGCGCCCAGGAGCTGAACGAGATCGTCCACCAGGTCTTCCCCCGGGACGAGGTCTTCCGGATCGACCACTACCTGGGCAAGGAGACCGTCCAGAACATCCTGGCGCTCCGCTTCGCCAACACGATGTTCGAGCCGATCTGGAACCGGTCGTACGTCGACCACGTGCAGATCACCATGGCCGAGGACATCGGCATCGGCGGCCGCGCGGGTTACTACGACGGCATCGGCTCGGCCCGGGACGTCATCCAGAACCACCTGCTCCAGCTGATGGCCCTCACCGCCATCGAGGAGCCGGCCTCCTTCCACCCCAAGGCGCTGGTGGCCGAGAAGCTCAAGGTGCTGAGCGCCGTGCAGCTCCCGGCGGACCTCGGCAAGCACACCGTGCGCGGCCAGTACAGCGCCGGCTGGCAGGGCGGCGAGGAGGTGCTCGGGTACCTGGACGAGGACGGCATCGACCCCAACTCCAAGACCGACACCTTCGCCGCCATCAAGCTGGAGATCAACAACCGCCGCTGGGCGGGCGTGCCGTTCTACCTGCGCACCGGCAAGCGCCTGGGCCGCCGGGTCACCGAGATCGCGGTGGTCTTCCAGCGCGCCCCGTACCTGCCGTTCGACTCCTACGCCACCGAGGAGCTGGGGCAGAACGCCCTGGTCATCCGGGTGCAGCCGGACGAGGGCGTCACTGTGCGGTTCGGCTCCAAGGTGCCGGGCACCTCCTTCGAGGTCCGGGACGTCACGATGGACTTCGCCTACGGCGAGTCGTTCACCGAGTCCAGCCCGGAGGCGTACGAGCGGCTCATCCTGGACGTGCTGCTCGGCGACGCCAACCTCTTCCCGCGGCACCAGGAGGTCGAGCTCTCCTGGGAGATCCTCGACCCGATCGAGAAGTACTGGGACACCCACGGCAAGCCCGCCCAGTACCCCGCCGGGACCTGGGGGCCCGCCGAGGCGGACGAGATGCTCGCACGAGACGGCAGGAGCTGGCGCCGGCCATGAAGATCGACCTGATGAACACCACGTCCAGCAAGATCAACGCCGCGTTGATGGACGCCCGTCGGGCCAGCGGCTCCACCGCTGCCGGCATGGTGCTCACCCTCGTCATCGTCACCGACGAGGGCAGCGCGTACGACGCGCTGAAGGCTGCCAACGAGGCCTCCCGCGAGCACCCCTCGCGCATACTGGCCGTCATCAAGCGGGCGGGCCGCTCGCCCCGGGCCCGGGCCGAGACGCGGCTGGACGCCGAGATCCTGGTCGGCTCCGACGCGGGCTCCGGCGAGACCGTCATCCTGCGCATGCACGGCGAGCTCGCCGCGCACGCGCAGTCGGTGGTCCTGCCGCTGCTGCTGCCCGACGCCCCCGTGGTGGTCTGGTGGCCGGACAACGCCCCGCAGCACCCCGCGCAGGACCCCCTGGGCGCGCTGGCCCAGCGCCGGATCACCGACGCCGTCACGGCGGAGTCCCCGGTCGGGCAGCTCGCCCAGCGGGCCGCCAGCTACACCCCCGGCGACACCGACCTGGCCTGGACCCGGATCACCGGCTGGCGCTCGATGCTGGCCGCCGCGCTCGACCAGCACCCGGCCAAGATCACCTCGGCCGTGGTCGAGGGCGAGTCGTACAACCCCAGCGTCGAGCTGCTCGGCCTGTGGCTCACGACCCGACTGCGCGTCCCGGTCGAGCGGGTCGTCACGGCCGGCCCCGGCATCACCTCCGTGACGCTGCGGGCCAAGGGCGGCTCCATCACCCTGGACCGCCCGGACGGCCTGATGGGCACCCTCGCGATGCCGGGGGCGCCGGACCGTCAGGTCGCCCTCAAGCGGCGGGAGACCTCGGAGCTGATCGCCGAGGAGCTGCGCCGGCTGGACCCGGACGACATCTACTCGGCCGCCGTCCGCACCCCGGTGGAGCGCCTGCGCGAGCCGGCCTCCGAGACCGAGGCCACTGCTGAGGCCGCACCGGTGATCGAGGCGGCCGTGGCCGCCCCGGCGCGGGTGACGGCCAAAGTGCCGGCGGCCGCGGCCGAGAAGGCTGCCCCGGCTGCGAAGAAGGCCGCTGCCAAGAAGGCCGCCCCCGCTGCGAAGAAGGCTGTCGCCAAGAAGGCCGCCCCGGCCAAGAAGGCTCCGGCCCGCAAGCGGAGCGGCTCGTGACGGCCGCGACCCCCCAACTGGTCGTCCACCGGGACAAGGAGCTGATGGCGCAGGCCGCCGCGGCCCGCCTGATCACCCGGATCGTGGACGCCCAGGCCGCCCGGGGCACCGCTTCGGTGGTGCTCACGGGCGGGCGCAACGGCAACGCCCTGCTCGCCGCGATCGCCGCCTCCCCGGCGCGCGACGCGGTGGACTGGGCGAAGCTCGACCTCTGGTGGGGCGACGAGCGCTTCGTCCCCGCCGAGGACGGGGAGCGCAATGCCGTCCAGGCCCGGGCCGAGCTGCTCGACGCCGTCCCGCTCGACCCGTCCCGCGTGCACCCCATGCCCGCCTCGGACGGGCCGGACGGCTCGGACGTGGAGGCGGCCGCCGCCCGCTACGCCGAGGAGCTGGCCAAGGCCGCGCTCCCCGGGGACCGCGCCGGCGTGCCCACCTTCGACGTGCTGCTGCTCGGGGTCGGCCCCGACACGCACGTGGCCTCGCTCTTCCCCGAGCACCCGGGTGTCCGGGAGACCGAGCTGACGGTGGTGGGCGTCCGTGGCGCCCCCAAGCCCCCGCCGACCCGGATCTCCCTCACCCTCCCGGCCATCCGCTCGGCCCGCGAGGTCTGGCTGCTGGCCGCGGGTGAGGACAAGGCCGACGCCGTCGCCCTGGCCCTCTCCGGCCCCGGCGAGCTCCAGGCCCCGGCCTCCGGCGCCCGCGGCCAGGCCCGCACCCTCTGGCTCCTCGACCGCAGCGCCGCCGCGAAGATCCCCCCGGGGCTCTACCCGCCGGCTTCGGCCTGACGGACTCTGCGAAGGGGCGCACCGGTTTCCGGTGCGCCCCTTCGTCGTGACCGGGGTCACAGCTGCGCGGGTGTCACAGGATCAGGGTCGGCGGGGTCTTGTGGTCGTCCCTCTGAGACACCACGGAAGAAGGAACCATGGACTCCCGGTTCGACCTGATGAGCAACGAACTCGGCCTCAAGTTCGGCAAGCGGTTCGCCAATGCGGGGATGGTCATCACGCAGTCGCCGCTGCCGAGGAGCACCCAGGAGCTGGTCTCGCTGCGGGCCAGTCAGATCAACGGCTGCGGCTGGTGCATCGACCTGCACACCAAGGAGGCCACCGCCGCCGGGGAGGACCCGACCCGGCTGCACCTGGTCGCCGCCTGGCGCGAGAGCACCGTCTTCACCGAGGCCGAACAGGCCGCCCTGGCCTTCGCCGAGGAGGGCACCCGCCTCGCCGACGCCCACCAGGGGGTCTCGGACGGGACCTGGGCCGCCGTCCGCACCCACTACGACGACGACCAACTCGCGGCCCTGGTCTGCCTCGTCTCGCTGATCAACGCGGCCAACCGGATGGCGGTGATCACCCACCAGCGCGGCGGCTCCTACCGGCCCGGAATGTTCGAGGCCATGATCAGCTGACTACCGTGGAGCCTTGACTCAGGCGATCGTGCCCAACGGCGGCTCCAGCTCCGGAAAGTCGGGCATCGGAGGCCACCGTCGGGGCGGGCTTCCGGGAGCTGGAGGCCGCCTGGATCGCGGGCGTCGCCGCGATGGCCCGGGCGGGCGCCCGGGTCATCGCCGCCCGGTTCGAATGAAACAGTGGTCCGAATACGGAGCCTGACTGTCCGTCAGGTTGTTTATCCACTGTGCATCGGTGCACGCCATGCTGCCCCCGACCGTCACCGTACGTGCAGAGGGGCCACCTTGAGCCGAGTTCTCACCGCCACCGAGTTCCAGACCCTGGCGCAGCTGAAGCACGAGATCGACCGGATCGTCGCCCTGGCCACCAAGACCGAGCTGGATTCGACGGACGTGCTGGACGGGCTGGACCCGGCGCCGGACTACACGGTCTTCCACGCCCGCTTCCAGCGCCTCGGCGGTCGGCTGGCCGAGCTGCTGGCGCTCAAGCTGGTACGGGTCGAGGAGGGCCTCGACCCGTTGATGGAGGCGAACACCCTCATCTCCCGGGGCGCCAAGGTCGAGTTGCAGCAGCTGCAGTTGCGGCCGGGCCTGCTGGCCGAGCCGAACCAGCGCTCGCTCACCAGCCGGGCGCTCACCCTGCTCCACGAGCTGTCGCACGCGCTGGAGGAGAGCCCGATCTTCCCGGTCAAGGACTACGCCTACCGTGACGGCTGGGCCTGGGGGTACCTGCCGGCCTCGCTGGCGGCGAACAACGCCGACACCTACGCCGAGGCCGCCGCCCAGATCGCGGAGCGGGCCCAGCAGCGGCCGGGCCGCTACCAGGAGCTGGGCCGCGTCCCCGCACAGCGCCACGCACTGGCCAAGCTGCGGGGCGCGACGGACCTGGGAGCCGCGCTGGCCCTCGCCGACCTCCAGCTCAACCGGGCCTGGCTGCGGGCCAACGACGCCAACAGCGTGGCCCAGTCCGACTTCGGCAACCTCCTCTGGCCCAGCACCCTGGCCGGCTGGAAGAAGGAGCCCGACTACACCGGACTGCTGCGGATCGAGGCCGCCCTGCACAGCCTGGGCCTCATCGGCGAACGGGTGACCGGCCTGCTCAGCACCGGGCTGGACCAGGCCGACAAGACCACAGTCAGCCGGATCTACCGGCACCTGGCAGCCCTGAAGGGCGCGCTGGCCGGCGCCGAGCCCGTCCCCGTCCTGACCGGGACGACGGTCGTCTACCAGCCGGCGACCGGTCGGCTGGAGATCCCGCGCGCCGTGGCCGGCCTGGGCGTGGTGAACCTGGCCGACCTGATCATCGACGCCCTGATCGCCGGCAAGCCGGCCGCCGAACCCCTGCCCAAGGGGTACCCCCAGCAGTGCCGGGCGGTCGTCGACCTCATGGTGGACAACGACCGCCCTGGCGAGAAGGCGGCTCTCGACCTGCTCCGGGCCCACTTCGCGGCCATCCGGCCCACCGCCCCGACGCCGGCCCGGTGGGCCGAGCTGGCCAACACCCTGGGGTATGCCGAACTCGTCGACATCCGCGTTCGATGGGCCAGGCTGGCGGGCCGCACCCCGGAGCTGGCCGCCGGACCGGCCGCCGAACGCAGCGTGCTGGAGACCGTCTCCCCGTTCCTGTCCCAGGACCTCGACCGGGCCCTCGCGCTGGGTCGGCAACTGCCGGGGAACGAGGAGGAGTTGCGGAAGCTGGCCGCCTCGCTGGCCACGATCCGCGCGGCGGCGGTCGCGTTCTACCCGAAGGAGGCGGCCTCCTACGACGCGCTGCAGGCCCGGCTGCAGCCGTGATCAGGGGTGTCCGAGGACGTCGGCGCACCCCTAGACTGCCAAGCTCCTGGAGTGACTACCGGTCAGTAGGAGTTGGGGAGTCGGATGCTCGACGAGCGGGTCCACGCGTTCACCGATGACGCTCTCGGCGAGCACGACGCGGTGGCGCTCGCCGCGCTCGTGCGCGCCGGTGAGGTCAACCCCCGGGAGCTGGTCGCCGCGGCCGCCGCCCGGGCGGCCCGGATCGACGGTGCGCTGGTGCCCGTCGCCCACGACGCGCACCAGCGGCCGGCGATCAGCCGGGCGGGCATCGGCGGGCCGCTGTGGGGCGTGCCGACCTACCTCAAGGACAACGTCGACCTGCGCGGGCTGCCCACCGGCAACGGCAGCGCCGCCTACCGGGCCCGGCCCGCCCGGCGCAACGCCCGCTTCGCCGACCAGTTCCTGGCCACCGGCCTCGCCGTGCTCGGCAAGTCCCGGCTGCCCGAGTTCGGCCTGAACGCCTCCACCGAGTACGCGGCCGCCGAGCCCGTCCGCAACCCGTGGCTGCCCTCGCACTCGGCCGGCGCCTCCTCGGGCGGCTCGGCGGCCCTGGTCGCCTCGGGGGTCGTCCCGATCGCGCACGCGAACGACGGCGGCGGGTCGATCCGCATCCCCGCCGCCGCCTGCGGCCTGGTCGGCCTCAAGCCGACCCGGGGGCGGCTGGTCGGCAACGAGCAGAGCGGCAGACTGCCGCTGGACATCGTCACGGAGGGCGTCCTCACCCGCTCGGTCCGGGACACCGCCGCCTTCCTCGCCGCCGCCGAACAGCATTACGCCAACCCGAAGTTGCCGCCGATCGGCCTGGTCGAGGGCCCCGCCTCGAAAGAGCTGCGGATCGGCCTGGTGGTGGACTCGCCGATCGCCGAGGCCGACGGGCCCACCCGCCGCGCCGTGGAGGAGACCGCCGCCCGGCTGGAGGCCCTGGGGCACCGCGTCGAGCCGACCACCCTGCCCTTCCACGCGCAGTTCTCCCGCGACTTCGTCTCGTACTGGGGCTACATCGCCTGGGCGATCGCCGTCAGCGGCCGGCTGCTGATCGACCCCGGCTTCCGGGCCCGCGACCTCGACGGCCTCACCACCGGTCTGCGCCGCAGCTTCCAGCGCGAGTTCCGCCGCACGCCGGGCGTGCTGCGGCGGCTGCGCGCGGCGGAGGCCACCTACGCGGGCATCTTCGACCGCTACGACGCGATCCTCTCCCCCGTCCTCGCCCACGTGACCCCGCCGATCGGGCACCTGAGCCCGAACGTCCCGTTCGAGGAGCTGATCGAGCGTCTGCTGCGCTACGTCGCCTTCACCCCGGTGAACAACGTCTCCGGCGGCCCGGCCGTCGCCCTGCCCGGCGGCGCTGCCGACAGCGGCCTGCCGATCGGCGTCCACCTCTCGGCCGCGCACGGCCGGGAGCGCCTCCTGCTGGAGCTGGCCTTCGCCCTGGAGGCCGACCGCCCCTGGCGCCGCATCCAGGCCTGAGACATGCCGAAGGGCGCCACCGTCAGGACGGTGGCGCCCTTCGGCGAAGGCACAGCTCAGATCTCGCCGCGGAGCTTGGCCAGCGCCTCGGCGAGGATCGCCTCGCCGTCGGCGTCGGTGCGACGCTCGCGGACGTAGGCGAGGTGGGTCTTGTAGGGCTCGTTGCGGGACGGGGCCGGGGGGTTGTGCTCGTCCTGGCCGGCCGGGAAACCGCAGCGGGGGCAGTCCCAGGTCTCGGGAATGACCGCTTCGGCGGCGAAGCTGGGGCGGGTCTCGTGCTTGTTGGCGCACCAGAAGGAGATCCGGCTGCGGGGGGCGGACTCGCCGCGCTCCGCCTCGCCCATCGGGCCGGCTCCGACTCTGCTGCCACGGATGGCGTTGCCACTTGCCACGATCTGACTCCCTGCGTGCTGGTGCGATGCGATCTGGCCGCGCCCGCGCCCCGAGGAGGGCTGCCCGTATCCACGCGCGGCGGGGCGGCGGCTGCAATCACCTGCCGCCCGGCCGCGGCCTGCGGACGGTGGCGAAGTTGTCTTAGTGTAAGCAGCGGTTAAGGATCTGTCCCCACCGCCTCCGACACCGAGGCCTCACTCAGGATAGACGGACCGGCGACGCACCGTCAGATCGGTGCAGCGGCGAAGGTCAGCCCTTGTACTTCAGCACCAGGCCGAGCACCACGATGCAGGCGAACCAGCCGGTGCCCACGATGATGGTGATGCGGTCCAGGTTGCGCTCGGCCACGGCCGAACCGCCGCCCGCGGACATGGAGCCACCGCCGAACATGTCAGACAGACCGCCACCCTTGCCCTTGTGCAGCAGCACCAGGATGACCATCAGCAGACTGAAGATGATCAGGGCAATCGAGAACCCGAGAACCACGGCGGGACCAACTCTCTCGTATCTTCGGCGAAGGGCCGGGCCCGCGAGGTGCGGCCCGGCCCCAAAGCCTACGTTGCTGCGGCGGCGTTAGCCTACTGCCTGGTCACGGTACCGCACGATCTTGACGAACTCGTCCGCGTCCAGCGAGGCTCCCCCGATCAGGGCGCCGTCCACGTCCGGCTTGGCCATCAGGCCGGCGGCCGAGGAGGACTTGACCGAACCGCCGTACAGGACACGGACCTTGTCGGCCAGCTCGGCCGAGTACAGCTCCGCCAGGCGGGCCCGGATCGCCGCGCAGACCTCCTGCGCGTCCTCCGGGGTGGCCACCTCGCCGGTGCCGATCGCCCAGACCGGCTCGTACGCGACCACGATCTGCTCGGCGTCCTCGGCCGGGACACCGTCCAGCGCGCCGTCCAGCTGGGCCAGCGTGTACGCGACGTGGGTGCCGGCCTTGCGGATCTCCAGCGGCTCGCCGACGCACAGG
The DNA here is from genome assembly GCF_040296285.1 of Kitasatospora sp. NPDC002227. Lineage (NCBI taxonomy): Bacteria > Bacillati > Actinomycetota > Actinomycetes > Kitasatosporales > Streptomycetaceae > Kitasatospora > Kitasatospora sp. NPDC002227. Next base: position 227,861 of record NZ_JBEOWY010000005.1, read on the forward strand.
ATCGGCAGCAGGCCGTTGCGGTACGCGGCCTTGACCTTGGCGTTGACGAGCGGCTCGTCCTCGCCGTGGTACTGGCGGCGCTCCGAGTGGCCGATGGCCACGTAGGTGCACTTCAGCTTGGCCAGCATCGGGCCGGAGACCTCGCCGGTGTAGGCACCGGACTCGTGCGCCGAGAGGTCCTGGGCGCCGTACTTGATCTTCAGCTTGTCGCCGTCGACCAGGGTCTGCACCGAACGCAGGTCGGTGAAGGGCGGCAGGACGGCGACCTCGACGGCCGCGTAGTCCTTGTCGGTGAGGGCGAAGGCGAGCTTCTGGGTGTGGGCGATGGCCTCGAGGTGGTTGAGGTTCATCTTCCAGTTGCCCGCCATCAGCGGCTTGCGGTCACTCATCGGATCAGTCCTCCAGAGCGGTGAGACCGGGGAGCTGCTTGCCCTCCAGGTACTCGAGGCTCGCGCCACCGCCGGTCGAGATGTGCCCGAACTTCGTCTCGTCGAAGCCCAGGATGCGGACGGCCGCGGCGGAGTCCCCGCCGCCGACCACGGTGAAGGCCGAGCTGTCGAGCAGCGCCTGCGCGACGGCCTTGGTGCCCTCGGCGAAGGTGGGGTGCTCGAAGACGCCGACCGGGCCGTTCCAGAAGACCGTCTTCGCGTCGGCCAGCTTCTCGGCGAACAGCGCACGGGTCTTCGGGCCGATGTCCAGGCCCTCCTTGTCGGCCGGGATGGCCGAGGCGTCGACGACCTCGAAGTCGGTGACCGGGGCGTGCGTCTTGAGGTCGGGGAAGCTGGCCGAGACGGCGACGTCCACCGGCAGCACGAACTCGACGTTGTTGGCCTTGCCGCGCTCCAGGTACTCCAGGACCGTCGGGATCTGGTCCTTCTGCAGCAGCGAGATGCCGACCTCGTGGCCCAGGGCCGCGAGGAAGGTGTAGGCCATGCCGCCGCCGATCAGGATGCGGTCGGCCTTGCCCAGCAGGTTGTCGATCACGCCGACCTTGTCGGAGACCTTGGAACCGCCGAGCACGACCACGTACGGGCGCTCGACCTCCTCGGTCAGGCGCTTGAGGACACCGACCTCGGTGGCGATCAGGTCGCCGACGGCGTGCGGCAGGCGGGCCGGGAGGTCGTAGACCGAGGCGTGCTTGCGGTGCACGGCGCCGAAGCCGTCGCCCACGTAGAGGTCCGCGAGGGCGGCCAGCTGGTCGGCGAAGGCGCCGCGCTCGGCGTCGTCCTTGGCCGTCTCGCCGGCGTTGAAGCGCAGGTTCTCCAGCAGCGTGACCTCGCCGTCGGCCAGGGCGGCGACGGTGGCCTTCGCGCTCTCGCCGACGGTGTCGGTGGCGAAGCTCACCGGCCGGCCGAGGATCTCGCCGAGGCGGACGGCGACGGGGGCGAGGGAGAACTGCGGGTCGGGCTCACCCTTGGGGCGGCCCAGGTGGGAGGCGACGATCACCCGGGCACCGGCGGCGACCAGCCTGGCGATGGTCGGCGCGACGGCACGGATGCGGCCGTCGTCGGTGATCGTGGCGCCGGACAGCGGCACGTTCAGGTCGGCGCGGACGAACACGCGCTTCCCGGCGACGTCGAGGTCTTCGATGGTCTTCACGGGTCTTCGGTCTCCTGGGGGTACAACGCGAGGGTGGCGCACGACGGCGGGCGGCCACAGGGAGAGTGAGGGAGTCCGCAGAGCTAGGGCCCGGACCACGAGCTACGGTCCGGGCCCCGCTCCTTACATCACTTCAGCTCCCGCTGCGTCAGAGCTGGCCGCCGACGAGCGAGGTCAGGTTAACAAGGCGGTTCGAGTAGCCCCACTCGTTGTCGTACCAGCCGAAGACCTTGACCTGGTTGCCCTGGACCATGGTCATCAGCGAGTCGAAGATCGTGGAGAACGGCGAGTTCACGATGTCGGAGGAGACGATCGGGTCCTCGGTGTACTGCAGGATGCCCTTGAGCGAGCCCTCGGAGGCCTTCTGGAAGGCCGCGTTGACCTCCTCGACGGTGACCTCGCGCTCGAGGGTGACGACCAGGTCCGTGATCGAGCCGGTCGGCACCGGGACGCGCAGCGAGGTGCCGTCCAGCTTGCCCTTGAGCTCGGGCAGGACCAGGGCGGTGGCCTTGGCGGCACCCGTCGAGGTCGGGATGATGTTGAGCGAGGCGGCCCGGGCCCGACGCAGGTCCTTGTGCGGGAAGTCCAGGGTGACCTGGTCGTTGGTGAACGCGTGGACGGTGGTCATCAGACCCTTGACGATGCCGAAGTTCTCGTTCAGCACCTTCGCCAGCGGCGCCACGCAGTTGGTGGTGCAGGAGGCGTTGGAGATGATGTCGTGCTTCGCGGCGTCGTACTTCTCGTCGTTGACACCCATCACGATGGTGACGTCTTCGTCCGTGGCGGGCGCCGAGATGATGACCTTCTTCGCCCCGGCGGTGAGGTGCTTCTTCGCAGCCTCGGCCTTGGTGAAGATACCGGTGGACTCGATGACGACGTCAGCGCCGAGAGCAGCCCACGGCAGGTTCGCCGGGTCACGCTCGGCGACGACCTTGAAGGTGTGGCCATCGACGGTGATGGAGTCTTCGGTGTGGCTGACCTCGCCCGGGAAGGTACCCAGGATCGAGTCGTACTTCAGGAGGTGTGCAAGCGTCCTGGTGTCGGTCAGGTCGTTGACACCGACGATCTCGATGTCCGCGCCCTGCGCCTTGACCGCACGGAAGAAGTTCCGGCCGATGCGGCCGAATCCGTTGATGCCTACCCGGATCGTCACGAACCGATCTCCTTTAAGGTACGCCGACCATGGCCAGGCCACGGTCGACGGGGGTTTGTATTGGGATGTCCCCGACCGCCTACGACCCTACCCTTCCCCGTGCCACCAGAGCACATCCCTGCGTCGCCCAACCCTTGGCGTGGCGCGAAATCCCGCGCTGGGAAGCCGAAAGCGGCGCCCACGATGTGGACGCCGCCTGTTCGAGATACGAGATTCTCAGTTCATCGCCATCTCGTCGGTCAGATTGGCCTCGGTGCTCGGCAGGCCGAGCTCCCCGGCGCGCTTGTCGGCCATCGCCAGCAGGCGGCGGATCCGGCCGGCCACCGCGTCCTTGGTGAGCGGCGGGTCGGCGAGCGCGCCCAGCTCCTCCAGCGAGGCCTGCTTGTGCTGCATCCGCAGCTGGCCGGCCGCCGCCAGGTGCTCGGGCACCTCGTCGCCCAGGATCTCCAGCGCGCGCTGCACCCGGGCCCCGGCCGCGACGGCCGCGCGGGCCGAGCGGCGCAGGTTGGCGTCGTCGAAGTTGGCCAGCCGGTTGGCGGTGGCCCGCACCTCGCGGCGCATCCGGCGCTCCTCCCAGGCCAGCACCGACTCGTGCGCGCCGAGCCGGGTGAGCAGCGCGCCGATCGCGTCGCCGTCGCGGATCACCACCCGGTCGACCCCGCGCACCTCGCGGGCCTTGGCCGGGATGCCGAGCCGCCGGGCCGCGCCGACCAGGGCGAGCGCGGCCTCGGAGCCGGGGCAGGTGATCTCCAGCGAGGAGGAGCGGCCGGGCTCGGTGAGCGAGCCGTGCGCCAGGAAGGCGCCGCGCCAGGCCGCCTCGGCGTCGCAGGTCGCCCCGGAGACCACCGCCGGGGGCAGGCCGCGGATCGGGCGGCCCCGCCCGTCCACCAGCCCGGTCTGCCGGGCCAGCAGCTCGCCGTCCTTGACCACCCGCACCACGTACCGGCTGCCGCGGCGCAGGCCGCCGGGGGCCATCACCACCAGGTCCGAGGAGTGTCCGAAGATCTCCAGCAGGTCCTTGCGCAGCCTTCTGGCCGCGATTCCGGTGTCCAGCTCCGCCTCGATCACGATCCGGCCGCTCACAATGTGCAGACCGCCCGCGAACCTCAGGATCGCCGACACCTCAGCCTTGCGACAGCAGGCCCGGGTGACGGGGAGCCGGCTGATTTCGTCCTTCACCGCCGGAGTCATCGCCATGGGCCGATCCTTCCATGTGTCCGGAAAATCCGGTCGTACGCAGCCGCCAAGAGTTCCGGGTCGTGTCGCGGGGTGCCGTCACCCCGGGCGACCTGGTCGAGCACCAGTGCGGCGCCCATCCGGGCCGCGGCCTTCTCGAGCCCGGCCAGGTCGGCCACGCCGAAGGCGCCGCCGGTCACCGCACGCTCGTCCACCAGGATCGCATCCACCGCGAGCCCGGGGGCGTGGTCGGCGATGACCTCCAGGTGGCGCTGGGGGGAGAAGCCCTCGGTCTCGCCCGGCTGCGGGGCCAGGTTGAGGGTGAGCAGGCGGCGGGCCCGGGTCTCGGTGAGGGCCTTGGCCAGCTCGGGCACCAGCAGGTGCGGCAGCACACTGGTGAACCAGGAGCCGGGCCCGAGCACCACCCAGTCCGCCTGGTCGACGGCCGTCACCGCCTCCGGCACGGCCGGCGGCAGCTCGGGCAGCAGTTTGATCGACTGGACGGTGCCGGGGGTGGAGGCCACGTTGGCCTGGCCCCGGACGGCGGTGATCCGGCACGGCTCGGCGGGGTCGTGGCCGCGCACCAGGGCCTCGATGTCCAGCGGCACCGCCGACATCGGCAGCACCCGGCCCTGCACGTTGAGCAGCCGGCCGACCCAGTCCAGCGCGGCCACCGGGTCGCCCAGCTTCTCCCAGAGCGCGACGATCAGGAGGTTGCCCACGGCGTGGCCGTGCAGCTCGCCGTTGCCGCTGAAGCGCTGCTGGATCACCTCGGACCACGTCCGGCCCCAGTCGTCGTCGCCGCAGAGCGCGGCCAGCGCCTTGCGCAGGTCGCCGGGCGGCAGCACCCCGAGTTCGGAGCGCAGCCGCCCGCTGGAGCCGCCGTCGTCGGCCACCGTGACCACGGCGGTGAGCTCGGTGGTGAGGCGGCGCAGCGCGGAGAGCGAGGCCGACAGGCCCTGGCCGCCGCCGAGGGCGGTGACCCGTACCGGCTGGGGCCTGGGCGCGCCCGTACGCGGCCTCGGGCCGATGGCCCTGTGCTGCCGCGCGGGCATCATTCCCGTCACACCGACCCCATGTTCTCCGCCTGGGGCCGGTGGCTTACTCCCGGCCCATGTCCCGGTGGACGAGCACCGTCTCCACGCCGTCCGCGATCAGACGCTTCGTCAGCCGCTCGGACATCGCCACGCTGCGGTGCTTGCCACCGGTGCAGCCTACGGCAAGTGTCATGTAACGCTTGCCCTCGCGGCGGTAACCCTCTGTGATGATCTTGAGGAGGTCCGTGTAACCGTTGAGGAACTCGTTCGCACCCGGCTGTTGGAAGACGTAGTCGGCCACGTCGGCGTCGGTGCCGGTGCGGGCCCGCAGCTCGGGCACCCAGTGCGGGTTGGGCAGGAAGCGGCAGTCCACCACCAGGTCGGCGTCGACCGGCAGGCCGTACTTGAAACCGAAGGACATCACGGTGGCCCGCAGCTCGGGCTCGTCGTGGTCGGCGAACTGGGCGTCGAGCTTGGCGCGCAGCTGGTGCACGTTGAGGTTGGAGGTGTCGATCACCAGGTCCGCCTCGCCGCGCAGCTCGCGCAGCAGGTCGCGCTCGCGCTCGATGCCGTCCACGATCCTGCCGTCCGCCTGCAGCGGGTGCGGGCGGCGGACGGACTCGAAGCGGCGCACCAGGGCGTCGTCCGAGGACTCCAGGTAGACCACCCGCATCCGCACGCCGCGCTTGGCCAGCTCGTCCAGCGAGGTGCGCAGGTCGTCGAAGAACTTGCGGCCGCGGACGTCGACCACCACGCCGATCCGGGGCACCGCCCCCTGGGAGCGGGCGCCCAGGTCGACCATGGTGGGGATCAGGGCCGGCGGCAGGTTGTCCACCACGAACCAGCCCAGGTCCTCCAGGCACTTGGCGGCCGTGGACCGGCCGGCCCCCGACATGCCGGAGATGATGACCAGCTCCGGGGCGCTCTCCCCCTGGGCCTGCGGCCGGCCGGCCCCTACGTCCTCGGACTGCGTCACTGCACTTCCCCGCTCTCCATGATTCGCTCGGCCTCGACGGTACCGGGCGTGCCGACGGCGGCCGGCTCCGCTTCGATGATCTCGCCCGTAGCGGTGTTCACCGCAGGTGCCGCCGGTGGACGGGAGGCCAACGCTGCGGCAACAGTCTCCGCCGTCCGGCGGCCGATCCCCGGGACTTCGCACAGCTGCTCCACGGTGGCCGCCCGCAGCTTCCTCAGTGAGCCGAAGTACTTGAGCAGCGCCTGACGGCGAGTCTCGCCGAGCCCGGGGACGGAGTCCAGCTCCCCCGCCGTGAGCCGCTTGGAGCGCTTGGCGCGCTGGTAGGAGATGGCGAAACGGTGCGCCTCGTCCCGGACGCGCTGGAGCAGGTAGAGGCCCTCGCTGGAGCGCGGCAGCACCACCGGGTCGCTCTCGCCGGGCAGCCAGACCTCCTCCAGGCGCTTGGCCAGGCCGCAGACGGCGACGTCGTCGATGCCCAGCTCGTCCAGCGCGCGGCGGGCCGCGGCCACCTGCGGCTGCCCGCCGTCGACCACGAGCAGCTGCGGCGGGTAGGCGAAGCGCTTGGGGCGGCCGTCCTCGGTGCGCGGGCCGGTCTCCTCCTCCTCGGGCACCGCCCACTCGCCGGTCTGCTCGCGCTCCTGGAGGTAGCGGCGGAACCGCCGGGTGATCACCTCGTGCATCGAGCGGACGTCGTCCTGCCCCGCGAAGCCTTTGATCTGGAACCGCCGGTACTCGCTCTTGCGCACCAGCCCGTCCTCGAAGACCACCATCGAGGCCACCACGTCCTCGCCCTGCAGGTGCGAGATGTCGAAGCACTCGATCCGCAGCGGCACCGAGTCCAGCTCCAGCGCCTCGGCGATCTCCTGCAGGGCCCGGCTGCGGGTGGTCAGGTCGGAGGCGCGCTTGGTCTTGTGCAGGGCGAGCGCCTGCTGGGCGTTGCGCTCGACGGTGGCCATCAGGTCCTTCTTGTCCCCGCGCTGGGGCACCCGGAGGTCGACCTGGGCGCCCCGCAGGCCGCTCAGCCACTCCTGCACCGGGGCGAGCGGCTCGGGCAGTGCGGGCACCAGTACCTCGCGGGGCACCTGCTCGGTGCCGCCGCCGTAGAGCTGCTGCAGGGCGTGCTCGACCAGGGCCGGGGTGTCCACGTCCTCGACCTTGTCGGTGACCCAGCCGCGCTGGCCGCGCACCCGGCCGCCGCGCACGTGGAAGATCTGCACGGCCGCCTCCAGCTCGTCCTCGGCGAGGGCGAACAGGTCGGCGTCGGTGCCGTCGGCCAGCACCACGGCGTTCTTCTCCATGGCGCGCCGCAGCGCCCCGATGTCGTCGCGCAGGCGGGCGGCCTTCTCGTACTCCAGCTCGGCGGCGGCCTCGGCCATCTGCTGCTCCAGGCGGCGCAGGTAGCCGCCGGTGCGCCCGGCCATGAAGTCGCAGAACTCCTCGGCCAGCTCGCGGTGCTCGGCGGCGCTGACCTTGCCGACGCAGGGGGCGGCGCACTTGCCGATGTACCCGAGCAGGCAGGGGCGCCCGACCTGCTGCGCCCGCTTGAACACGCCGTTGGAGCAGGTGCGGACGGGGAAGACCCGCAGCAGCAGGTCGACCGTCTCGCGGATCGCCCAGGCGTGCCCGTACGGGCCGAAGTAGCGCACCCCCTTCTTGTGCGCCCCCCGCATCACCTGCACCCGGGGGAACTCCTCGTCCAGCGTGACGGCCAGCTCGGGGTAGCTCTTGTCGTCGCGGTACTTGACGTTGAAGCGGGGGTCGAACTCCTTGATCCAGGAGTACTCCAGCTGCAGCGCCTCGACCTCGGTGGTCACCACCGTCCACTCCACCGAGGCGGCGGTGGTGACCATGGTCGCCGTGCGCGGGTGCAGGTTCGCGATGTCCTGGAAGTAGGAGGACAGCCGCGGGCGCAGGCTCTTGGCCTTGCCGACGTAGATGACCCGCCCGTGCGCGTCGCGGAACTTGTAGACCCCGGGCGAGGTGGGGATCGCGCCGGGAGCGGGACGGTACGTCGATGGGTCGGCCATGGCTACACCGTACCGACTGGGGGTGACGCTCCGGGGCGCGTTCCAGCACGTGATCGGCCGGACAGGCCCTCGGTCAGAGGTCGTCGAGCGGGCCGTCGAGGACGCCCTCGCGGGCGATGATGTAGCCGAGGTGGCCGCGGCTGCGGCTGCCGAGCTGTTCGGAGGCCTTCTGGATGTGGCTGGAGACCGTCCGGGTGCTGATGCCGAGCCGGGTGGCGATGGCCTCGTCCGTGTAGCCGTTGACCATCAGGCGCAGCACGTTCTGCCGGGTGCGGTCGGTGAGCAGCCGCGGGCGCTGGTGGCCGTCCGCGTAGGTGACCGGCTCGGCCCGTTCCCACATCAGTTCGTAGATCTTCAGCAGGTACTCGACCAGCGGCGGGAGCTGGATGACCATCGCGGCGGCCTCGCGCCTGGCCCCGGCGGGGATGAAGGCCGTCGACCGGTCGCAGATGATCATCCGGTCGAAGACCTCGTTGAGCGTGCGGATCTGCGCGCCACGGGCGGAGACCTGCTCGATGTAGGCCAGCGTCGGCCCGTGCGAGCGCACGGTGTGCTGGTAGAGGGTGCGTTGGCGCACGCCGCGGTCGGCCAGCGCGAGGTCGCGCGGGAGCGCGTCGGCCAGGTACTCCTCGCCGCGCCCGCCGCCGGGCTGGACGGTGAGCAGCTCCTCGCTGCAGGCGGCCACGGCGTTCTCCAGCGCCAGGTTGATCTCCTCACCCTCCAGGATCCGGATCTGCGGCTGGGAGCGCTGCATGACGTCCTGGTAGGCGTGCTCGGCGGCGGTGAAGGCGGTGCGCAGCTCGACCAGCCGCTCCTGCTGGGCCAGCACGGCCAGTTCGAGCGGTCTGGTCAGGCCGGTGGCCGCGATGTCCGGCGGGACCGGCGCCAGCCGTTCACCCGCGCCGGGCAGACTGCGCAGCAGCCCCATCGTCAGCAGGCACTCCGGCACCTCGCCGGCCACGGCGCCCCCGGCGAGCGCGCTGCGGTAGAACTCAAGGCCGGTGTCGCAGAGTTGTGGTGCCCCGATAACAGCGCTGTTGTCGTGGTTTCGGCACATCTGAGCGTCCTTCCGGCTTTGGCATTGCGGGTACACGAATGCCCGTACCGGTCATTGCCAGGCGGCCGCGCAGGCAGGATGGGGTGTACCTGCCGTACGGATGCCACCCCCCGGCCCCGAACGCCGAGAGTGTACGCCCAAATTACGAAGAAAACACCGGCTTGCGACGGCCCCCGGGCGGGCCCGGGCGCGGGGGCCGACGGAAGGACGTTAGCGCGTCCCGGTGACGGGCGGATGGCCGCCGCATTGCGCCCGTCGATCTGTCAGGGCGCCCGGGGCGCACGGCCGATGGACGGAGGGGCACCCTTGTTGCGAGCTGATTCCGGGTCGGACCGGGCGGGCGGACGGACCGGACCGGCCGGCCCCGTGAACCCCGCGGCACTGGTCGACCAACGGCTCGTCAGGCAGCTGGCCCAGGCCGCCGCCGCACAGGTCGAGGGCGGCGGGCTGCGGCTGCTCGGCGAGGGCGGCCTGCTGCAGTCCCTCACCAAGGAGCTGATCGAGCAGGCCCTGGAGCTCGAGCTGCAGGAGCACCTGCGCGGCGACCGGCCCGGGCTCAACGGCCGCAACGGCGCCCGCTCCCGGCGGCTGCTCACCGAGGTGGGCCCGGTGGAGGTGCGAGTCCCCCGGGACCGGGCCGGCAGCTTCGCCCCGCGCACCGTCCGCCCCCGGGCCCGCCGCCTGCCCGGGCTCGACCGGCTGGTCATCTCGCTCACCGCCCGCGGCCTCAGCTCGGGCGAACTGGTCGCGCACCTGTCCGAGGTGTACGGGGTGGAGCTGAGCCGGGAGACCGTCTCGGCCATCACCGACCAGGTGCTCGACGAACTCGCCGAACGGGGCCGCCACCCGCTGGACCCGGTCTACCCGGTGGTCTTCCTGGACTCGGTGCGCTGCGGGCGCTCCGGCGGCCCGCTGGTGCACCTGGCGCTCGGCATCTCGGCCGACGGCGGCCGCCAGGTGCTCGGCCTGTGGCCCGCCGACGAGGACGACCGCTGGCCCAAGGTACTGGCCGGGCTCGCCGAGCGCGGGGTGCGCGAGGTGTGGGTGCTGGTGGGTGACACCACGTCGACGCTGGCCGAGGCGGCCACCGGCCGCTGGCCGCAGACCGTCGTGCACCGCTCCGCCACCCACCTGCTGCACAGCGCCCTGCGGCACGCCCCCGGCGAGGACTGGGGGCCGCTCTCGCGCGACCTGCGCGAGGTCTGCACCGCACCCACCGAGGCGGCCGCGCTGGAGCGGCTGGCCCGGGCGGAGCGGGAGTGGGGCCCGGGCCACCGCGAGTCGTTCCGGGTCTGGCGGGCCGCCTGGCCGCAGCTGGCCACCGGCTTCCGGTTCAGCCCCGAGGCGCGCCGCCTGCTGGCCGGCGGGGGCGCCCTGGAGCGGCTGCACGCCCGGCTGCGCCGGATCGAGCAGGCGGCCGGCCGGGTGCCGGACGAGCGCTCGGCGCTCAAGCGGACCTACCTGGCGCTGACGGCGCTGGAGTCCGCCACCGGGGCCGGGCAGCCGTGGGCCGAGGACTGGCCCGCCGTCCGGGAGGAGCTGCGCCGGGCCGCGCACACCGAATCCCCCACCGGCCACCACAGTTCTGACGCACCCCACCACTGATCTGACAGAGTCAGCCTGACTTTCCATCGCATCTGTCCGATTTTGCACTGGTATGCGCTGGCTTCCGGTTCCCGCGATGCGTGTTCCCGACCGCGGCCGGAGCTTCCCCGGCGGATTGGCCCTCGGCAGGATGAATTTCAGAGCGAAGAGGGCAGCGGCCCTCCCCTCGAAAAAAGGTTCCCTCGCCTTGCCGAAGGCGCCATTCCCCGTAAAAAGGCCCCTCCTCGAAAAAGGATCGCCGTCGATGCCGAAGCCTGCCGCCCTCAGCCGACTCGCCGCCATTCTCGCTCTCGTCGTTCTCGGCCTCCTCGGCACCCAGAGTCTCGCCGCGCCGGTCTCCGGCACCGCCGTGGCCGGGCCCCAGCTCCCGCAGAACTCCGACTCCGGCTGGGGGCCGTGACCGCGCCGCGGGGCAATCACCGGTAATTCCCGCCGCGCTGTCGACCGTTCCAGAATTCCCCGACCGAAAAGGAAGAGAAAACCATGGCGAACCCGTTCGAGGACCCCGAGGCCCACTACCTCGTCCTGGTCAACGACGAGGGCCAGCACTCGCTCTGGCCGGTCTTCGCCCCGGCGCCCGAGGGCTGGCAGCAGACCTTCGGCCCCGCCGCCCGGCAGGACTGCCTCGACCACGTCGAGCAGAACTGGCAGGACATGCGGCCCAAGAGCCTGATCGCCCACCTCGCGGGCCACTGACCACCGCCCGCTCCACCGCCTTCCACCGCCCGTTCCACCGCACCACCGACCAGGGAGAGAGTCAGATGTCCGGGGCCCAGGAGACGCACAGAACCGACCGGTGGCCGGTCCCGCTCCTGAACGGTCCGACCCTCGCCGAGCTGATCGAGGGTCAGGTCCGGCGCACCCCGCAGGCCCCCGCACTGCACGCCGAGGGCCGCACCATCGGCTACGCCGAACTGGACGCCCGCGCCAACCGGCTGGCCCGGGTGCTCGCCGCCCGGGGCCTGGGCGCCGAGGACGTCGTCGCGCTCGCCCTGCCCAAGTCCGCCGAGGCGATCACCGCGATCCTCGCCCTGGCCAAGACCGGCGCCGCCTGGCTGCCCGCCGACCCGGCCTACCCGGCCGACCGGCTGCGCCACATGCTCACCGACTCCCGCGCCGCGCTGGTGCTCACCACCACCGCGACCGCCGGCCGACTGCCCGCGACCTCGGCACCGCGCCTGCTGCTCGACTCCCCCGAGCACCTCGCCGAGCTGGCCGGCCTCCCGGACGCGCCCTTCACCGCCGCCGAGCGGGTCCGCCCGCTGACCGCCGCCAACACCGCGTACGTCATCTACACCTCCGGCTCGACCGGCGTGCCCAAGGGCGTGGCCGTCACCCACACCGGGCTGCCCAGCATGATCGCCACCCAGGTCGCCGCGACCGGTGTCGGCCCCGGCAGCCGGGTGCTCCAGGGCGCCTCGCTCAGCTTCGACGTCTCCGTCTCCGACCTCGCCGTGGCCCTCACCACCGGCGCCGCCCTGGTGCTGCCCCGGGAGCAGAACCAGCTGGTCGGCGAGGCGCTGGCCGAGCTGATCGAGGAGCAGGGCGTCACCCACGCCGACCTCTCCACCGCCATGGTGGCGACCCTGCCCGACGTACCGCTGCCGGGCCTGCGCACCCTGATCGGCGGCGGCGAGGCGATCCCCCGCGAACTGGCCGCCCGCTGCGGCCGGGGCCGCCTGATGCTCAACAGCTACGGGCCGACCGAGACCACCGTCATCGTCACCGTGAGCGAGCCGCTCACCGGCCAGGAGCAGCCGCCGATCGGCCACCCCTGCCGGGACGTGCGCATCCACGTGCTCGACCAGCGGCTGCGGCCGGTCGGGCCCGGCACCGTCGGCGAGCTGTACATCTCCGGCCCGCACCTGGCCCGGGGCTACCTCGGCCGCCCGGCACTGACCTCCGAGCGCTTCGTCGCCTGCCCCTTCGGGCAGCCCGGCGAGCGCATGTACCGCACCGGCGACCTCGGCAGCTACCGGCCGGACGGGCAGCTGGACTTCCTCGGACGGGCAGACGACCAGGTGAAGATCCGGGGCTTCCGGGTCGAGCTGGGCGAGGTCGAGGCCGCGCTGCTCGACCACCCGGCCGTGCGCCAGGCCGCCGTGCTGGTCCGCGAGGACCGCCCCGGCGAGCGGCGGCTGGTCGGCTACGCCGTCGGCGGCGCCGAGCCCGCCGAACTGCGCGCCTTCCTCGCTGAGCGGCTGCCCGACCACATGGTGCCGGTGGTCGTCGTGCTCGACCGGCTGCCGCTGACCCCCAACGGCAAGGTGGACCGGCGCGCCCTGCCCGCCCCCGCCTTCACCACCACCGGCCGGGCCCCGGCCGGTGCGGCCGAGCAGCTGCTCACCCGGCTCTTCGCCGAGGTGCTCGGACTGCCCGAGGTGGGCGTCGAGGACTCCTTCTTCGAACTCGGCGGCGACTCGATCGTGGCCATCCAGCTGGTCTCCAAGGCCCGGCAGGCCGGTCTCCAGCTCACCCCGCGCGAGGTGTTCCTCGCCCCCACCGTCGAGCAGCTGGCCCGCACCGCGCGCGTCCTGACCGGCCCGGCCGCCGCCGAACCCGCCGGGGCGGGCCTGGGCGAGATCGCGCCCACCCCGATCGTGCGCTGGCTCGGCGAGCAGCGCGGCGCGGTGGAGAGCTTCTACCAGTCGACGCTGCTCACCCTCCCGGCGGGCGTTCGGGCCGAGGAGCTGTACGCGGCCCTCCAGGCCCTGCTCGACCACCACGACCTGCTGCGGGCCCGCGTCACGGACCGGTGGACGCTGTACGTGCCCGAGGCGGGGGCGGTACGGGCCGAGGACGTCGTCCGGACCGAAGCCTCCCTGGACGGTGCGGCTGCCGCCGCCCGGGACAGGCTGGCCCCCGCGCAGGGCCGGATGGTGCAGGCCGTCTGGTCCGAGACCGGGCCCGGTGTGCCCTCCCGGCTGCTGCTGCTGATCCACCACCTGGTGGTGGACGGAGTCACCTGGCGCATCGTCGAGGAGGACCTGCTCGCCGCCCTCGACGCCGTCCGTGCGGGCCGGCCCGTCGAGCTGGAGCCGGTGCCGACCTCGTTCCGCCGTTGGGCGAAGCGGCTGGCCGCCGAGGCGCTGACCGACCGGCGGGCGGCCGAACTCCCGTACTGGGAGGCCGCACTCGCCACCCCGGACCCGCTGCTCGGGCACCGCCCGCTCGACCCCGCCCGGGACACCTACGCCACCGAGGGCACCCTGCGCCTGGTGCTCCCCGCCGGCGCCACCCAGGCCCTGCTGACCAAGGTCACCGCCGCGTACCACGCCCAGGTCAACGACGTGCTGCTGACGGCGCTGGCGCTGGCCGTCCGCCACTGGCGCGGCGAGGGCTCCGAGGCCGTCCTGGTCAGCGCCGAGGGCCACGGCCGCGAGGAGATCGTCGACGGGGTCGACCTGCACCGCACCGCCGGCTGGTTCACCTCCGTCTTCCCCGTCCGGCTCGACCCCGGCCGCATCGGCTGGTCCGAGGTCACCGAGGCCGGCCCGGCCCTCGGCCGCGCGCTCGGCCTGGTCAAGGAGCAGCTGCGCACCCTGCCGGACAACGGCATCGGCTTCGGCCTGCTGCGCTACCTCAACCCGGCCACCGCCACCGTGCTCGCCGGGTACGCCGCGCCGCAGCTCGAGTTCAACTACCTGGGCCGCTTCCAGCCCGAGGGGGCCACCGAGGAGAGCGTGCTCGCGGGGCAGGAGGCGATGTCCGAGGGCGCGGCGCCCGGTCTCGCGCTGGGCAGGGTGCTCGGTCTGGACGCCGCCACCGTCGACACCCCGCAGGGGCCGCTGCTGGTCGCCGAGTGGTCCTGGGCCGGCGAACTCCTCACCGCCGAGCGGGTGGCCGAGCTGGCCGAGGCCTGGTTCACCGCACTGCGCGCCCTGGCCGAGCACGCCGACCGGCCGGGCGCGGGCGGGCACACCCCCTCCGACTTCCCGCTGGCCGCTCTCACCCAGCCCGAGCTCGACACCATCGCCGAACTCCACACCCCGGCACGGCTGGTGGACGTACTGCCCAGCTCCCCGCTGCAGCAGGGCATAGCCTTCCACTCGGCGTACGACCAGGCGGGCGCCGACGTCTACACCTCGGTCTGCTCCTTCGACCTCACCGGCCCGCTCGACACCGCCCGGCTCCGCGCCGCCGCCGAGGCCCTCCTGCTGCGCCACCCCAACCTCAAGGCCGCCTTCCACCAGCGCGCCGAGGGTATGCCGGTGGCAGCCGTCCCGGACAGGGTCGAACTGCCCTTCGTCACCGTTGACTTGAGCGGCCATGCGGACCCCGAGGCGGAGGCCGGTCGGATCGCCGCCGCCGAGTACGGCCGCCGCTTCGACCTGGCCCGGCCGCCACTGCTGCGGTACACCCTGCTCACCCTGGCCCCCGGCCGGCACCGGCTGCTGGTGGCCGCCCACCACATCCTGCTCGACGGCTGGTCCACCCCGCTCTTCGGCCAGGAACTGTGGGCACTGTACTTCGGCACCGAACTGCCCCCGGCCGTGCCCTACCGCGAGTACCTGCGGTGGATCGCCGAGCGCGACGCCGCCGGCGCCCGCGCCGCCTGGTCGGCCGCCCTGGCGGGCGCCGAGGAGCCCACCCTGCTCGCCCCCGGCCGGGCCACCGCCACCCCGCAGCTGCCGCTGCGCGTGAAGACCGAACTCACCCCGGCGCTCACCGAGGGCCTCACCCGCACCGCCCGCCGGTACGGCGTCACCCTCAACACCCTGCTCCAGGCCGCCTGGGGCGTCCTGCTGGCCCGGCTGAGCGGCCGCTCCGACGTGCTGTTCGGCACCACCGTCTCCGGCCGCCCGCACGACCTGCCGGGCGTGGAGCGGATGGTCGGCCTGCTCATCAACACCGTGCCCGTCCGGGTCCGGCTGGACCCGGCCGAGAGCTGGGGCGAACTGCTGCTGCGCCTGCAGCACGAGCAGTCCGCGCTGCTCGACCACCAGCACCTGAGCCTCACCGAGATCCAGCAACTGGCCGGCCTGGGCAGCCTGTTCGACACCGTCACGGTGTACGGCAACTACCCCGACCCGTCCGCGCTGGACCAGGCCGACCCGAGCGGCGCCACCAGCGTCCACCTGATCGAGGACGTGGACAGCGCCCACTACCCGCTGCTGCTCGCCATCACCCCGGGCGAGGGCCTCCAACTGCGGCTGGACCACCAGCCCGACGCCTTCGGCCCGGCCGAGGCACGGGCCCTGCTCGACCGGTTCCTGCGCCTGCTCGACCAGCTGGCCGCCGATCCGGCCGCGCTGGTCGGCGCGGCGGGGGTGCTCACCGCGGCGGAGCGGAAACAGCTGCTGACCGGCTGGGCCGGGCCGGTGGCGGAGCTGCCGTCGGGCTCGGTGCCAGAACTGTTCGAGGCGCAGGTCGCGTTGAGGCCTTCGGCGGTGGCGCTGGTGGCGGGTTCGACGGAGCTGACGTACGCCGAGCTGAACGCCCGGGCGAACGGGCTGGCACTGCGGCTGGTCGAGGCGGGCGTCGGGCCAGAGACGCCGGTAGCGGTGCTGAATGAACGTTCATTCCGCTTGGTGATCGCTCTGCTCGCCGTCCTCAAGGCAGGCGGAACATATGTTCCGCTGGACCCGGCCCAGCCGGCCGAACGCCTGCGCGCCGTCCTCGCCGACGCCGGAGCCACCCTGGCCGTCACCGACGCCGCGCACGAAGCACTGAACGGGCTGACCGTCCTCTCCGTCGGCCCGGAGACCGCGGAGAACCTCGGACTCACCATCGACGCAGCCCAACTGGCCTACGTCATGCACACCTCCGGCTCCACCGGGGTACCCAAGGGCATCGGCGTCTCGCACCACTCCGTGGTCGACCTCGCCCTCGGCGGCACCTTCGCGGGCGACGCACACGAGCGCGTCCTGGTCCACTCGCCCACCGCCTTCGACGCCTCCACCTACGAACTCTGGGCACCCCTGCTCGCCGGCGGCACCGTGGTGCTCGCCCCCGCCGGACGCCTCGGCGTCACCGAACTCGCCGACACCATCACCCAGGGCGGCGTCACCTCCGCCTGGCTGACCGCCGGCCTGTTCAA